>NZ_CP114599.1:2871000-3190000 GCF_027286305.1 Phenylobacterium sp. NIBR 498073
GCTTCGAAACCCTCGAAGATCAGGTTGTCGCAATAGTCCTTCACCGCGTCCCACTGCCCCGGCTCGCGCACTGTCCAGGCCACGACCGGCATGCCCTCTCCCCGGTACTTCGCCACCTGCTCGTCCGGCAGCATCCCGATGTGCAGCGCCAGGAAGTGCGGGCGAGCGATCGCCACATGCTCGAGCCTGGCGAAGGATTCGCGCTGCGCCTCGTTCATGTGCGGCACCTGCTTGTAGTCGTAGCTGTCCAGCCCCCGCAGCACGCCCGGGAAGCGGTCGGCGAACCAGGCGTGCGAGTAGGGATTGAACCCGATCACGCAGGTCGGGCCGGCGTGGTCGATCAGCAATTCGTGGACGCGCTGCTCCAGCGGCCCGACCTCGCCATAGGCGGTCTTCAGCTCGATGTGCACCATCGCCCGGCGGCCGATCAGCGCCAGGGTCTCGCGCAGGGTCGGGATCTTCTCGTCAGTGTCCTTCAGGGTCAGCTCGCCCAGATCGGCGGCGGTGCGGTCGCGAAGCTTGCCCTCGACGCCGGTCATCCGCTTCAGGTCTTCGTCATGGAAGACCATCGCCTCCCCGTCCGACGACAGGTGCACGTCCAGTTCGACGCCGTAGCCGGCCTCGCAGGCGGCCTGGAAGGCGGCGAGCGAGTTCTCCGGCGCCCCGCCGCGCGTCCACAGCCCCCGGTGCGCCACCGGCGGGTGGAACAGCAGGTCCCAGGCCTCGCCGAACGGGTTGCTCACCGCACCTGCACCACGGCGTCGACCTCGACCGAGAAGCCGAGCGGCAGTCGATAGACGCCGACCGCCGAGCGGGCGTGCTTGCCGGCCTCGCCGAAGGCCTCGACCATCAGGTCCGAGGCGCCGTTCACGACCTGCGGGATCTCCAGGAAGTTCGCGCCGGCCTGCACGAAACCGCCCAGCTTGACCACCCGGACCACGCGGTCCAGGTCGCCGTCGCAGGCCGCCTTCATCTGGGCGATCAGGTTGACGCCGCACAGACGCGCCGCCGCCTTGGCGGTCTCGATGTCGACCTCCTCGCCAACCGTGCCGCGAATGCCGCCGCCGGCGTCGACCGACACCTGGCCGGAGATGTGGACGAGATCGCCGACCCTCACGAAGGGCACATAGTTGGCGACCGGCGGATTGGGCTGCGGCAGGGTGAGACCGAGCGCAGACAGGCGTTCTTCGACCTTCGACATGCCGAAGGTCTACCGCTGCGCCCCGAACCCGAAAAGCGAAAAGGGCGCCGGAAAGAGAAAAGGCCCGCGCCTGGGATGGCGCGGGCCTTCTCCGTGCGGACACCCCGCCGGAGCGGGGCGACTGGGAGGTCTTTAGCGGGCGGCCTGCAGGCGCTCGACGGCGGCGGTGACGCGTTCGTTGAGCGGCTTGACCGCATCCTTCACCGACGACGACACGATGTCCGACATCTTCGAGACTTCGGCGATGTAGGCGTCGAGGGCCGACTTGGCGTAGGTGGTCTGAAGCTCGATCACTTCCTGCACCGACTTGGCGCCCGAGAGCGACTTGGCGGCGGCGACGTGATCTTCCACGGCCTTCTTCGAGTAGGCCATGGCCTGGGCGCCCAGGGCTTCGGCGCCCTTGGTCGAGGCGGTCACCGAGGCGATGACGGCTTCCAGGTTCTTCTTCGAATGGGTGTTCATCTCGTTCAGTTGAGCGAGCGACTTCTCGACAGCGTCCTTGAAGGCGACGTTGCCGGCGGTGGTGAACTGTTCGACGGTGTTCTTAACGGTCTCGGCGGCGGCCATGGGCGGGCTCCTGGGGTCGGGATTGGGCGGTGATACCGCGACGCAAACGTGGACGGGGGATTTGCCTTGAACTCGCCCGTCATTTCCCATGTTGCAGTGCAGCAGTCAAGCGAATTTTGTGCACCGCACAATAACCCTGCCCGCCCTTTGGGCGCCGGACGTTCACGGAAGTGTTGATCGGTTCAGGCGCGACAAATGGGCCCGTTCAAGTCCTGTTTACCATCGCGCAAGGCTACGGCTGGCATGCTACGACTCATCCGGAGTGGCCCGGGGGGCCGCTTAAACCTTTGTATTGACGGACGAACCGCATGTTCGAGCGTGCCCGCCGCCTGATTGCGTCCCTTGCCCTCGCCGCCGCGACAGCCATCGCGCCGGTCGCCGGGGTCGCACAGGCCCAGGTTCCTTATCTCCAGCTGCCCGCCAGCCAACCCAAGTATGCGGCCATCGTGGTCGATGCGAAGACCGGCGAGGTGATGTACGCCAAACGCGCGGACAGCCCCCGGTATCCCGCCTCGATCACGAAAGTGATGACGCTTTACCTGGCGTTCGAGGCGCTGGCAGCCGGCCGCATCCGTCTCGACGATCCGGTGGTGATCTCGCCCCGCGCCGCCGCCCAGGCGCCGACCAAGCTCGGCTTGCGCCCCGGCGAGACCCTGACCGTCGAACAGGCGATGCAGGCGCTGGCGATCAAGTCGGCCAACGACATCGCCGTGGCCCTGGCCGAAAAGCTGGGCGGGTCGGAAGCGCGCTTCGCCGCGATGATGACCCTGCGCGCCGAAGAGCTCGGCATGCAGAACACCCGCTTCGTCAACGCCTCGGGCCTGCCCGACAGCCGCCAGGTCTCCACGGCCCGCGACATTGCGATCCTGTCGCGCGCGGTGATGCGCGACTACCCGCAGTACTACAAGCTGTTCAGCCAGCAGAGCTTCACGTTCCGCGGCGTGACCATGCGCAACCACAACGGCCTGCTGGGTCGCATGCCCGGCGTCGATGGCCTGAAGACCGGCTATACCAACGCCTCGGGCTACAACATCGCGGTGTCGGCCGTGCGCGACAATCGCCGTCTGATCACCGTGGTCCTCGGCGCGCCGTCGACCGCCGTGCGCAACAACAACGCCGAAGACCTGATCCTGACCGGTTTCGACGTCATGGCCCGTCGTGACCGCGGCGAGAAGATCACCGTCGCCCAGAACCTGTTCGAGCCGGAGCCCTCTGGCCCGGTCCTGCGCCCCTCCATCGAACAGGGCGACAACGAGCAGGACGGCCTGAAGATCGTGCTCGCCTCGGCCAGCCCGACCCCGGCCGCCGCCCGCACCAAGATCGTCGAACCCTCGAAGAGCGCCCTGCGCGACAAGAAGGCGGCCGGCAAGTGGTCGGTCCAAGTCGGCGCCTTCAAGTCCAAGGCCGACGCCAAGGAACAGATCGCCCTCGTCTCCAAGCGCTTCGGCAAGCACTTCCGCGCCGCCAACGGCGAAGTCGGCGGCAAGGTCGGCGGCACATACCGCGCGCGGTTCTCAGGCTACACCGAGGCCTCCGCCAAGGACGCCTGTCAGGCCCTGAAGGCCAAGCGCCTGGCCTGCATGGTCGTGCGGCCGGCCTGACGACTACTTCTTCAGTAGACGATCCCTGGCCGCGTTCAGTTGCGCGGCCAGGCCGCTGGTCCCGCCCTTGTCCGGGTGGGCCATGCGCATCAGCCGGCCATAGGCTTCCCTGATCTCGGCTTCGGTGGCCTCAGGCCCGACCCCGAGGATCGAGCGCGCCTCGCTGTCGCTAATGCGGCCGGCGGTCGGCGGAGCCGCTATCCCCGTCCGGCGGGTCGACACCGCCAGCCACAGCCCCATGACCACCAGCACGATGGACTTTCCCCAGCCGCCGCGCACGCCGACATAGGCCGCGGCCGCGAAACAGGCGATCGCCAGCGCTCCGGCCAGGAACCGCCACTCGCGCCGCTTCAGCAAAGGCTTGCCGCGGGTGAGCCAGACCAGCAACAACAGCGCCGCACAGCCAAGGGCCAGGTAAAGCATCTGAAGGGGGCTATTGCGCCGCCAGCAACTCTTCGCCGGCCAGGCCCGAGAGGCCCAGCGCGCCCATCAGCGCCCGCAGCTCCTGGCGGGCGGCGACATGCTGCAGCGACATCGCCACCGGACGGATCGTCGGCGACAGGTCTGCGATGGTCAGGCCGAACGGGAACAGCTCGCGATAGATGACCCGGTCGCGCAGGCCCGGCCCGACGCGGAACCCGACCCGCCGCGACAGCGCCTGGACGCGCTCATCCAGCCGCTTGCGGTTGCGCGCCTCGGTGGGGGCCAGACGGTTACGCAGCACCACCCAGTCGATCGACTGGCCGCTCGCCACCGCCCGCGCCTTGCGGCTGTTCCAGACGGTTTCGGAGTAGAGGCTGGGCCGCTTCAGCTCCAGGCTTACCGGATCGACCACGCCGAGCATGTCGAAGTCGACGAAGCTGTCGTTCATGGGGGTGACGATGAGATCGGCCAGCCCGTGCGCCGCGCGTCCGATGGCCGTGTCGCTGCCGGGGGTGTCGATCAGCACGAAGTCGGCCTGCTCGGCCGCCCGGCCGAACGCCTCCTCGAACTGGGCCAGCGCGTCGACGTCCGCCGCCTTGGCCAGTTCGGCCGGCAGCTGGAACTCGATCGGCATCGGGGCGACCGCGCCATTGGCGTCCAGCCACGCGCGGCGATGGGCGAAGAAGTGGCCCATCGACTGCTGGCGCACGTCCAGGTCCAAGGTCGCGACCTTGGCTCCGCCGTGCAGCAGGGCCGTGGCCACGTGGATGGCGATGGTGGATTTCCCCGCCCCGCCCTTTTCGTTCCCGACGACGATCACCTTGGCTTGTGACATCGATTCTCAACTCCAAACCGATTCGGCGACTTCGCACCGATTCTATTTGTTAACAGGAACCTTCACCACGACGCGGCGTCAACGTAAGGCGCTGCATCGACTGTGGATGGAATGGACGCCATGGGCCGACCGCGCCATAAGCGCGCCACCCCGTCCAGCGAGTTTTCCCATGTCCCAGATCGCCATCGTCCGCACCGTCGCCGAACTCCGCGCCCAGGTGGCGTCGTGGAAGCGAGCCGGCGAACGGGTCGCGCTAGTGCCGACCATGGGCGCCTTGCACGAGGGCCATCTGTCGCTGATCGCCCTGGCCAAGACCAAGGCCGACCGGGTCGTCGCCAGCGTGTTCGTCAATCCGACCCAGTTCGGCCCCAATGAGGACTTCGACGCCTATCCGCGCGGCGAGGCGCGCGACGCCGAGCTGCTGGCTGGCGCCGGCTGCGACCTGCTGTTCGCCCCGACGGTCGGCGAGATGTATCCGCAGGGCTTCGCCACGTCCGTCAACGTCACCGGCGTCTCCGAGCCGCTGGACGGCGCGGCCCGCCCCGGCCACTTCGCCGGCGTCGCCACCGTGGTCAGCAAGCTCTTGCTGCAATGCGGCCCCGACGTCGCGGTCTTCGGCGAGAAGGACTTCCAGCAGCTGCAGGTCATAAAGCGCGTGGTCCGCGACCTGGACATTCCGGTCGAGATCGTCGGGGCCCCGACCTCTCGGCTCGAGGACGGCCTCGCGCGCTCCTCGCGCAACGCCTATCTCAGCGAGCCCGAACGCGAAGTCGCCGGCCGGATGAATGTCGCCCTGGCCGACGCGGTGCGCCGCCTGCAGGCCGGCGAGCCCGTCGAGCGGGTGGAGGCCACCGGCATCGCCGCGCTCGAGCGCGCCGGCTTCCAGCGCATCGACTACTTCGAGGTCCGCAACGCCGACGACCTCAGCCACCCGGGTCCCGGTCCGCTGACCGTTCCGGGCCGCGTGCTGGCCGCCGCGATGATCGGCAAGACCCGGCTGATCGACAATATGGCGGTCTGAGCGGCTACCAGGCGCCGGCTTCCCGGAGCTGGCGCGCCAGCTCCGCAGGAATGTCCCCATCGACGCCGCCTGAGAGATCCGGCGGCGCGTCCTTCGCGTCGAGATAACGCCAGCCCTGGAAGGCGCGCCGGGGGGTCGGCGCCACCCGGACGATCTCAGGATCGACGGTCACCTGGCAGCGCGCGGTGACGCCCTCGCCCACCGTATCGACCGCCAGAATGCGCTGGCGGCACATGATCACGCCCTTGAAAACCCGGTAGAGCGATCCGCCGTCCAGCAGTTCGACGGCCCGCTTGGGCGTCTGGCGGGTGTGCATGATCCAGGGCCTTCCCGCCTCGTGCCAGGCGAGCAGGTCCTCGATGGTGTCGCAGCCCACCACCAGCTTGATCATGTGCAGCGACATGGCCTCTAGACCAGCCAGCTGGGCTTGCGCTTCTCAAGGAAGGCGCGGACGCCCTCCTGGCCTTCGGGGCTCACGCGCACACGGGCGATCCGCCGCGCGGTCTCCTCCATCACGTCTTCGACCGGACGGAAGGCGACGTCCTCGACCAGCTTCTTGGACTGGGCGACCGCCTCAGGTCCGCAAGCCATCATCTCGCGGGCGATCCGGTCGCGCGCCTCGGTCAGCTGGGCGCCGTCGGCGACCACCTCGCTGACCAGCCCGACCTTCTCGGCATAGGCGGCGTCGAACACCTTGCCGGTGGCGAACAGCGCGCGCGCCTCGCGCGGACCGACCGCGCCCACGACATAGGGACTGATAGTCGCGGCGATGAGGCCGAGCCGGACCTCCGAGAAGCTGAACTTGGCGTCGGCGGTGGCGACCGCCATGTCGCACGCCGCCGCCAGTCCCGCGCCGCCGCCATAGGCGCCGCCCTCGACCAGGGCGACCGTCAGCGCCGGGATGTCCCAGAGGCTCTTGAGCATCCGCGCCAGCAGCATTGCATCGTCGCGATTGTCAGCCTCGCTGCGGTCCACGGCCTCGCGCATCCAGTCCAGGTCCGCCCCGGCGCTGAAGGTCGAGCCCGCGCCGCGCAGGAACACCACGCGGACCCCCTCGGCGCCCTGCAGCGTCTCGAACGCCTCGTGCAGGGCCGCGATCAGCTCGGCGTTGAACGCGTTGCGCCGGATCGCCCGATTGAGCGTCACGGTCGCGACGCCTTCGAGGGTCGCGTCGATGTCGACCAGCCTGGAGTCGGCGTCGGTGTCGGTGATTTCGACCAGCGGGTCGGCGATCGGATTGGTCATGGCTTGCGGTCTCCTGGGATCCTTAAAGAACGCTGGACCGGAACTTTGGATCAGGCCAAGCCATAGCCGCCCACGGCGACGCAAGCTAGGCTGCCGCCGTGGTCAGCTTGCCCGATATTCCCAGCGAATCGGCCTTGGCCCGTCTCTTCTACGAGGAGCGCGGCCACGGCGAAGCGACGTGGTTCGCCCTGCCGGGCGGAGCAACGCTGTTCAAAGCCGGGGAACCGGCCGACCACCTCTATTTCCTGCGCGCCGGACGTTTGGGCGCCTTCCGCAAGGAAGAGAACGGCGAACCGCAGTTCCTGGGCGTCATCCGGCCGGGCGAGCCCGCCGGGGAGATGTCGCTGATCACCGGGACCCCGCACAGCGGCACCGTGGTGGCCTTGCGCGATTCCGAGATTTTCGCCCTGCCGCGCGAGGCCTTCTTCGAGGCGGCCGAGGCCGACGCCTCGGTGATGACCGAGCTGGCGCGGTTGATGATCCTGCGCACCCGGCAGGCCGCCAGCAAGACTTCGATCGGCGAGCCGTCGGTGTACGGCTTCGTCGGAACGGGCGCAGCCGTCGCCGTCCGCCGCCTGATCGACAAGGTGGCGCGGGAGGTCGGCCGCCTCGGCTATTCGGTGACCGTCGTCGGCAGCGAGGCCCAGCACGCCCCGACCGAGTGGTTCTCCGAAGTCGAGCGCGACTACGACTTCGTGCTCTACGCCGCCGAGGCGGAGGACATCGGCTGGCGCCAGGTCGTCGGCCGGCAGGTCGACCGCCTGTTCCGGATCGCCCGGGGCGACAGCGCCCCGCCGCCCGAAGGTCTTGCCCATGGCGAGCCGCTTCAGGCCCAGGGGCTCGTCGACCTGATCCTGGTTCAGCCCAAGACCTGCAAGGCGCCGCGGGGATCGCAGGCCTGGGTGGACGCCTTGCGCCCCGCGCGGCTGTTCCAGGTTCGCCGCGACAACGGCGACGACGCTCGGCGGATCGCCCGCCTGCTGACCGGCCAGTCGGTCGGGCTGGTGCTCTCCGGGGGCGGCGCTCGCGCCTACGCGCACATCGGGGCGATCAAGGCCTTGCGCGAACGCGGCGTGCCCATCGACTTCGTCGGCGGCGTCTCGATGGGCGCGATCGTCGGCGCCGGCCTGGCGGTCGGCTGGGACGGCGAGGAAATGGAGCGGCGCATCCGCGACGCTTTCGTCACCACCAGTCCGCTGGACGACATCGCTCTGCCGCTGCTGGCCATGACCCGCGGCGAGAAGGTGCGCGAGCGGCTGGCGAGGCATTTTGGCGAGATCCAGATCGCCGACCTCTGGCTGCCGTTCTTCTGCGTGTCATCGAACCTCACCACCGGCGCCTATCAGCTTCACAAGAGCGGGCTGCTGCGCAAGGCGCTGCGCGCGACCATCTCCCTGCCCGGCGTGCTGCCGCCCGCCACCACGGACGACAACAACGTGCTGGTCGACGGCGCGGTGATGAAGAACTTCCCCGCCGACATCATGCGGTTGACCCAGCTTGGCCCCATCGTCGGCGTCGACGTCAGCCGAGGACGCTCGATCACCGCCGATGACGTAGCACGGCCGGAATCGGTCTGGCGCTGGATCCGCTCGGGTCAGTGGCGCAAGGGGCCGCCGATCGTCTCGCTGCTGATGCGGGCAGCCACGGTGTCCAGCGGACGCGATCTGGCTGCCGCGCGCGAAGCCACGGACGTCCTCATCACCCCCGACCTGACCGGGGTCGAGATCCGCGACTGGTCCGCGTTCGAGCCGGCGGTCGAGGCTGGCTACCGCGCCACGATCGAGGCCCTCGACAAGCTGCCGCGCCCGGTCACCGAGCTTCGCCGCCGGGCCGGCCGCGAAGACGAACCGGCCGCCGCCGGCGTCACGCTCGCTTGAACGGCGATGAAGGGGTTTGCGAACCGGAAAATCCGTCCCATATTGATGGTCCTGTTCAACAGCTGAAAGGAGGTGACCCAGTGTCTCATTGTCCTCATCCGAGTGTGGAAGCCGCGACCCGGGTCGCCGCTTACGAGGTCTCCAAGTAAGCGCCGAGTTGCGGGCCGCACTGCGGTCCGACAATGGAAGGGCCGGTTCTCGAAAGGGAGCCGGCCCTTTGTCTTTTCGGGCGTCAGATCTTGCGCTCATTACTTCTCAGGTCATGGAGCCCGCCCCCCGGCCCAGCTAGTGTCGCGCCATGATCGCGACAGCAACCGCAGTGGGCGACCACCTCCGTCAATGGCGTCAGCGCCGCCGGCTCAGCCAGCTCGACCTGGCGCTCGACGCCGAGATTTCCACCCGCCACCTCAGCTTCCTCGAAACCGGCCGCGCCCAGCCCAGCCGGGACATGGTGCTGCGTCTGGCAGAGCACCTGGAGATCCCATTGCGGGAACGGAACACCATCCTCGTAGCGGCCGGCTTCGCGCCGGTGTTTCCGCAACGCTCCCTGGACGACCCCGCCCTGGCCGCGGCGCGCAGGGCCGTCGACGTCATCCTCGCCGGGCACGAGCCCTACCCTGCCCTGGTCGTCGATCGTGGCTGGAACCTGGTTAGCGCCAACCGCATGATCGCGCCGATGCTGGCCGGCGTCGCGCCCCACCTGCTGGCCGCACCGCTGAACGTGCTGCGCCTGACCCTGCACCCCGAAGGCCTGGCGTCGCGGATCGCCAACCTGCACGAATGGCGCGCCCACCTGCTTGACCGGCTGCGCCGCGAGGTCGAGCTGACCGCCGACCTGGCGCTTTCCGAGCTGCTGACCGAGTTGAAGGCCTATCCGATCCCGGGCGGCCAGCCGCCGCGCAAGCCGTCCGACGAGTTCGGCGGGGTGGCCATTCCGTTCCGGCTGCAGACCCCCGCTGGCTTGATGTCGTTCTTCAGCACGACCACCGTCTTCGGCACGCCGGTCGACGTGACGCTGTCGGAGCTGACGCTCGAGACCTTCTTTCCCGCCGACGCCGAAACCGCCCAGGCGCTCCGCAACCTGGCCGACAGTCTGCCGGCCTAGAAATCCACGCAGGCCGGCTGCGTCACCAGCAGCACCGACTCCTGGTGGAACTTGGCCTTGTAGGCCTTGCGCGCCGCGTTGAGCTTCAGGTTCGCCTCGATGCCGTTGGGCAGGACCAGGACCACGACCTTGGACGCCTCGCGGATCAGCTTGTTCTCGTCGCCCTTCCACTGGCCGCCGCCTTCCAGCACGGTCAGGCCGCTCGGGAAGCGCGGGGTCAGCTCTTCGTCGACGAACTTGCGGAAATCGGCCTCGGAAACGCCGTGTTCGCCGCCGATGTTCTGGCCGAAGAAGAGCTGGGCGGTGCGCATCGACTCCTGCCCAGCGGGGCAGCTAGGCCCGATCAGGCTGGCGCAGCCCCCAAGCGCCAGGGCGCTCAAGGCTGCCGTAATGGGAACGGCGCACTTCATGTGGCATGGTTAGCACGCGTCGCGGCTAAGGCGGAACGGGCCCGTGGCTATTCGTCGCGCTCGAGGATGGCGTCCACGTGTTCGATGTCCTGGCGGCCCAGTCGGTCGAGGATCATGTAGACCGCCACCCCGATCAGACCGACCCCGGCGATGCCGGCCAGCCAGATCACCGTACCTGGGTTCATCGTCCCGGCGGCCTGCGGCTGGGGCATGCTCAGCGCCCAGAACAGGCAGCCGCCGAACAGCGCCACTCCCGCGCCAGCGAGACCGACCGCCGGCAGAAGGCTCGGCCGCCGGACCGCCCTCGGCCGGTCCCAGGTCGGCGGCTCAGGCTCGGGCGGCGCAGCTTCCAGCACGGCCTCGACCTCAGGCGCCGTGGACGCCTGCGGCGCCTCGAACAGCGTAGGCTCGGGCTCAGATTCGTTGGCCGCGACCAGTTCGAGTTTCGGCGTCTCGAACGCGTCCGGCGCGGCGAACTCCTCCTCGCCCGGCGGGGTCAGGACGAAGGCCGGCTCGTCGGGCGGCTCGGGGAACCGCAGCCCGGTCACCGGGGCGGGCTCCTCGACGACCAGCCGCGGGGGCGGGTCGACGACCGGTCCCCTCTGAACCGGTTCGTTGAAGATGTTGGACAGCCGCGACGACACCGATGCGGCGGCCGCCGCCGTCGGGCTCTGCTGGTCGTCTTCCGGGACGGCTCCGACCGGCTGCTCTTGGTGGGCGGCGTCGCGCTCCACGATCGCCAGGGCGCCGTCCATCGGCGCGTTCAGCGCCGTCGGCGTCTGGCGCGGCACCACGCCGGTCGCGTCCAGGTCGATATTCGGCCGCACCACGGGCGACGGCGCCGGGATCCAGCCGTCGACCGGCGTCAGGAACAGCGTCTTTTCCGCCGAACGGCGGCGCACCAGGGCGTCGACCACGATGGTCTCGCCCTCGAACTTCGCCTTGCGCCACAGCTCCATCGCGCAGGCGGCCTGGATCAGGCTGCCCTCATTGAGCCGCCGCAGCACCGATGAGCGCCGAAAATTCTCCAGGCCGATGTTGAAGGCGAACGCCGTCAGGGCGTCGAACTGGTTCTGGTTCAGAGGGGTGAAGACCCACTCGTTGATCGAGTGCGACACGGCGATCAGATCGTAGAGCAGCAGGGCCTCGGCGTCCTGTTCCGAGACCTCGGCCCCCTCGCGGGCGGTCAGAGTGTGGCCATGGCCGATGGTCCAGCGCCCATCGGGCAGCTGGGCGGATTTCCGGCGGTAGCCTTCGAAGCGCTTGATCAGCTCGATAGCCGATCTCGACACCTGGTTACGCGGTTTCATGGCCGATTGACCCATCCTGACACATGGGCGCATGCGCCCACGGCTTAGCCGGCAAAATAGGGGCCGGTTACAGCAGGATCACGGCGGCGAGGCCGAGAAAGGCGAAGAAACCCGTGAAGTCCGTGGCGAAAGTCACGAAAACTGAAGACGAAACCGCCGGATCGCGCCCCATCCGCTCGAGCACCAGCGGGGCGAGCACCCCGGCCAGCGAGGCGACGAACAGGTTTATGATGAGCGCGAGTCCAAACGTGACGCTCAGCATCACGTCTCGAAACAGGAAATAGATCACCCCGCCGGTCACCGCCGCCAGGGCCGCCCCGTTGGCCAGGCCCACGGCCATCTCGCGGAAAACCGTCCGATAGGCGTTGACCGAGGAGAGTTCCTTGCTGGCCAGGGCGCGTACGGCGACGGCCAGGGCCTGGGTGCCGGCGTTGCCGCCGAGCGAGGCCACGATGGGCATCAGCACCGCCAGGGTGACCAGCTTGGCGATTTCGCCCTCGAAGGCGCGGATCACGCTGGCGGCCAGGGCCGCGGTCACCGTGTTGAGCGCCAGCCAAGGCAGGCGCGCGCGAATGATGTCCAGGACGTCGGCGTTCCGGCCGGCGTCGGACACCCCGGCCAGGGCGAGGATGTCCTCCTCGCTCTCCTCCTGAATGACGCCGACGATGTCGTCGACGGTGATCTGGCCGACCAGCCGCCCGCCCGGCTCCACCACCGGGGCCGAGATCAGGTGGTACTTGTCGAAGATGTAGGCGACCTCTTCCTGGTCCATCCCGACCGGGATTTCCGTCACCGGCTCCATGATCTGGGCCAGCGGCGTGCTGCGCGGCGCGCGCAGCAGGTGGCTGACCGGCGTCCCACCGACAGGTTTGTAGCTGGGGTCCACCACATAGATGTCGAAGAACAGCTCGGGCAGGTCCTCGGCTTCCTTGCGGAAGTGGTCGATGGTCTGGCCGACGGTCCAGAACTGCGGCGCGGCCACGACCTCGCGCTGCATGATGCGACCGGCGGTCTCGTCCTCGTAGGCCAGCGACGTCTCGATCGCCGCCCGCTCGGTCTCGGGCATGGCCGCGAGCACCTGGACCCGCTTGTCATCCTCCAGGTCGTCCACGACGTCGGCCGCGTCGTCCGAATCGAGCTCCTCCAGCGCCTTGGCCAGGGTCGCAGGGGCGACCGTCTCCAGCACCTCCTCGCGAATCTCGGTGTCGAGTTCGGAAAGAATCTCAGCCAGGGCTTCAGGCGCCAGGTGGGCCAGCACCTCGTCGCGATACTCGGCCGACAGGAAGCCCATCAGGTCGGCGACGTCGGCCGGGTGCAGCGCGCCTAGCAGTTCGCGCAGACGCTCAGCGTCGCCGCGATCGGCGGCGTCCACCACCATGGCCACGAATTCGGGATTTAGCGCGTAGTCCTCGCCTAGGGCGAGGTCTTCAAGGTCTTCTTCGAGCTCTGGAGAAATCTTGTCGGCAGCTTCGGACAGGTCGGCCGTTTCGCGGCTCATGCGGACCTCCCTAGGCGTCGGACGAAGATGTGCTCAGTCGCTGTTGAAGACCCTGATTCACTGGTGCGGTCGAGAAGACTCGAACTTCCACGGGTTGCCCCACAGCGACCTCAACGCTGCGCGTCTACCAATTCCGCCACGACCGCTCGTGGTGAGGCGCGGCTGGTAGCAAACCCCTGAAGCTTTGTGAAGCCCTACTGACCGCCTGCCATGAAGTCATACACATCTGCCGCACGCGTGACGGCGATCGAGATGCGGTCCTCGTTGATCTGAATCTCCCCGCGGGCGACCGGATGGTTGTTCGCCAGGATCCAGACTTCCTCGTTCACGCCGGCATCGAGTGGGATCACGGCGCCGCGGCCCATGCGCAGCAACTGCTGCATCGGCAGGGTCGACCGGCCCAGCAGGACCGATATTTCGACGTTGACCTCGTTGACCTGACCCAAGACGCAAAGCCTTTGAAACACTAGAGACATCCCAGCAGGGCTTTGACGCGCCCGGCCTGCTCACCACATTGAGTCCAACATGCTTGACCGCTCGTTAAACCTGTCGCCCGACGCGCCGATCTTCGGCCGCGACGATGGCCTGGCCGCCCAGTGGGCAGTGTCGCGCGCCCCGGTTCCCTATCCCGAAGCGGTGGCGGCCATGGAAGCGCGGGCCGCGGCCATCGCCGAGGGAACCGCCGGCGAACTGGTCTGGCTGCTCGAGCACCCGCCGCTCTACACCGCCGGGGTCTCGGCCAAGGGCGACGACCTGCTCGACCCGAATCGATTTCCGGTCTTCGCCAGCGGCCGCGGCGGGCAGTTCACCTATCACGGCCCCGGCCAGCGCGTGGCCTATGTGATGCTCGACCTCACCAAGCGCCGGCGCGACGTCCGCGCCTTCGTGGCCAGCCTCGAGGCCTGGGTGATCGGCGCCCTCGCCCGCTTCAATGTCGAGGGCGAGATTCGCGACGGCCGAGTCGGGGTCTGGGTGGAGCGCAAGACGGCCGGCGCCCCGACTCGCGAGGACAAGATCGCCGCCATCGGGGTGAAGCTGCGCCGCTGGGTGTCGTTCCACGGCATATCGCTGAACGTGGAGCCTGACCTCGGCCATTTCTCGGGCATCGTGCCCTGCGGCCAGACCGAGCACGGGGTCACCAGCCTGGTCGACCTGGGGCTGCCGGTGACCATGGACGAGGCCGACGAGGCCCTTCGCGCCAGCTTCCGGCTGGTGTTCGGCGACGTCGAGGAAGCCGAAGCGCCGGTCTAGGCGCTCGCGGGCCGCATGGGGTTGGGGCCGAAACGGTTCGCGCCCATCTCGCTCCCCATGACCCCCAGCTCGACCGCCGCCCAGACCAGAGCCAGACCGAACAGGAAGTCGAAGAAGCCGACGGGTTGAGGCCATACCGCGACGAGAGCGAACAGGATCAACGCCGCCCACCAGCCCGACTTGCCCCGGTCATGGAGGCGCTTGGAGAGGACGCAGGCCCCGGCGTAGATCAGGGCCGGATAGACGAACCATCCGGTCAGCCAGTGCAGGGTGACGCCCACCACGGCCTCGTAGACGGCCGCTAGGCCCAGCAGGGTCGCGGCCGCGATCAGGAACGGCGCACGGGCGATCCGCCCCTGCGCCGAGAGCAGCAGCGCGCCCCAGTCCGTCTGGCCGTTCATGCCCCCTCCGTCCGCTAGCGCAGTTTGACGGCCGTGCCGGCGGCGGTGACCATCAGCATGCCGTTGTCTGCGCCCAGCGCCTCATAGTCCAGGTCCACGCCCACGACGGCGTCGGCGCCTAGCTTGGCGGCCTCATCGCACATCTCACGGAGGGCGATGTCGCGCGCCTCGCGCAGCGCCTTCTCGTAGCCCCCGGCGCGGCCGCCGATGATGTTGGTGATGCCAGCGAACAGGTCGCGGAAGATGTGCGCGCCGATGATCGCCTCGCCGCTGACCACGCCGACCGTCCGCGCGATTTCGCGCTCAGCCACATAGGGGGTGGTGCTGGTGATCATGGCGGCTCCTGGGGACACTTTCGCGAACGGGGCGCCGACCTTAGATTGACCACCATGAGCACGCCAGCCGCCTCCCCTTCCGGTTTCGACCTCACCCCGCCGACCGCCGACGAGCGCGCCTCGCTTGAGGCGGGACTGTCGCGCGAAGAGGCCGACGTCCTGCTGCATCACGGCACTGAGGCCCCGTTCTGCGGCGGATTGCTCGATAACAAGGAGGATGGCGTCTACTGCTGCCGCCTCTGCGCCCTGCCGCTGTTCCGCGCCAAGACCAAGTTCGAGAGCGGGACCGGCTGGCCCAGCTTCTTCGCGCCCTTCGACGAAAGCCATGTGATCGGCGTGCGTGACGTCAGCTACGGCATGATCCGCATCGAGACCCGCTGCGCGCGCTGCGACGGCGACAGCCATCAGGGCCATGTGTTTCCCGACGGCCCGCCGCCGACGCGGCTGCGCTACTGCATCAACTCGGTGTCGCTGGAGTTCGTCCAGAACGGCTCGCCCCTGCGCGATCCGCTTGGCCGCGGCGACAACGCCGCCCTGGCCGGCGCCACGGCCTGACAGGACCGCTTGGCGGACTGGGCGGAAAGCGCGTTAGGCTCCCTCGCAAACAACGCCAGGGAGGCGACGCCGTGAAGGATTTCGCAGGTAAGACCGCCGTGATCACCGGCGGCGGAACGGGCATGGGCCGCGAACTGGCCCGTCAGCTCGCCGCCGAGGGCTGCAACGTCGCCATGTGCGACGTCTCGGCCAAGGCCATGGCCGAGACCGTCCGCCTCATCGAGGCCGACGGCAAGCCGCAGGGCACCAAGGTCACCACCCACATCGCCGACGTGTCGCTGGAGGCGGCGCTGATCGCCTTCCGCGATGAGTTGGCCGAGCAGCAGCAGACCGACCGCATCCATCTACTGTTCAACAACGCGGGCATCGCCGGCGGCGGCAGCATGATCGCCGACAGCCGCGCGGCTTGGGAAAAGACCTTCAACGTCTGCTGGGGCGGCGTCTATCTGGGGGTTCGCACCTTCTTGCCGATGCTGATGGCCGCCGATGAGGGCCACATCATCAACACCTCCAGCGTCAACGGATTCTGGGCGACCATCGGGCCGAACACCTCGCACACCGCCTATGCCGCCGCGAAGTTCGCGGTGAAGGGCTTCACCGAGGCCCTGGTCACCGACCTGCGGATCAACGCCCCGCACATCAAGTGCTCGGTGGTGATGCCCGGCCACATCGGCACCTCGATCGTCGCCAACTCCCGCAAGGTCCAGGCCGGGGTCGATTCCGACGACATGAGCCCGGACGAACTGGCCCAGGCCCGCGCTCGCCTGACCGCCGCCGGCGTGGACGTCGCCTCCGTCCCCGACGCTGCGATCCAGGCGATGTCGGCTGAAATGGCCCGCAGCTTCCTCGAGGATGCGCCAATGACCGCGGCCGCGGCCGCCAAGGTGATCCTCGACGGCGTGAAGGCCGAGCGCTGGCGCATCCTGGTCGGCGACGACGCCCTGGCCCTGGACCAGTGGGTGCGCAAGGATCCCGAACGCGCCTACGAGCCGGAGTTCTTCACCGATTTCGCGCGCGAGGTCGGCTGGCGGATCGGCGGCTAGCCGTAAAGCCGCGCGGCCGCCAGCTCGGCGATCGAGCTGTCGAACTGGGCTGGATCCCCGTCGTCGAGGATCCAGGCCGCCGACAGGCCGCTGTAGGCCAGGATCCACATCAGCAGCCGGCGGGGCTCCATGTCAGCACGGCTGGAGACGAGGTCCAGATAGCGGTCCAGGCGGCCGGGGATCAGCGCCGTGGCGGTGTCCGGGTTGCAGAACGGGTTGGCGTAGTCATAGCCGCGCTCGCCCAGCACGCCCTTGGGGTCGATCGCCAACCAGCCGCGCGGCCCGAAGTCGAGGATGTTGCCGTGGTGCAGGTCGCCGTGCAGCGGCACGACCTCTCTCGGGTCGCTGAGCAGGACCTGCGCGGTCTCGTGCGCCTTGACCAGCACCCCGCCGTGGTTGGCCGCGCCCGGTCCCAACGCGCCGAACCAGACCTCCAGCGGAACGAGCGTCGCGGGGGGCGGCACGGCGCGCGGCGCGTGCAGCACCTCGACGGCATCGCAGATGATCGCCGTGGCGGCATCGTCCTGGTCGCCGCGCGACATGTGGATCAACGACCGCTGCCCTTCGGCGCGCTCCAGCAACAGAGCCGGTCCCTCGCGGGCCAGCACTTCAGCAGCGCCCTGCCCGTCCCACCACTCCATCAGCGCCGCGCCGGCGATCTCCTCGGGCACGTAGGCGAGCTTGAGGATCGCGGCGCGATCGCCCCGGCGCACCGGCAGCAGCCAGCTTCCGGTGTACTCGGTGGTGAAGGCCTCGCCGTCGGGAACAAGGTCCCAACGGTCGAGCCAGGTTTGAAATGATGGCCCCGTCACGTCGCCAATGTAGGGAGGCGGAGCGGCCGGACCAGGGAGGTGCTAGTTTTTGCGGCCCGCCGCGCGGATCTGCTCGGCGTTGGCGGAATCACCGAAGCCCGAGCCCGAGCCGGTGATCGGATCGTTGCGCCGGACCCTCAGGTTGTTCTGCACGTGGGTCACGCCAGCCATGTCCTCGATCAGCCGCTCGGCCCGGTGCTTGGCCTCGCGCTCGGCCACGTGTCCGGACAACGTCACCTCGCCGCCGTCGACGGTCACGGTGATCGCGCTGGCGTCGAGCCAAGGATCGTCGGTCAGGCGCTCGTGCGCCTCTTCGCTGATCCGCGCATCGGTGCGCTGGTAGCCGCTGGGGCCGCGCCCGCGATAACCGCCCTCGCCGAGCCACGAGGCCACGCGGTCGCCGGCCCGCTCCCAGAAGCTGCGTCGATCAGGTTCGTCCTCATAGTGGCCGATGTGGTCCGGGTGATGGTCGCCGTAGGCGACGCGGTAGGCGCGCTCCTCACGCCAGCGCTCGTCGCCATAGCGGCCGTCCCGATGACGCGGGCCTCCATAGGCGTAGGCGCCGCCGCGGGTGATCGGGCGGTCGTCGTCGCGATAGTCGGCGCGCCGGGCATAGTCGCCGTACTCGCGCCGTGCGCGCCGCGCCATCCGGGCCTCGTAGGCGTAGTCGCCGGAATTGCGGGGGCTCGCATAGTCGACGCCGCTTTCGCGTTCGCCGAACACATGTTCCTCGCCGCGAGGCCGGAAGCTGCGGTCTCCGTAAAGACCACGATCATGGCGATGGTCCCCGTCGCTTTCACGGCGATGGCGGCCATAGCCCCGTTCCCGATCCAGCCGTTCCAGTTCCTCGCGCTCGTCCATCCAACGATCGGACATGGTCGTTCTCCCTGGTTGTCGCTACGTCATGCGAGCGAGAACGAGGGATCGCGGCGCCGGTTCCGGACGGGATGCGCCGCGAGCTCGCCCCTACAGCGGGATGTTGTCGTGTTTCTTCCAGGGGTTGGCGAGTTGCTTTCCCCGGAGGTTCTTGAGGGCGCCTGCGATGCGCCTGCGGGTGGAGTGCGGCATGATGACATCGTCGATGTAGCCGCGGGAAGCGGCGACGAACGGATTGGCGAAGCGCTCCTTGTACTCGGCCTCTCGGGCGGCGATGGCCTCGGGGTCGCCGATCTCGGAGCGGAAGATGATCTCGACCGCGCCCTTGGAGCCCATCACCGCGATCTCGGCCGAGGGCCAGGCGTAGTTGAGATCGCCGCGGATGTGCTTGGAGCTCATCACGTCATAGGCCCCGCCATAGGCCTTGCGGGTGATCAAGGTGACCTTGGGCACGGTGGCCTCGGCGTAGGCGAACAGCAGCTTGGCCCCATGGCGGATCAGCCCGCCCTGCTCCTGGCGGGTGCCGGGCATGAAGCCGGGCACGTCGACCAGGGTGACCAGCGGGATCTCGAAGGCGTCGCAGAAGCGCACGAAGCGGGCGGCCTTGCGCGAGGAGTCGATGTCGAGCACCCCGGCCAGCACCTGCGGCTGGTTGGCGACGATGCCGACCGTGGCCCCCTCGATGCGGCCGAAGCCGCAGATGATGTTCTTGGCGAACTCCGGGCTGATCTCGAAGAAGTCGGCCTCGTCGACGACTTTGAGGATCAGCTCCTTCATGTCGTAGGGCTTGTTGGGGTTGGCCGGCACCAGGCTGTCGAGCGAGGGCTCCAGCCGGTCGGGCGCATCGAAGCTCTCGCGCACCGGCGGCTTCTGGCGGTTGGAGAGCGGCAGGAAGTCGACCAGCCGGCGCACCTGGGTCAGCGCCTCCAGGTCGTTCTCGAACGCCCCGTCGGCGACCCCCGACTTGATCGCGTGCACCCGGTAGCCGCCGAGCTCCTCGTGGGTGACCTCCTCGTGGGTGACGGTCTTCACCACGTCCGGGCCGGTCACGTACATGTAGGAGGTGTCCTTCACCATGAAGATGAAGTCGGTGATCGCCGGCGAATAGACGTCGCCGCCCGCGCAGGGGCCCATGATCACGCTGATCTGCGGGATCACCCCTGAGGCCAGGGTGTTCTGCAGGAAGATGTCGGCATAGCCGGCCAGGCCGTCGACCCCCTCCTGGATCCGCGCCCCGCCGGCGTCGAACAGGCCGATGATCGGGGCGCCGACCTTCAGCGCCTGCTCCTGCACCTTGACGATCTTGCGGGCGTGGGCGTTCGACAGGCTGCCGCCGAACACCGTGAAGTCCTTGGAGAACACGAACACCAGTCGGCCGTTGATCTTGCCCCAGCCGGTCACCACTCCGTCGCCTGGCACCCGGTTGTCGGCCATCCCGAAGTCCACCGCCCGGTGCTCGACGAACATGTCGAACTCTTCGAACGAGCCCTCGTCCAGCAGCAGCTCCAGCCGCTCGCGCGCCGTCAACTTGCCCTTGCCGTGCTGGCTCGCGATCCGACGCTCGCCCCCGCCCAGACGCGCCTCCCCACGGCGCTTCTCAAGCTCTTCAAGGATGTGCTTCACGCATCGGCCTCCCACGCCAAGGTTCAAGGCGTAGTCGGACGATCCGGCGCTGGCAACCGGGCAGCCGCCTCAGGCGAGGGCCTTGAACCAGCTCTCGAGCATGCGCGCCTCCTCCAGCAGGCGCGCCGTACGCTCGGCCGCCTCCTCGTCCACGCCCCATTTTTCTTCCTGGTAGGCCTCGTCGATCCGCGACAGGGTCCAGGCTTCCTCGCCCGTCAGCCAGCCGCGTTGCAGCGACAGCGCCAGCACCGCCGAGCCGAACAGCGGCGTGCCGAACGCCACCCCGGTCAGGGCGAAATCGTCGAGATCCAGGGCCAATGCCTTGACCTTGTCCAGGGTCGCTTCCGGCTGCTCGGCGTGGACGATCCCGGTGGCGCGGCGGAACACCAGGGCCAACTCGTGCTCGGCCCGGCGCAGCACCGGCTCCCAGCCGGCGACCTGCCGGTCGTAGAGGCTGTTGCCGCTTTCCGAGAAATAGCAGAGCAGGTCCGAGGCGGCGTACTGGGCGATCTGGCTGGCGGTGGCGTCGCGAGCCTGGGGAATCGCCTCGGTGGCGGTGAAGGCCAGACGCGTGATGTGCATGGCCGCGATCTCGATGTGCTTACCCTGCGCGTCCCATTCGGCCGCGACCATTTCGGCCAGGGCCTTAGTCGGGACCGACAGCTTGCCGCCCTTGGGCGAGCGGACGTTGCGGCCGTCCAGCTTGACGGAGAAGGCGCCGTCCTCGGCGACCACCGAGACGTCCTTGTAGAACCTCTTGGGCTTCTCGCCCGGCTCTATGAAGCCCTTCTGCACGCGTATCTCCTTAGCTCACGCGTGCAATGACGCCCCCGCGGCGATTGCGCAAGCTGGGGCGGCTCGGCGATCCTTGGCGCATGAGCGACACCGTCCTTGGCCCGCGCGACCTCAACCGCATCCTGCTGGACCGGCAGATGCTGCTGGAGCGGCAGGCGCTCGATCCGGTCGCGGCGCTGGAGCGACTGTTCGCAATGCAGGCGCAGTTGCCGCGGGCGCCGTTCCTGGGCCTGTGGGCGCGGCTGCGGGACTTCCGACGGCAGGATCTTCTGGACGCTATCCAGGCCCGGCGGGTCGTCCGTTCGACACTGATGCGCGGCACGCTGCACCTGGCCAGCGCCGAGGATGTTTTGGCCTTCCGCACGACCGTCATGCCCCCGCGCGACGTCACCCTGCCCTGGGGCCTGAAACCGACGCCGGACCTGCTCGACGCGGTTCTGGCCATCGGTCGCGAACACTTCGCGCCCGAACCGAAGGACTTCGAAAGCGTGCGTCAGGTGCTGGAGGCGAAAGGCTTCGATCCGGTGCGGCCGCTCGCCTACGCCACGCGAATGTTCCTGCCGCTGGTGCAGGCCTCGTCCGACGCCCCGTTCGGTCACGAGCCCGGCGGCGACTTCACCCTGGCCAAGACCTGGCTGGGGCGCGACGAGCGCGAGGAGCCGCACCCCCAGGCCCTGGCGCGCCGCTACCTCGCCGCCCACGGCCCGTCGTTGCCGGCGGACTTTTCGGCCTGGTCGGGGCTGAAGGCCGCGGCCGCCACGTTCGAGGCCCTGGGCGGTGAACTCGCAACCTTCAGGGACGAGCGCGGACGCAAGCTCTACGACCTGAAGGACGCCGCGCGCGTTCCTGGCGACACCCCCGCCCCTGTCCGCCTGCTGGCCGACTTCGACGGCGCCGTGCTCTGCCGGGCCGACCGCACCGGGATCATCCGCCCCGAGCACGCGCCGCTGATGGCCAGCAAGAACGGCCTGATCCCGGCCATGGTGCTGGTCGACGGCGTGGTCGCCGGGACCTGGCGGATCGAAGCCAAGAAAAAATTCGTCTCCGTCAGCGTGCGCCTGTTCGAAAAGGTCTCCGCCCAGGACCGCAGGGCGATCGAGGCCGAGGCCTTGTCCGCCGCCGCGTTCCTGGCGCCCGACGCCAAGCCGGACGTCGCCTTCGAGAGCTAGTGCCGGCGCCGGCGGGCCTTGAACGGCTCGGGATCGGCCTCATGCTCGTCGAAGCCGAAGCGGTTGAAACCTTCCTTCAGCTCCTTGCTGATCGGCGCTTCCAGGATCAGCGTGCCGCGCGAGGGATGCGGCAGGGTCAGCCGCCGGGCGTGCAGCTGCAGCTTCAGGCTCCCGGAAAGCTCAGCCGAGGCGTCGGTCTTGTACTTGGGATCGCCCAGGATCGGATGGCCCATGGCCAGCATGTGCGCGCGCAGCTGGTGGGTCCGTCCAGTATGCGGCCGCAGCGCCATCCAGGCCACGCGATGCGCCGCGCGGCTGACGGTGACGAACTCGGTCTCGGCCGGATCGGCGTTGGGGTCCTTGGGGTCGGCCGGCACCACCATCTCGCGGTCGCCGACGCCCTTCTTGACCAGGTGCAGCTCCATCACCCCCTCCGAGGGCTTCGGATTGCCGAGCACCAGCGCCCAGTAGGTCTTCTCGGCGCGGCGACGCGCGAACGCCCCCGACAGCTTGGCCGCCGCGCCGGGCGTCTTGCCGAGCACCAGCACGCCGGAGGTGTCGCGGTCCAGCCGGTGGACCAGGCGCGGGCGCTCCAGCCCCTCGCCCCAGGCGCTGAGCAGGCGGTCGACGTGCTTGGTGGTCTTCGTGCCGCCCTGGACCGCAAGGCCCGAGGGCTTGTTGATCACCAGGACCTCCTCGTCCTCGTAGATCACCAGCGACTTGGCGTAGGCGATGTCGCGCGGGTCGAGGCCGGGCTTGTCGCCGGGCTTGGGAGCGTCCGGCAGCGGCGGCACGCGGATCATCGCGCCGGCGGTCAGGCGCTGATCGGGCTTGGCGCGCGCGCCGTCCACCCGGATCTGCCCCGAGCGCGCCATTTTCTGAATCTGGATCTGCGAGACATGCGGCCAGCGCCGACGGAACCAGCGGTCCAGCCGCACCCCGTCTTCGCCAGGGTCGACGGCGATATTGCGAACTTCTCTCACGCGAACGCCCTCCGGGCCAAAAGCAGACCGACGAACAGCGCGCTCATCGAAAGTAACACCGAGGCCGTCGCATAGGTGAAGGCCTGACCATAGGTGCGGCGCTCCACCATCAGGGCGACCTCCAGCGAGAACGCCGAAAAGGTCGTGAAGCCGCCGAGCACCCCGACGCCCAGCAGGACGCGCAGCTTTTCCTGATCGCCGCCGCCGCGATGGGCGAGATAGCCCGCCAGCACACCCATCAGCAAGCCGCCCGACACGTTCGCGATGAAGGTCCCGAACGGCCAGTTCGGTCCCCATAGCCTGAGCGCCTGAACACCAAGGGCGTAGCGCGCCACAGCGCCGACGGCGCCTCCAGCGGCCACAAGTAACACCTTTTCCATGTACCCTTATGCGACGCGCCGGCCCTCCCGCGCAAACGGTCGGTTAATCGCACCGCGTCACGACGCGTTAAGGCCGTCCCGGCATGGTCCGAACCCAATTGGATTGCTGGATGACGGACGTGGCGGGCGAGAGCGGAGTAGAGGTCACGGTAGGACCTTCCGAAGGCTTGCCGCCCTGGACCTTCGCCACCAGCGAGCAGCGTATCCTCGCCCTCGACTATTCGATCGAGGAACTGGTCAGCCTGCGCCACGCCGCCACCGCCGCGCTGCGGATCCGCCCTGTGGTCCGCCACGTGAAGACCAGCGTCATCATCCCGACCTGGGCCTATGGCCGCCTGACCGACAGCGACGTCGAGGCCATCGACCGCGCCACGCTCGACTTCGCCAGCCGCCTGCGGCCGTCCGAGGCCGAAGCCAAGCTCCCGCTGATCATCCCCCAGTCGTTTCGCACCCTAGCGGGGCGCCGCGGCCGCGCCAGCCTGCCCGAGGCCGTTCACGGGTCGGCGCAGGCGTTGAAGACGCGCGTCATCGTCGAGGTCACCGAGATCAACCGCGGCACCCCGCCGGGCCGACTGAACGAAGTCGCCAGCCTGCTCGGCGCCATGTGCAAGGGGGTCTTCGGCCGCCTGCAGCCCGGCCGTGAGGCCGCCGCGCCCTTCAAGGACGTGCGGCTGCAGGCCCTGGCGTTCGACGCCGGAGATGTGGCCGGAACCGACAGCGATGTCGCCGCCGCTCTGCTGGAGGTCGGCGAGCAGATTCAGGGCCTGGCCCCCCTGCTGATCGCCCAGGGCCTCCCCGCGGAAGGCTTCTCCGACGTGGCCGAAGTCGCAGGCTTCACGCACGTGGCGACCCGCGCCCAGGAGACGCAGAAAGCTCAAGGTTAGAGACGCCCGCCGATCGTGCGCCGGACGTCCGCGGCGTTGTAGACCTGACCGGCGGCTGAAGCCGGCGGCGCGCCCCGCCCCATGATCACCTCGATGGTCTGGGTCAGGGCCGGGCCGCCGCCCAGGTTGAAGCTGGTGCCGACGCCTAGGCCCACGCCGCTGCTGTAGCCGCCGCTGCCGCCGCCTGCGCCCACCGACACCCGCGGCCCGCTGTCGACCCCGCTCTGGGCGACATAGCGGTCCACCACCCGGAACCAGTCGTAGCCGTCGGCCAGGGTCAGGTCCGCGGCCCGCAGCAGCGCGTAGTCGGAGACCTGGGCGATCGGCGCGCCCGGCCCGCCGCGGAACGTCACCCGGTAGCGGCCTGGCTCGATGCGCATTTCCGAGAAGCCGACGCCCTGGGCGCGGGTCGCCGGTCCATAGACAGTCGGGGCGGTGGCGCAGGCGCCGAGCGCGGCGCAGAGCGCGATAGTCGTTGTCAGGCGTCGCATGCGGGGGACCTCGCCAATGGCGCCGTTGGCACGGCACCCTGGCTAACGGTCAAGCCTGCGCGGTGTTCCCGGCCAGGCCCAGCACCTCGATCAGCGACTGCATGTCGGCCGGCGTCTCGGCGGTGATGGTCTTGGTCCCACCCGCCGGATGCGGAAAGCTCAGCGCCGCAGCGTGGAGCATCAACCGCGGCACAGGATGACCTCCGGCCATCAATGCGCCGCCGTAGCGCGCATCCCCCGCGATCGGCCGGCCGATCGAGGCCAGGTGCACGCGGATCTGATGCATCCGACCGGTCTGCGGATTGGCCTCGACCAGCGCCGCCCCCGCCCCGTTGGCCAGCGTCCGATAGCGGGTCAGAGCGGTCTCGGCGTCCGGATGATCGGCTGCGCAGACGCGCATATAAGCCTCACGCCCGGCCTCCTCGCGACGCAGGGCCGCTTCAATCACGCCGCCGGCCGGCTCCGGCGCGCCTGGGGTGACGATGGCCTGATAGGTCTTGGCGAAACGCCGCCCCATCATGTGTTTGCCCAGGAAGCTCGCCGCCGGCTTGGTCTTGGCGGTGAGGATCACCCCGGACGTGTCGCGGTCGAGCCGGTGGATCAGCCGCGGCCGCGCCTTGCCCGGCTTGGCGAAGGCCCACAGCAGTTCGTCCAGGGTGTTGACCTGCCCGCGCCCGCCCTGGCTGGAAAGGCCGGACGGCTTGTTGAGCGCCATGATGTCGGCGTCCTCGTAGATCACCAGGCTGCGGACCAGGGCGATCTCGTCGGCGGTCAGGGCGACAGGCTTGGGCTGGGCCTTCACCTTCGGCGGCGTGCGCGGCTTCACTTATGGCGGTTCCGCTGTTCTGCCCAACGCTCCAGGCGCTCTTTGATCCGCGCTTCGACGCCAACCTCCTTGGGCTCGTAGAAGCGCTGCCGGTCCATGCCGTCCGGGAAGTAGTTCTGCCCCGAAAAGCCGCCCTCGACGTCGTGGTCGTAGGCGTAGCCCTTGCCGTAGCCGAGGTCCTTCATCAGCTTGGTCGGGGCGTTGCGGATATGGGCCGGCGGCATCAGCGAGCCGGTCTCCCTGGCGGCCCGCTGGGCGGCCTTGAAGGCGGTGTAGACGGCGTTCGACTTCGGCGCGGCCGCCAGGTGCACCACCACCTGGGCCAGGGCCAGTTCGCCCTCGGGGCTGCCGAGGAAGTCGTAGGTGTCCTTGGCGGCGTTGGCCAGGACCAGCGCCATGGGGTCGGCTTCGCCGATGTCCTCGACCGCCATGCGGATCAGCCGCCGGGCGATGAACAGCGGGTCCTCCCCGCCGCCCAGCATCCGCGCCAGCCAGTAGAGCGCCGCGTCGGGGTCTGAGCCACGCACCGACTTATGCAGGGCCGAGATCAGGTTGTAGTGCTCTTCGCGGTCCTTGTCGTAAGCGGGGCTGCGCTTCTGAAGGATCTGGCCCAGGTCCTTGATCGACAAAGGCTTCGCCGCGCCGATGTTGAACAGCGTCTCGGTCAGGGTCAGCAGGTAGCGGCCATCGCCGTCGGCCATGGCGACCAGGGCCTGGCGCGCCTCAGGTTCGAGCGACAGCGGCCTTTGCTCGTGGGCCTCGGCCTTGGCCAGAAGCGACTCCAGCGCCTCGTCATCGAGCCGCTTGAGGACATAGACCTGCGAGCGCGACAGAAGCGCCCCGTTCAGTTCGAACGACGGGTTTTCGGTGGTGGCCCCCACCAAGGTGACGATCCCCTCCTCCACGAAGGGCAGGAAACCGTCCTGCTGGGCGCGGTTGAAGCGATGGATCTCGTCGACGAACAGCAGGGTGGATTGGCCCGCGGCCCGGCGCATCCGCGCCTGCTCGAACGCCTTCTTCAGGTCCGCGACACCGGAGAACACCGCCGAGATCTGCTGAAACTCGTAGCCGGCCTCCTTGGCCAGCAGGCGGGCGATGGTCGTCTTGCCGGTGCCGGGCGGCCCCCAGAGGATCATCGAGGATAGCCGCTTGGCCTCAGCCATGCGGCCGATCGGCCCCTCGGGACCGAGCAGATGGTCCTGCCCCACCACCTCGCCCAGCCGCTGCGGACGCAGGCGGTCGGCGAGCGGCGACGGCGCGTGCGGCGTCAGCCCAGCTGCTTCAAAGAGATCGGCCATAGGCGCCTTCTACCGCCCTTCGCGGATCGGAGCGAGAGCGGCGCCGAACGCCGCCCTCATCCGTCAGGTCCGGAAGTTGGCGGTGATCTCCTGGCCGTTGCGCTCGATGGTCACCTGCCACTGGCCGCCGCCGCCGCCGAGCACCCCGGTCAGCTCGCGGACGCTGCCGATCTCGCGGCCGTTGACCCGGCGGACCAGGTCGCCCGGACGCAGGCCGGCGTTCATCGCAAAACCGCGGGAGATATTGGTCACCAGCACGCCGCGGCCGGCGAACGGATCGATGCCCAGTTCCTCGGCCACCGCCGGCGACAGGTTGACGACCGTCGCCCCGTCGAACGGATTGCGGCCGGAGATCACCTGCTCGTCCTTGGCCGGGGTCGCGGGCGGCGGCTCGGCCCGCAGCGTCAGGGTCTGTTCGCTGGCGCCCCGACGCACGCCCAGCTTGACGCTGTCGCCCGGACGCCGCGAGGAGATGGCATAGGACACCGCCGCGGCGTCGACCGCCGGACGGCCGTCGACCGAGACGATGACGTCGCCCTGACGCAGGCCCGCGCGCGCGGCCGGCCCATTCGGCCAGATGTCGGCGACCAGCGCGCCTTGGGGCACGCTCATGCCCATGCTGCGGGCCAGCTCGGCGGTGACCGTCTGGGTGCGTGCGCCGAGCCAGGGACGCACGACCGCCTGGCCGCCGCCGGCGGCGGTCTCGACCACGCGCTTGACGATGGCGGCCGGCACCGCGAACCCGACGCCCGACGAGGTGCCAGAGCGCGACAGGATGAAGCTGTTCACCCCGATCAGGTCGCCGTCCATGTCGACCAGGGCGCCGCCGGAATTGCCCGGATTGATCGCCGCGTCGGTCTGGATATAGGCGTTGGACGCATCGCCGTTGGGGTCGGCGGTGCGGTTCAGGGCCGAGATGATGCCGTTGGTCACCGTCTGGCCGACGCCGAAGGGATCACCGATGGCCAGCACCAGGTCGCCGACCTGGGCCTCCCCCGAGTCGTCGATCGCCAGGATCGGCAGGCGCTCGTTCCCGACATCGATCTTCAGCACGGCGAGGTCGGTGCGCGGGTCAGCCAGCAGCACGCGAGCGGTGTACTCGCGCCGGTCGGCCAGGGCGACGGTGATCTCCTGCCCGCCCTCCACGACGTGGTTGTTGGTCACCACGATGCCGTCGGCGCGGACGATGACGCCCGAGCCCAGCGAGCCCTGGATCCGCTCGCGCGGGGCGCCCATGCCGAACATCTCCCAGAACGGGTCGGCCCGCTGACGCACCAGGCGCTTGGACGAGATGTTGACCACGGCCGGAGCCGCCCGCTTCACGACCGGCGCGAACGACGACTTCATCGTCAGGGCGTCGCCAGGCGCGGCCCGCGTCGGCTGGGCCAGCGGCGGGATCTGGGCGTTGGATTTGGCTGCAGGGTCGGAACAGGCGGCCAGCAGGGCCAGGGCGGGGATCAGGACGCGATAGGCGCGCATAGAGTCTCCAGGTATCGTCTCGGGCCCGCACTCTGCGGAGGTTTCGGGCGCAATGATGGCGCATATCTAGGCTGCGCCGTCGCGATCCGAAATGGGTCTCAGGCGCCTGCGGCCGCGGCCCTGGGAACTCGCCCCACTCGCAGCGACAGCAGCAGGGCCGCGACCAGCAGCACCGAGGCAAGATAGATCGCCAGTCCCGGCTGATGCATCACGCCGTCGTGACGGATCGACCAGGCGAAGGTCATGCCGAAAACGATGGGCCCGATGACCGAGGCGATGCCTTGCAGCGCCTGGTTCGCGCCCTGCAGCTGGCCTTGCGCCGAGGGCGCAACCCGTCGGGTCATCAGCCCCTGCAGGCCTGGCATCAGGAAGTTCATCAGCGCGAAGACCGGCACGCCCAGCATGTAGGCCCAGCCAGTCTGCGCCATGCCGTAGATGGCGAAGCCGGCCGCACCGGCGGCCGCGCCCAGCAGCAGGGCCCCGCGCTCGCCGATCCGCGCGACGACCGGCCCGACGAGCAGGGTCTGAACGATCACCCCGGCCAGACCCGTGGCCATCATGGTCAGGCCCATGAAGCCGGGCGTCCAGCCGTAGCGATAGCCGGTATAGAGCACGAAGATCGCCGGCAGCACGGTGTGGGCCAACTGGAACAGGAAGCCGATGGAGGCGAGCCCCAGCAGTTCATTGTGCGAGCGCAGGAAGCTGAGCGACCCGACCGGGTTGGCGCGCTTCCAGTCGAACTTGGCGACGCGCTTCTCGGGCGGCAGCGATTCCGGCAGGATGAAGAAGCCGTAGAGCCAGTTCACCGTGGTCAGCGCCGCGGCCACGAAGAACGGCAGGCGCAGGTCGATATCGCCCAGAAAACCGCCCAGGGCCGGCCCGACCAGGAAGCCGAACGAAAAGGCCGAACCCATCCAGCCATACGCCTTGGCGCGTTTGTCCGGCGGGGTGACGTCGGCGACGTAGGCGTTGGCGGTCGAGAAACTGGCCGCGGTCAGGCCGTTGATCACACGCCCGACGAACAGCCACATCAGGCTGGGGGCCAGGGCCATGAACAGGAAGTCGATCGCCAGGCCGCCTAGCGACACCAGCAGGATCGGCCGGCGGCCATAGCGGTCCGACATCATGCCGAGGATCGGGCCGCAGAAAAGCTGCATGACGCCCCAGACCGCGCCGAACAGCACGTTCCATTCCGACGCCGCAGCCGTGTCGCCGCCGGTGAACTCCTTGATCAGGTTCGGCAGCACCGGGATCATGATCCCAAACGAGACCGCGTTGATCACGGCCGCCGCGAAGATGAAGCGGAAGGCGCCCGCCCAGCGTTTGTCGTCGCCGCCAGAGGCGCTCGGAGCACGCTCGGTCATGATTTCCTCCGTTCGGCCGCTACGGGCCGCTTCCGTTCCTGAACTACCACGTTCGCCGTCTTAGGCCGACGTGTCGCGGTAGGATGTCAGCAGCGCGCGCCACCATTCAGCCAACCGCATCAGCAGCACTTCGTCCGGGAACCCGTGGCGGGCCGCGCCCTCCGGCACCTGGTCGAAGCCGCGGTGCTCGACGCTGACCCGCGTTTCTTCGCCGACCGCCTCAAAGCGCACCTCGACTTGGGTGTGCAGGTCTGGCGGGAAGTTCGCCTGCCGCCACGAGAAGACCAGCCGCGCCGGCGGTTCCCAGACCAGGATGCGGCCGATCTCGAAGACCTTGCCGCTTTCCAGGGTCTCGGTCAGACGCCCGCCCTCCCCCGCCTCGAACGCCAGCACGCCCGGCGCGCGCGGCGTGGTCTGGAAGAGGCCGTTGGGCCGCCACCAAGCGCCGATCTCGCCGACAAAGGCGGAGAACGCCCGCTCCGGCGAAGCCTTCACCCGCAGGGCGACATAGACCTTCGAGGTCACGGGGTCGTCTCGACATGAGCCTTGAAGGCGGCCAGCTGCTCGCTCCACAGCCGCTCGCTCTCCTCCAGCCATTTCAGCAGATGAACCATCGGCTCGGGCCTCAAGGCATAGATCCGGACGCGGGCGTCGAACTGCGGATGGCTTTCCTCCACCAGCCCGCCCTCGCGCAGGGCGCGCAGGTGTCGGCTCATCGTCGGAGCCGACACCCCGAGTTCCCGAGCCAGTTCGCCTGCCGCACGCGGCCCCCGCACCAGCAGGTCGACCACCTGGCGGCGGGCGGGATCAGCCAGCGCCGCCAGGGTCGTATCAAGCTTGCGCGCTGCGCTCATCGCCAGCCGGTGATCTTAAGGCCGCTCGCGGCCTCCGCCTCCTCGCGGCTTACGCTGGCCACGGTCTGCGACACCGTCCAGATGTGTCCCTCAGGATCGCGGCAGCGATAGGTCCGGTCGCCGTAGAATTGCGTCTCCGGCTCGGCCATGATCTCCGCCCCGGCGGCCTTGGCCCGCGCGAAGTGGGCGTCGACGTCGCTGTCGATCTGCACGTGGACCGTCTGGGTGTTCTTGCCGCCCACCGACTTGGGGCTCTTGTGATCGGCGCTCCATTCCTGGCCGATCATCACGTAGCTGTCTCCGAACTCCATCTGGGAGTGGGCGACATTGCCGTCGGCGTCCTCCAGCAGCATGACGAGCTCGAAGCCGAAGGCCTCTTCGAGCCAGGCCAGAGCCGCCTTCGGGTCCTGGTAGAACAACGCGGAACGGAAACCTGCGGACATGGCGTCCTCCTCTGGGCGGGTCAGACTTTGATCTTGTGGCCGGTGGCCTGCTCCATCTGCGCGACTGACAACTTCTCGACCGTCTGGCCGAATGACCACGGGTGGTCCTCCACATCGCGACAGGTGAAGACACGGTCGCCATAGGGCTGGTCGGCGGGCTCCCGCTCTATCTTCGCCCCGGCTGCGCGCGCGCGTGCGCAGAGCTCGTCGAGACCCGACTGCAGCTGGACGTGGACCGACTGGGTCGAGCGCCCGCCGAATGTGGCCGGACTGACCGCGCCGTCGCCGACAGGCGGTCCGACCACCATTACATAGCCGCCAAGCAGCCAGAGTTCGGAGTGGATGACGCCGCCCCGCCCGTCCTCAACGACCATGCCGGCCTCGAAGCCGAACGCCCTTTCGAGCCAAGCGATGGCGCCCATCGCATCCTGGTACCAGAGCAGCGGCCCTATCGTGGGAAGCCTCGCACGGTCGCCCATGTCACGCCTCCATCGGAGGAGCGGCCGGAAATGGCCGCGGTCACCCCCTCGACGCTGATTTCACAATCATAGAATATTTTCGATAATGCGCAAATATATAGTTCATTGCGCCAGGGCCGCGTCAGCGAGCACCCGCCCACCGTCATTCGGTTCAGGCTTCACGCCCAGCAGATCGGTCAGCACCGTGTAGACATCGACGTTGTCCGTGGTCGGGGTGACGACGCCGCGACGGAAACCCGGGCCGTGCCCAATGAACACCGCCGCCATTTCGGGCGCAGCGGGGTCGAAGCCGTGATCGCCGCCGCGGATCGGCCGCTTGGCGACCCACTCATGGGTGGTGATCTCCCAGCCGGTCTGCGAGAGGCAGAAGATCGGCGCGACCCGGCGATGGGCTCCGAAGTGATAGCGGGCGGGGATCTCGCTCCTGCGCCAGCAGGTCATGTGCTCATGAGGCGTGATCAGCGCGGCTTCAACTTCGGCCTCACGCCCGGCGGCCGGATAGTAGGACATGAAGGCGCCCATAGCCACCGACTGGCCGGCATCCTTGGGCAGGATGTCGTCGACATAGATCACCCGCTCCCGGGAAATCGGCGCCATCCCATGGTCTGCGGTAACAATCAGGTTGGCGGTCAGGCCGCGAGCCGCTAGGCGCTCGGTCAGCCGGCCGATCGCCGCGTCGGTCCGGCGCAGCATCTCGGTGAGCTCCGGCGAGTCCGGCCCGCTCCAATGGCCGGCGGTGTCGACCTCGTCGAAATAGAGGGTGACGAACCTCGGCCGCTGCTCGGGTGGCGCGTCCAGCCAGGCCAGCACCTGGTCGACCCGCGCGGTCGCACTGAGCGCCTGGTTGAACGGCAGCCACTGGCTAGGCCGCACGCCGTGGATCGCCGCCTCCGATCCCGGCCAGAACATCGTCGCCGTCCTGATCCCAGCACGCTCGGCGCTGACCCAGATCGGCGTGCCGTCGTCCCACCAGCGCGCGTCAGCGACCGCCGCCTTGTTCGACAGCGCGAACTTCACGCCCGGAATCTCCGCATCGAGCATGTTGTTGTCGATGATCCCGTGACGGTCAGGCCGCTGCCCCGTCACAAGCGTGTAGTGGTTCGGGAAGGTCTTGCTGGGGAACGATGGCCGGATGACGCCGTGCACGCCCTCCTGCGCCAGACGGGACAGGTTCGGCGTGACCCCGCGGTCCAGATAGTCGGCGCGGAAGCCGTCGATCGAAACCAGGATCAGCAGCGGCGCTGGCGTCTTGGCCGCCAGGTCCGGCTTGATCGGCGTCGGCGCGCAGGCCGCAAGGGCCAGGATGATCAGGACGCTGGCCCAGAGGTGTCGGAGCGATCTCATGACGGTGAAGCTAGCCGAGCAACCGTACATAGCAAAAGCCCCGGACGTTTCCGTCCGGGGCTCCGCGAAAGTCTGAGATTGGGTCGGCTTATTCGTCGGCGAAGCCGACGTTCTGCACCGGGCCCGAGTCCTTGCCCTTTTCGGCCGGGTCGCGATCGACGAACTCGATCACGGCCAGCGGGGCGTTGTCGCCGTAGCGGTAGCCGGCCTTCAGGACGCGGATGTAGCCGCCCTGACGTTCCTTGTAGCGCGGGCCGAGGACGGCGAAGAGCTTGCCGACCTGCTCGACGTCGCGAACCTTGCTGATCGCCTGACGGCGAGCGTGCAGGTCGCCGCGCTTGGCCAGGGTGACCAGCTTTTCGACGACCGGACGCAGTTCCTTGGCCTTCGGCAGGGTGGTGACGATCTGCTCGTGCTTGATCAGGCTCGCCGCCATGTTGGCGAACATCGCGGTGCGGTGGGCGGTCGTGCGACCCAGTTTGCGATGGGCTTTGCCGTGACGCATTTCATATCTCCTGGGCCTATGGGCCCGCTGGGCGCTCCGACTTGTCGGACCGTCGCCCTTGCCTAACCAAGTCCCAGCCTGCTCCCGCCTGGGTCAGAACGAAGCGCCGGAGCCCTCGACCGCGATGCGGAGTCCCTGGGCCCTCGCCGCCGAAGCGGCGCGGAGTCGACGCGCAGTCCAAAAGTACCGAGGCCCGCCAGGCGGGCCTCGGGGGGTCTTACATCTGATCGTCGAACTTCTTGGCGAGTTCTTCGATGTTTTCCGGCGGCCAGTTCGGCACGTCCATGCCGAGATGCAGGTTCATGCCGGCGAGCACTTCCTTGATCTCGTTCAACGACTTGCGGCCGAAGTTCGGAGTGCGGAGCATTTCCGCCTCGGTCTTCTGGATCAGGTCGCCGATGTAGACGATGTTGTCGTTCTTCAGGCAGTTGGCCGAGCGAACCGAGAGCTCCAGCTCGTCGACCTTCTTCAGCAGCGCCGGGTTGAACGGCAGTTCCGGCTTGGACTCGCCTTCGACCTTCTTCTTCGGTTCTTCGAAGGTGATGAAGATCTGCAGCTGGTCCTGGAGGATACGGGCGGCGAAGGCCACCGCGTCCACCGGCGAGATCGCGCCGTTGGTTTCCACTTCCATGATCAGCTTGTCGTAGTCGAGGCTCTGGCCCTGGCGGGTCGGCTCGACGCGATAGGCGACGCGCTTGACCGGCGAGTACAGGCTGTCGACCGCGATCAGACCGATCGGGGCGTCTTCCGGACGGTTGCGCTCGGCCGGGACGTAGCCCTTGCCGTTGTTGACCGTGAACTCCATGCGCACGGTGGCGCCGTCGTCCAGCGTGCAGAGCACGTGGTCGGGGTTCAGGATCTCGATGTCCGACGGGACTTCGATCTGGCCGGCGGTCACCACGCCCGGACCGGTGGCCTTCAGCGTCATGCGCTTGGGGCCCTCGGCGTGCATGCGCAGCGCCAGTTGCTTGATGTTCAGGACGATGTCGACAACGTCCTCGCGAACGCCTTCCAGCGACGAGAACTCATGCACCACGCCGTCGATCTGGACGGCGGTGACGGCCGCGCCCTGCAGCGACGACAGAAGCACACGGCGGAGGCTGTTGCCGAGCGTCACCCCGAAACCGCGCTCGAGCGGCTCGGCCACCAGACGCGCCTTGCGGTTCGCGTCGGTTCCGGCCTCGATCAGCGGCTTCTCGGGACGGATGAGCTCGTTCCAGTTTCTTTCGATCACGTAGAGATGTCCCTCGAAACGCAGGATCGCCGGACACGAAAAGCTCGGTCCGGCGCGTGGGGAGTGCGGTACTGCGGTACTTAGACCCGCCGGCGCTTGGGCGGCCGGCAGCCGTTATGCGGAATGGGGGTCACGTCGCGGATGGTGGTGATCGTCATGCCGACCGCCTGAAGCGCGCGCAGCGCCGACTCACGGCCGGAACCCGGACCGGAGACGTTCACTTCGAGGGTCTTCACGCCGTGCTCGGCGGCCTTGCGGCCAGCGTCCTCGGCCGCCATCTGCGCGGCGTACGGGGTCGACTTCCGGGAACCCTTGAACCCCATCATGCCGGCCGACGACCAGGAGATGGTGTTCCCCTGCGCGTCCGTGATGGTGATCATGGTGTTGTTGAACGAGGCGTTCACGTGCGCCACGCCCGAGGTGATGTTCTTGCGTTCGCGACGTTTGACGCGCGCCGGTTCCTTGGCCATCGCTAAGCTCTCTTACTTCTTCTTGCCGGCGATCGGCTTGGCCGGACCCTTGCGGGTGCGGGCGTTCGTGTGGGTGCGCTGACCGCGGACCGGCAGGCCCTTACGGTGACGCAGGCCGCGGTAGCAGGCCAGGTCCATCAGACGCTTGATGTTGACCGCCGTCTCGCGACGCAGGTCGCCCTCGACGAGGTAGTCGCGGTCGATCGTCTCACGGATCTGCAGCACTTCAGCATCGGTCAGCTGATTGACGCGGCGAGCGTCTTCGATGCCAACCTTATGGACGATCTCCTTGGCTTTCGCCTGGCCGATCCCATGGATGTACTGCAGCGCGATGACGACGCGCTTGTTAGTCGGAATGTTGACGCCAGCGATACGGGCCACGCGTTGAATCTCCTAGTCACGCAGAGAAGCGCGAACGGCGCCCCGGCCCAGAATCCCGTATGGGAAGGCCGGCACGTCCTTCGCGCCCTTTCGCGGAAGCGCACCGTTATAGGGAACGTTGCGTTTCCGTCAATGGAGCAATCGCAGGAATCTGAAGGTTTTCAGACTTCCGCAATCGCTGGGCGGGTTTGTCGCCGGTCGTCAGGCCTTGAGGGCCTGGTCGATTCCGGCGGCGACGTCCTCGATCGAGCCCATGCCGTCCAGCTCAACCAGCTTTTTCTGGTCCTGATAGTACGGCAACAAGGGCGCGGTCTGGTCGTTGTAGGCCGAGAGCCGCACCTTGAAGCTCTCGGGATTGTCGTCGGGGCGGCCCGACTCGGCGAAGCGACCTGCAACTCGATTGAGGAGCTGCTCGTCGTCCACCTTCAGGCGCAGCACTAGATCGATTCGCGAGCCGCGCTTGGCCAGCATCTCGTCGAGCGCCTTGGCCTGAGCCAGGGTCCGCGGAAAGCCGTCGAAGATCGCCCCGCCGGCCGCCTCGGCCTCCGGCAGACGCTCTTCGATCAGCGCAATGACGATCTCGTCGGTGACCAGCTCGCCCCGCTGCATCACGCCCTCGACGCGCTTGCCGAGCTCGGAGCCCGACGCGATCGCGGCGCGCAGCATGTCTCCGGTGGAGAGCTGGACCATCTTGCGGGAGTCCACCAGGCGCTTGGCCTGGGTCCCCTTGCCCGCCGCCGGCGGGCCGAACAGGATCAAATTCATCTTCTTAAATGTCCCCCTCCCCGGCCGCCCCTTTCGGCCGGTCCGATCCCTAGCGCCCGCGTCCGCCGCGGAGCTTGGATTTCTTGATCAGGCCTTCGTACTGGTGGGCCAGCAGATGCGACTGGATCTGCGTCACCGTATCCATCGTCACGCTCACGACGATCAGGATCGAGGTGCCGCCCAGATAGAACGGCGCCTTGAAGTACCCGATCAGCGCTTCCGGCATCAGGCAGACCAGCGTGATGTACGCCGCACCGATCACGGTCAGGCGCGTCAGCACGTAGTCGAGATATTCCGCCGTCCTCTTGCCCGGGCGGATGCCCGGCAGGAAGCCGCCGTACTTGCGCAGGTTCTCGGCGGTGTCGTCCGGATTGAAGACGACCGACGTGTAGAAGAAGCAGAAGAAGATGATCAGCAGCGCATAGAGCACCATGAACGCCGGGCGTCCGTGCTGCAGCTGGCCCACCATCCCGGGCAGCCACTGCGCCCAGGCCGGCAGGTCGGCGGTCGCCAGGAAGCCCATCGCGGTCGTCGGCAGCAGCAGCAGCGACGAGGCGAAGATCGGCGGGATGACGCCCGCGGTGTTGATCTTCAGCGGCAGGAACGAGGTGTCGCCGCCGAACATGCGGTTGCCTTGCTGGCGCTTCGGATACTGCACCAGCAGGCGGCGCTGCGAGCGCTCCATGAAGACGATGGCGAACACGACGGCGATGGCCAGGGCGATGATCGCGAACATCGCGAACGGCGACAGCGAGCCGGTGCGCGTCATTGTGAACATCTGCCAGACGCCCTGCGGCAGCACCGCGACGATGCCGGCGAAGATGATCAGCGACACGCCGTTGCCGACGCCGCGGCTGGTGATCTGCTCGCCCAGCCACATCAGGAACAGGGTCCCGCCGGTCAGGGTGACGACCGTCGAAGCCAGGAAGAACAGGCCGGGGTTGAGCACCAGGCCGGGGCTGTTCTGCAGCCCGGTGGCGATGGCGAAGGATTGGAACAGCGCCAGCACGACCGTCAGGTAGCGGGTGTACTGGTTGAGCGTCTTGCGTCCGGCCTCGCCGCCTTCCTTACGCAGCTTCTCCCACGGCGGATACACCGTGCCGAGCAGCTGAACGATGATGGAGGCCGAGATGTACGGCATCACGTTCAGCGAGAAGATCGCCATCCGCTGGACGGCGCCCCCCGAGAACATGTTGAACATCCCGAGGATGCCTTGCGCCTGGCCTTGGAAGGCCTGGGCGAACGCCGCCGGGTCGATGCCCGGAATCGGGATGTAGGTCCCCAGGCGATAGACGATCAGCGCACCCAGGGTGAAGAGGATGCGCTTGTGCAGCTCCGTCGCCTTCTGGAAGGCGCCGAAGTTCATATTCGCTGCGAGCTGTTCGGCGGCCGAAGCCATTTAGAACCCCAGACTGAAGGACCGGACGTACATAGGGCGTCCATCCTGCGCTGTCATCCGGCCGCCTTGCCTCACCCTCCCCCAAATGTGTGGAAGCGGGCCAGGCCGGCGCCGGATGGTCAGCGTGGGTCCCCGCGCCTAAAGCGCGGAGAGAGCGGCTTACTCGGCGGCTTCAGCAGCGGCCGGAGCGGTCGTGGTGACCTTGCCGCCGGCCTTTTCGACCGCAGCCTTGGCCGAGGCCGAGGCCGAGTAGACGGTGATTTCGATCTTCGACTTCAGCTCGCCCTTGCCGAGCAGCTTCACGCCGTCCTTTTCACGACGCAGCACGCCGGCGGCCACCAGGGCGGCGCCGTCGATGGCCTTCTTGGCGTCGAGCTTGCCGGCGGCGATCGCCTGCTCCAGGCGCCACAGGTTCACTTCGGCGAATTCCTTGGCGAACGGGTTGTTGAAGCCACGCTTCGGCATCCGCATGTGCAGCGGCATCTGGCCGCCTTCGAAGCCGTTGATCGACACGCCGGTGCGGGACTTCTGGCCCTTCACACCACGGCCGCCGGTCTTGCCCTTGCCCGAACCCGGGCCGCGGCCGACGCGCATGCGGTTCTTGGTGGAGCCTTCGCGCGGCGAAAGTTCGTTGAGCTTGGTCATGTGACGCCTCTCCTTGGAGATCTGTCGCCCGGGGACCACCCCGGACTCGGCTGAAAAGAAAACTTGGCCGCCGAAACGGCCGAAGAGGCGACGCTTTTGGCGCCGCCTCTCCTAAACGTCCAGTCGAAAGGCGCTTAGCCTTCGATCACTTCCACCATGTGATGGACCTTGGCGATCATCCCGCGCACCGACGGGGTGTCTTCCAGGACCGACACGCGGCCGATGCGGTTCAGACCGAGACCGATGAGGGTCGCGCGCTGATCGCTCTTGCGGCGGATGGGGCTCGCCGTCTGACGAACGGTCACCTTAGCCATGGATTACTCTCCGTCAGCGGCGGCGACCGCAGCGCTGTCGGCCTTGCGGCCCAGCACGTCGGCGACCTTCTTGCCGCGCTTGGCGGCGACCTGGCGGGGCGAAGACTGAGCCTTCAGCGCCTCGAAGGTCGCGCGCACCATGTTGTAGGGGTTCGACGAGCCGACCGACTTGCCGACGACGTCCTGGACGCCGAGGGTTTCGAGCACCGCACGCATCGGACCGCCGGCGATGACGCCGGTGCCCGGAGGAGCCGAGCGGACCATGACCTTGCCGGCGCCCCAACGGCCAGCGCCGTCGTGGTGCAGGGTGCGGCTCTCGCGGAGCGGCACGCGGATCATCGACTTCTTGGCTTCCTCGGTCGCCTTGCGGATGGCTTCCGGCACTTCACGCGCCTTGCCATGACCGTAGCCGACGCGGCCCTTCTGATCGCCGACCACCATCAGGGCGGCGAACGAGAAGCGACGGCCGCCCTTCACGGTGGCGGCGACGCGGTTGATGTGCACCAGCTTCTCGACGATGTCGGATTCGGCGCGCTCTTCCGCTTGATTGCCGCGGTTGCGGTCACGACGGCCTTGGCCGTCACCACCACGTTGTTCGTTTCCACGAGCCATCAGCGTACCCCTAGAAGTTCAGGCCGGCTTCGCGCGCGGCGTCGGCCAGGGCTTTCACCCGGCCGTGGTAGATGTACCCGCCACGATCGAAGACGACGTCCTTGACGCCCTTTTCCATGGCGCGTTGCGCCACGAGCGCGCCCACACGGGCGGCGGCGTCCTTGTCGGAACCCTTCTGCTTGTCGCCCTCGAGGGTCGAGGCGGCAGCCAGGGTCACGCCGCGCTCATCATCGATGACCTGGGCGTAGATGTTCTTGGACGAGCGGAAGACCGACAGACGCGGCCGACCATTCGCCACCGACCGCAGACGGATGCGGTTGCGCTCGGCGCGCCGCTTGGCGGTATCACGGGGTTTAAGAGCCATGACCTACTTCTTCTTGCCTTCCTTGCGGCGAACCTTCTCGCCGGCATAACGGACGCCCTTGCCCTTGTAGGGCTCCGGCGGACGCAGGCGGCGGATCTTAGAAGCGATCTCGCCGACGGCTTGCTTGTCGATGCCCGAGATCTTGATCTCGGTCTGCTTCGGCGTCGCGAACGTGATCCCGGCGGGCGGGGGCACGTCGACGTCGTGGCTGAAACCCAGCTGCATGGAGAGCGCCTGGCCCTTCATCGCGGCGCGGTAACCGACGCCGACCAGCTCGAGGGTTTGCTCGAAGCCCTGGGTCACGCCGGTCACCATGTTGCTCACCAGGGTGCGCGACAGGCCCCACATGGCTTGCGCCCGGGTGGTGTCGACGCGCTTGGTGAGCAGGAGCTCAGCGCCTTCCTGCTTCACTTCGATTTCTTCGGCCACGGTCCAGGCGAGTTGACCCTTGGGTCCCTTCACCGTGACGGTCTGGCCGTCGATGGTCACCGTCACGCCCGCGGGGACGGCGACCGCCTTCTTTCCAATCCGCGACATCTTAGTAGACCCGCAACAGGACTTCGCCGCCCACGTTCGCGTCGCGCGCGGCCGTGTCCGACATGACGCCCTTCGGCGTCGACAGGATCGAGATACCCAGGCCGTTCTTGATCGGCTTCAGGTCCTTGATCGACGAATAGACGCGGCGGCCCGGCTTCGACACGCGGCGGATCTCAGCGATCACCGGCTGGCCGTCGAAGTACTTCAGCTCGATCTCGAACTCCGGGAACGCGCCCGGCTTCTGAACGAGTTGGTAGCCGCGGATGTAGCCTTCCTCCGCCAGGACGTCGAGGACGCGCGCGCGCATCTTCGAAGCCGGGGTGGAAACCTTCGAACGGCCGCGGGTGGCGGCGTTCTTGATGCGGGCGATCATATCGCCAACGGGGTCGTTCACCATGAGACCCTCCTCACCAGCTCGACTTGACGAGGCCAGGAATCTGGCCGTTCGAGCCCAGTTCGCGCAGCGCGATCCGGCTCATCTTAAGCTTGCGGTAGTAGGCGCGCGGACGGCCCGTGACTTCGCAACGATTACGGATGCGGGTCTTGGACGAGTTACGCGGCAGTTCGGCGAGCTTCAGGCGCGCTTCGAAGCGTTCTTCGAGCGGCAGGCTCTCGTCGTTGGCGATCGCCTTGAGCTCTTCACGCTTCGCGGCGAATTGCTTCACCAGCTTGCGGACCATCTCGTTGCGATTGACGGCGCTTTTTTTGGCCATTTGTTCTTTCCTTCCCGCCGCTTACGCTTGAACGAACGGGAACTGGAATTCCTTGAGAAGCGCGCGCGCTTCGTCGTCGGTCTTCGCAGTCGTGGCGACGATGATGTCCATGCCCCACATTTGATCGATCTGGTCGTAGTTGATCTCCGGGAACACGATGTGTTCCTTCAGACCCATGGCGTAGTTGCCACGACCGTCGAACGAAGTGGGCTTCAGGCCCCGGAAGTCCTTCACGCGCGGCAGCGCGATCGTGATCAGACGGTCCAGGAACTCATACATGCGATCTTTGCGAAGGGTCACCTTCGCACCGACCACCATGCCCTCGCGCAGCTTGAAGCCGGCGATGGAGTTGCGGGCCTTGGTCGCGACAGGCTTCTGCCCGGAGATCTTGGTCAGATCGGCGATCGCGGCCTGGACCTTCTTGGAGTCGGTCACGGCCTCGCCGATCCCCATGTTCAGGACGATCTTGTCCAGCTTGGGGATCTGCATCTCGTTGGAGTAGCCGAACTGCTCCTTCATCGCGGCGCGGATGCGCGCGCGATATTCGGTCTTAAGCCGCGGCTCGTAAGCTTGCTCAGCCATTGATCACCTCACCGGTCGTCTTGGCGACGCGGACCTTCTTGTCGCCTTCGACGCGGAAGCCGACGCGGGTCGGCTTGCCCTTGGAGTCGACGATGGCCACGTTCGAGATGTGGATCGCCGCTTCCTTGTTCTTGATGCCGCCCTGCGGATCGGTCTGCGTCGGACGGGTGTGGCGCTGAACCATGTTCAGGCCCTCGACCACGACGCGGTCTTCCTTCGGCAGCACGCGCAGGACGGCGCCTTGACGGCCCTTGTCCTTGCCCGTGAGGACGACGACGCGGTCGCCCTTCTTGATCTTCGCGGCCATTACAACACCTCGGGGGCGAGCGAGATGATCTTCATGTGGTTCTTGGCGCGCAGTTCGCGGGGAACCGGGCCAAAGATCCGCGTGCCGATCGGCTCGGATTGCTTGTTCACGATCACGGCGGCGTTCTTATCGAAACGGATCACCGAACCGTCCTTGCGCTTGATCGCCGAGGACGTGCGGACGACGATCGCCTGCAGCACGTCGCCCTTCTTCACGCGACCGCGCGGAATGGCTTCCTTCACGGAGACGACGATCTTGTCGCCAACGCCGGCGTAGCGGCGACCAGCGCCACCAAGCACCTTGATGCACATCACACGACGGGCGCCGGAATTGTCGGCGACCTCGAGGTTAGTCTGCATCTGAATCATGGGATGAGACTTTCTTTAGGAGGCTTGCTGGTCGGCGCCCTTCGGCAGCGCTTCCCAGGTCTTGGTTTTCGACTTCGGGGCGCATTCGATGATGCGCGCGACGTCGCCGGCCTTGTAGACGTTGGCCTCGTCATGAGCGTGGTACTTCTTCGACCGACGAACGGTCTTCTTCAGCACCGGATGCAGGAAGGTCCGCTCGACCTTCACCACGATCGTCTTATCGCCCTTGTCCGAGACGACGACGCCTTCGAGAATTCGCTTCGGCATGTTCGTTGTCTCCTTACGCCGCGGTCTGCTTGGCGTGCAGGACGGTCTTGATCCGCGCGATGTCCTTACGGACTTCGTTCACGCGGTGGGTCTTCTCGACCTGGCCGGTCGCCGCCTGGAAGCGCAGATTGAACTGCTCCTTCTTCAGGTTCAGCAGGGCCTCGCCGAGTTGGTCGGGCGTCATGCCCCGGATATCGTCGATCTTCATCACGCGTGCTCCACGGCGGCGTCGATGCGGGTGACGATACGGGTCTTCACCGGAAGCTTGGCGGCGCCGAGGCGCAAGGCTTCACGAGCGACATCGTCCGGCACGCCGTCGATTTCAAACATGATACGGCCAGGGTGAACGCGCGCGGCCCAGTACTCGACCGCGCCCTTGCCCTTACCCATCCGCACTTCAGCCGGCTTGTCGGTGACCGGGACGTCCGGGAAAATCCGGATCCACACGCGACCTTGGCGCTTCATCTGGCGGGTGATCGCCCGACGAGCCGCTTCGATCTGACGCGCGGTGATGCGTTCCGGTTCAACGGACTTCAGACCGTACGACCCGAAGTTCAGCGAGAAGCCGCCCTTCGCAACGCCGTGGATCTTGCCCTTGAACTGCTTGCGGTACTTGGTCTTCTTCGGAGACAGCATGGCTCTACCTTAGGCTCCAGCTTGCTCGCGACGGTCGCGGCGCGGACCGCGGTCGCCGCGGTCGCCACGTTCACGTCCACCGCCCTCGCCGGCCGGGCCGGATTCCGAGGCCAGGCGCTTGTCGAGAGCCATCGGGTCGTGGTCCAGGACCTCGCCCTTGAAGACCCACACCTTCACGCCGATGATGCCGTAGGTGGTCGAGGCCTCAGTCACGCCGTAGTCGATGTCGGCGCGGAGGGTGTGACGCGGAACGCGGCCCTCGTGATACGACTCGGTACGGGCGATTTCGGCGCCGCCCAGACGGCCGGCCACTTCGATGCGCATGCCCTTGGCGCCCAGACGCATCGCGCTTTGCAGCGAACGCTTCATGGCGCGACGGAAGGCGACGCGGCGCTCGAGCTGCTGGGCGATGTTCTCGGCCACCAGCTGGGCGTCGGTTTCCGGCTTGCGGATTTCGACGATGTTCAGATGAACTTCGCCTTCCGTGATCGCCGCCACGTCCTTGCGCAGCTTGTCGATGTCCGCGCCCTTCTTGCCGATGATCACGCCGGGGCGCGCGGCATAGATGGTGATGCGGCACTTCTTGTGCGGACGCTCGATGATGATCCGCGAAACGCCGGCTTGATACAGGCGCTTCTTCAGCTGCTTGCGGATCTTGATGTCCTCATGCAGGAGCTTGCCGTAGTCCGCCTTCTTGGCGAACCAGCGCGAGTCCCACGTGCGGTTGATGCCGAGGCGAAGCCCGACCGGATTGACTTTCTGACCCATCAGGCGGCCTCACCCAATTCGCGGACCACAATGGTGATCTCGCTGAACGGCTTTTCGATGCGCGAAGCACGGCCGCGAGCGCGGGCGGCGAAGCGCTTCATCACCAGGTTCTTGCCCACGAAGGCCTCGGCGACGACCAGGTTGTCGATGTCGAGGTTGTGGTTGTTCTCGGCGTTCGAGATGGCCGAGTAGAGCGCCTTGCGCACATCGCGGGCGATGCGCTTGTGGCTGAACTCCAGCTCGTTGAGGGCGCGCTGCACCTTCAGGCCGCGGATCGACTGAGCCACGAGGTTCAGCTTGCGCGGGCTGGTGCGCAGAGTCGTCACCTTGGCCATCGCCTCAACGCCGGTCAGGCGGCGTGCTTTAGCTTGCTTTGCCATGGTTACTTCCTCTTGGCCTTCTTGTCGGCCGCGTGGCCAGGGAAGTACCGGGTCGGAGCGAACTCACCGAGCTTCATGCCGACCATGTCTTCGCTGATCAGCACCGGAACGTGCTTCTGGCCGTTGTGGACGCCGAACGTCAGGCCGACGAACTGCGGCATGATGGTCGAGCGGCGCGACCAGGTCTTGATGACGTCCTTGCGGCCGGACGACAGAGCGTTGTCGGCCTTCTTGAGGAGGTATCCGTCGACGAACGGACCTTTCCAGACAGAACGGGTCATGGCTTAGCGAGCCTTCCGAGCGTGGCGAGAACGGATGATGTACTTATCCGTCGTCTTGTTAGAACGGGTCTTCGAACCCTTGGTCGGCTTGCCCCACGGGGTGACCGGGTGGCGACCGCCCGAGGTGCGGCCTTCACCGCCGCCGTGCGGGTGATCGACCGGGTTCATGACGACGCCGCGGACGTGCGGGCGGAAGCCCATGTGACGCTTGCGGCCGGCCTTGCCGAGGACCTGGTTCATGTGGTCCTGGTTCGACACGGCGCCGACGGTGGCCATGCAGCTGTCCTGCACCATCCGCAGTTCGCCCGAGCCCAGACGGATCTGAGCGTAGCCGGCGTCGCGGCCGACCAGCTGGGCGTAGGCTCCAGCCGAACGAGCAAGCTGGCCGCCCTTGAGGGGCTTCAGCTCGATGTTGTGGATGATGGTGCCGATCGGCATGCCGCGCAGCGGCATGGCGTTGCCCGGCTTCACGTCGGCCTTCTCGGCGGCGATGACGACGTCACCGGCCTTCAGGCGTTGCGGAGCCAGGATGTAGGCCAGTTCGCCGTCCTCATACTTGATGAGGGCGATGAACGCCGTGCGGTTCGGGTCGTACTCAAGACGCTCGACCGTGGCCGGCATGTCGAACTTGCGACGCTTGAAGTCGACCTTGCGGTACAGGCGCTTGGCGCCGCCGCCGCGGAAGCGGACGGCAATGCGGCCACCGCCGCCACGACCGCCCGACTTGGTCAGGCCTTCGACGAGCGACTTGATCGGGCCGCCCTTGTGCAGGTCGGACTTGTCGACCAGCACGAGGCCGCGACGGCCCGGCGAGGTCGGTTTGAATTGCTTCAGAGCCATCGAACTAGAGCCCCGTGGTGATGTCGATCGACTGGCCTTCGGCCAGGGTCACGACAGCTTTCTTGACGTCCGAGCGACGGCCCGGACGGCCGCGGAAACGCTTGGTCTTGCCCTTCACCACCAGGGTGTTGACCTTGGTGACGTTGACCTTGAACAGCGCTTCGACAGCGGCGGCGATTTCATCCTTGGTCGCATCGTTGGCGACGCGGAAGACGACCTTGTTCTGCTCCGAGAGCAGCGTGGCCTTTTCCGTGATCACCGGCGACAGGATGGCGTCGTAGTGGCGGGCGACGGGGTCGGCCATTACGCAGCTTCCTTCTCAGCAAAGCGCGCGTTGATCGCTTCAACCGCGTCCTTGGTCAGGACCAGGGTCTTGCGACGCAGCACGTCGTAGACGTTCAGGCCGGCGTTCGGCAGCACATCCACGTTCGGGATGTTGCGAGCGGCCATCGCGAAGTTCGCGTCGACCTCAGCACCGGCGATGACCAGCGCGTTCTTCAGGCCGATCTTGTCGAAGTTGGCGCGCAGAGCCGAGGTCTTCACCTCGGTCAGCGCCACGCTGTCGACGACCACCAGCGCGCCCGACTTGACCTTCGAGGACAGCGCGTGGCGCAGGGCCAGGGCGCGGAACTTCTTGGTCAGGTCGAAGGCGTGGCTGCGCACGACCGGCCCGTGGGCCTTGGCGCCGCCGACGAACTGGGCCGCACGGCGCGAACCGTGACGGGCGCCGCCGGTGCCCTTCTGCTTGTACATCTTCTTGCCCGTACGAGAGACCTCGTTGCGGACCTGGATCTTGTGGGTGCCGGCGCGGCGCTTGGCGAGCTGCCAAGTGACCATGCGCTGCAGGATGTCCCCACGGATCTCGTCGATGCCGAAGACGGCGTCGGACAGTTCGATCGAACCGCCCTTCCCGCCGTCGAGTTTGATGACGTCGAGTTTCATTACTGTTCTTCGCCCCCAGCTTCGGCCGGAGCCTCTTCCACCGCAGGCGTCTCAGCAGCGGCCGGAGCCGCAGCCGCCTGGCCAGCCTTACGGAAGCCGCCCGGGACCGGAGCTTCAGCCGGACGAGCCGACTTCACCGCGTCGCGGATCTTCACGTAGGTGCCCTCGGTGCCGGGCACGGAGCCCTTCACGAGGATCAGGCCACGCTCGGCGTCGACCTTCCAGACGGTGACGTTGAGGGTGGTGACGGTCTCTTGGCCGAGATGGCCGGCCATCTTCTTGTTCTTGAAGGTCTTGCCCGGATCCTGGCGGTTACCGGTCGAACCATGGGCCCGGTGCGAAACCGAGACGCCGTGGGTCGCGCGCATGCCGCCGAAGTTCCAGCGCTTCATGGCGCCGGCGAAACCCTTACCGACCGTGAGGGCGGTGACGTCGACCTTTTGGCCGGCGACGAAGTGGTCAGCGGTGAACTCCGCGCCGACTTCGATCAGGTTCTCTTCGGTCACGCGGAATTCCGCGACTTCGCGCTTCGGCTCGACCTGAGCCTTGGCGAAGTGGCCGCGCAGGGCCTTCGAAGTGTTCTTGGCCTTCTTGGCGCCAGCACCGAGCTGGAGAGCCACATAGCCGTCTTTGTCCTGGGTGCGCTGACCCGTGACCTGGCAGCCGTCGAGGCTGAGCACGGTCACCGGAACATGGACGCCGCCTTCATCGAAGAAGCGAGCCATACCCAGTTTCTTGGCGATCACGCCGGTACGCATCGACCGATCCCCTCTTAAAGCTTGATCTCGACGTCCACGCCGGCGGACAGGTCGAGCTTCATGAGCGCGTCCACGGTCTGCGGGGTGGGGTCGACGATATCGAGCACGCGCTTGTGCGTGCGGATTTCGAACTGCTCGCGCGACTTCTTATCGACGTGCGGCGAGCGGTTGACGGTGAATTTTTCGATTTGCGTCGGCAGGGGGATAGGCCCCCGGACGGTCGCGCCGGTGCGCTTAGCCGTATTGACGATCTCGCGTGTGGAATGGTCCAGCACGCGGTGATCGAAGGCTTTGAGCCGGATGCGGATGTTCTGACGATCCATATCGCTCTTTAGTTTCCCCTACAGACGGCGGTCCGTCCGCGTGACTTTGACCATTTCAAAGACCAACCCGAACGCCTCAAGAGACGCTCGTACGCGTAAGTCCGCAAAAACGACGTGAGCCCACGCGAACAGTTCGCGAGGGCCCTGCCCGAAAGCTCCGATTTCCACCGGTTTTCGAGCCGTTCTGCGAACCGCGTCTGTGCTTCAAATCACTTCGAAGCACACAGCCGGTCCAACAGGAGGCGCGTCTATACGTGGGTGACTCGCCCGCGTCAAGACTTGCCGGTACGGCGGGGCCCTGCCCTAGGGTCTGTACTCAATAGGGTCTAGCGCGGCGTTGGCGTTGCTGATTCAAGGATTCCGGAAGGAGCCTTGGATATGGCGAAGCAGGTTCAGTGGCTTAGCGACGAAGAATGGGCTCGGATCGAGCCGTTGCTTCCGCGAGGTCGTAAGGGCGCCCATCGGGTGGATGATCGCCGGGTGATCTCGGGCATTGTCCATATGCTGAAGAGCGGAGCTCGCTGGCGCGATTGCCCACCGGAGTTCGGGCCCTACACGACCGTCTACAACCGTTTCAACCGCTGGAGCCGCCAGGGGCTCTGGCTGCAGATGTTTGAGGCGCTGACGGGCCACACCGGCATCTATGGCGCGGCGATCGACGCTACCCACGTCAGGGCGCACCGGTCGGCGGCGGGCGCAAAAGGGGGGCCTTCCTCCAAGCCATAGGCCGCTCGCGTGGGGGCCGCACCACCAAGATCCATGGCCTGGTCGACGAGCGCGGCCGGCCCAGGGTGCTGCTGCTCAGCGCCGGAAACATCAACGACATCAGCATGGCTCACGCCCTGATCCAGGCCACAGGCCCCTTCCAGAAGCTCCTGGCTGACAAAGGCTACGACGCCGACCATCTGCGCAGGCGGCTCGCCGAGCGCGGGGCCGAGGCGGTGATCCCTTCCACCACCTCTCGCCGAACTCCAATCCCCTACGACGCCAACGCCTATAAGGACCGAAACCGCGTCGAGCGCATGTGGTGCAGGCTAAAAGACTTCCGACGCATCGCTACCCGCTACGACAAGCTCGCAAGGAACTACCTCTCGGCCGTCCTGCTCGCCGCAACCTACGCATACTGGCTCAATTGAGTCCGGACCCTAGCCGATCACCACCTCGCCGGATCCGACGACCGCCTTGGACACCGCGCCCTTGACCGCCTTCACCTTGACGTCGCCGGACCCGGCGATCCGCGCCTTAAGCGAGTCCGCGGGGCCATCGACCGTCACGCCGCCAGCGCCGGCTACCGATACGGTCATCGCCCCGACCCGGCCGCCGGCGATTTTCACGTCGCCGGAACCGGCGATCTTCACGTCCAGCGGTCCCTCGAGCGAGGCGGTCCAGACATCGCCTGAGCCGGCCAGGTTCACGTCCATCGGTCCCTTGACCGCTTGGGTTCTGATATCGCCGGAGCCGGCGACGCGCAGGTGGGCGCGCCCGACGCTGCCGACATAGGTGTCGCCCGATCCGGCCTGGTTGAGCTTGAGCTCGCCGGCGACGTTGGCGACTGTCCAGTCTCCGCACCCGGCATTGGACAGCTGGAGGCTCGCCGACTTGCCGACCGTCCCGAACACCGCTCCGCCGCTATCCAGATTCACGTCGCGGGGGGCGCGGATCACCACCTGCGGCATATTCGCATAGGCGATCGTCCCGAGCCCGGCGACGTTGACCGACGCGCGGCCCGCCTCGCCTTCGCAGCTGCGGATCTTGCGATTGAGGCCCCCGTCGATGACGACCTTGCCGCCGGCGGTCCGGACCTGCAGCGGCAGCTGAGGGTGGCTCGACAGGAACTCGACCTTGATGTCGCTGCGCGCTTCCGGAATCACCGTGACCCGAACGACGGCGTCCTTGATCTCGACAGACTGCGCGTGCGCCGCGCTCGCCGCCACCCCCGCCCCGAGCCCGAGAATGATCATCGGAAGACGCATGTCTTTCCTCCGTCTAGCTGAACAACCTTGGTGCGAACGGTAGGCCCGGGCGCCGCACCGGTCAGCTTAATTCCGGGTCATGACTTCGCCGTCATGCGCCCGCCATCCGGTCAAAGAAAAGGCCGCCGAGGTTTCCCTCGGCGGCCTGATCTCTAGGTCTGTCGACCGTGGCTTAGATCGCTTACTCGACGATCTTGGCCACGACGCCGGCGCCGACGGTCCGGCCGCCTTCGCGAATGGCGAAGCGCAGGCCCTGGTCCATGGCGATCGGGGTGATCAGCTCGACGTCCAGCTCGGCGTTGTCGCCCGGCATGATCATCTCAACGCCTTCCTTCAGGCGGATGATGCCGGTCACGTCGGTCGTGCGGAAGTAGAACTGCGGGCGGTAGTTGGTGAAGAACGGAGTGTGACGGCCGCCTTCTTCCTTGGTCAGGATGTAGGCCTCGGCCACGAACTTCGTGTGCGGGGTGATCGAACCCGGCTTGCAGAGAACCTGACCGCGCTCGACGTCTTCACGCTTGGTGCCGCGCAGCAGCACGCCCACGTTGTCGCCGGCTTGACCTTGGTCCAGCAGCTTGCGGAACATTTCGACGCCCGTGCAGGTCGTCTTCTGAACCGGACGGATGCCGACGATCTCGACTTCCTCGCCGACCTTCACGATGCCCTTTTCGATCCGGCCGGTCACCACGGTGCCGCGGCCCGAGATCGAGAACACGTCTTCCACCGGCATCAGGAACGGCAGGTCCACCGGACGCTCCGGCTGCGGGATGTAGGCGTCGACCTGGGTCATCAGCTCAAGGATGCGGTCCGCGCCAATCGCCGGGTCGCGGTCTTCAACCGCCGCCAGGGCCGAGCCCTTGACGATCGGAATGTCGTCGCCCGGGAACTGGTACGACGAAAGCAGCTCGCGCACTTCCATCTCGACCAGGTCCAGCAGTTCGGCGTCGTCGACCATGTCGACCTTGTTCATGAACACCACCAGCGCCGGCACGCCGACCTGACGGGCCAGCAGGATGTGCTCGCGCGTCTGCGGCATCGGGCCGTCAGCGGCCGACACCACCAGGATCGCGCCGTCCATCTGCGCCGCGCCCGTGATCATGTTCTTCACGTAGTCGGCGTGGCCGGGGCAGTCCACGTGCGCGTAGTGACGGTTTTCCGTCTCGTATTCCACGTGCGCGGTGTTGATGGTGATGCCGCGCGCCTTCTCTTCCGGCGCAGCGTCGATGTCGGCGTAGTTCATCGCCTTCGCGCCGCCGCTCTTCGCCAGCGTCAGGGTGATCGCAGCCGTCAGCGTCGTCTTGCCATGGTCAACGTGACCAATCGTGCCGATGTTGCAGTGCGGCTTATTGCGTTCGAACTTTTCTTTAGCCATTTCAAGCTCCAGCCCTGTTTGGGCTTGTCCTCTAAACTAGGGTTGGGGGCCCGGACGACCTCCGAGGAGATCGTCCAAACTCTTCTTCGAACGTTCTTCCGAGGAAGAACGTTACGCGTACTTCTTGATCACTTCGTCGGCGACGTGTTGCGGCACCGGGTCGTAGTGGTCGTACTGCATGGTGAACTGAGCGCGGCCCTGCGACATGCCCCGGAGGGTGTTCACGTAGCCGAACATGTTCGCCAGCGGGACGAACGCGTTCACGACGATCGCGTTGCCGCGAGTGTCCTGGCCCTGGATCATGCCGCGGCGGCCGTTCAGGTCGCCGATGACCGAACCCAGGTACTCTTCCGGGGTCACGACCTCGACGGCCATGATCGGTTCGAGCAGCTTCGGGGCGCCCTTTTCGCGCAGTTCCTTGAACGCCGCGCGGGCGGCGATTTCGAAGGCCAGCACGCTGGAGTCGACGTCGTGGTACTTGCCGTCGGTCAGGGTCGCCTTGAAGTCGATCAGCGGGAAGCCGGCCAGCAGGCCGTTGTCCTTGACCGATTCCAGGCCCTTCTCGACGCCCGGAATATATTCCTTCGGCACCGCGCCGCCGACGATCGCGCTTTCGAACACGAAGCCCGAACCCGGCTCGCCCGGCTCGAAGGTGATCATGACGCGGGCGAACTGGCCCGTACCGCCGGTCTGCTTCTTGTGGGTGTAGTCGATCTCGGCCTTCTTACCCAGGCTTTCGCGATAGGCCACCTGCGGCGCGCCGATGTTGGCCTCGACCTTGTAGGTGCGCTTCAGGATGTCGATCTTGATGTCCAGGTGCAGTTCACCCATGCCCTTCAGGATCGTCTGGCCGGACTCGAAGTCGGTCGAAACGGTGAAAGACGGATCTTCGGCGGCCAGCTTGGCCAGGGCGACGCCCAGCTTTTCCTGGTCGGCCTTCGACTTCGGCTCGACGGCGATTTCGATAACCGGGGCCGGGAACTCCATCCGCTCCAGGATCACCGGCGACTTGGTCGGATCGCAGAGGGTGTCCCCGGTGCGGGTTTCCTTCAGGCCAGCCAGGGCGACGATGTCGCCGGCGAAGGCTTCCTTGATGTCCTCGCGGTTGTTCGAGTGCATCTGCAGCATGCGGCCGACGCGCTCTTTCTTGTCACGCGTCGAGTTCATCAGGCTCATGCCGGTTTCGAGCTTGCCCGAATAGATGCGGCAGAAAGTCAGCGAGCCGACGAAGGGGTCGTCCATGATCTTGAACGCCAGAACCGACAGCGGCTCGTCGTCCGAGGCCTTGCGGACGACCGGCTCTTCCGTGCGGAAGTCGATGCCCGGGGTCGGCGGGATGTCCAGCGGCGACGGCAGGTAGTCGACGACGGCGTCGAGCAGCGGCTGCACGCCCTTGTTCTTGAACGCCGAACCGCAGAGGATCGGGTAGAACGCGCCGGTCAGAACGGCCTTGCGGAGGCACTTCTTGATGGTTTCTTCCGACGGCTCTTCGCCGCCCAGATAGGCTTCCATCGCGTCGTCATCGAGTTCGACGGCGTTTTCGATCAGGTACTGGCGGGCGGCCGCAGCGGCGTCGGCCAGGTCGGCCGGAATTTCGCGCTCGTCGGCGGCGGCGCCGACCGTGTCGGTTTCCCAGACCAGGGCCTTCATGGTGACCAGGTCGATCACGCCCTTCAGGTTCGATTCCGAACCGATCGGCAGCTGGATCGGCACGGCCTTCGCGCCCAGGCGGTCGCGGATGGACTCGACGGACTTCTCGAAGTCAGCGCCGATCTTGTCCATCTTGTTGACGAACACGATCCGCGGAACGTTGTACTTGTCGGCCTGACGCCAGACGGTTTCGGTCTGCGGTTCGACGCCGGCGTTCCCGTCCAGCACCGTCACCGCGCCGTCGAGCACGCGCAGCGAACGCTCGACTTCGATCGTGAAGTCGACGTGGCCGGGGGTGTCGATGATGTTGAGACGCTTGCCCTTCCAGAAGGCCGTCGTCGCGGCGGACGTGATCGTGATGCCGCGTTCCTGCTCCTGGTCCATCCAGTCCATGGTCGAGGCGCCGTCGTGCGTCTCACCCATTTTGTGGTTCTTGCCGGTGTAGAACAGAATCCGCTCGGTCGTCGTCGTCTTACCGGCGTCGATGTGCGCCATGATGCCGAAGTTGCGGTAGTCTTCGATTTTGTGCGTGCGGGGCATAGCGGAAGCTCTGCTGGAGATGGGCGTTCTGGAGTAGCTGAACGAACGGCGCGGGCGGTTTAACTCAAACCGCCCGCGCCGGAAAGCGATGGATGCCGGGTCTTACCAGCGGTAGTGCGAGAAGGCGCGGTTCGCCTCGGCCATCTTGTGCGTGTCTTCACGCTTCTTGACGGCCGTGCCACGGTTCGAAGAAGCGTCCAGCAGTTCGCCGGCCAGCTTTTCGGTCATGGTGTTTTCACCGCGCTTGCGGGCGGCAGTCACCAGCCAGCGGATGGCCAGCGCCTTGCGGCGGTCCGGACGCACTTCGACCGGCACCTGGTAGGTGGCGCCGCCGACGCGGCGCGAACGGACTTCGATACCGGGAGCGACGTTTTCCAGGGCCGCGTGGAACGTTTCCAGCGGGGTCTGGTCCTTGCGCTTGGCTTCCAGGATATCAAAGGCGCCGTAGAGGATGTTCTCAGCGACGGCTTTTTTGCCTTCGTACATCACGTAGTTCATGAACTTCGTGACGGTGAGGTCTCCGAACTTGGGATCCGGCAGGACTTCACGTTTATCGGCGCGACGACGACGGGACATTCTTCTTATTCCTTACTTCGGACGCTTGGCGCCGTAGAGCGAACGACGCTGCTTGCGGTCCTTGACCCCTTGGGTGTCGAGCACGCCGCGCAGGATGTGGTAGCGGACACCCGGAAGGTCCTTCACCCGGCCGCCGCGGATAAGCACAACGGAGTGCTCCTGCAGGTTATGACCTTCGCCGGGGATGTAGCACACCGCTTCGATGCCGGTGGTCAGACGCACCTTGGCGACCTTACGAAGCGCGGAGTTCGGCTTCTTCGGGGTCGTCGTATAGACGCGGGTGCAAACGCCGCGGCGTTGCGGGCAGCCCTTCAGGGCCGGCACCTTGTTGCGCGACGGCTTGTCCTGCCGAGGCTTGCGGATGAGCTGGTTGACTGTAGGCATCTAATCTCTGCTCTGGAGGCGTGTGCCGTTTGGCCGTAGCGCCTCGATAGGGGTTCTAGTCGTTTCTGGTTTCGAAACCGCCCGGTGAACGCAAAAACTCGCCGGCGCGCGATCTCCTGCGTTCCGGCGGGCCTAGCCGACCGCTTCCGGCCAGCCGTTCATCGGGGCCTGAGGGAATCCCCGGCCTCGAAAGGAGCGCGGTTCATACTCGCGATGCCCGCAGTCGTCAACGCTTGTGAACGAAAGGGCTTTTCGCGCTCTTCCACAGACGTTGCGTCACGAATTCGCCGCGGCGGGCGGCCCGAATGGTGGCGTTTGCAACCGAGGAGAGCCGATGGCCGCCGCGCGCCGATCCAGGCTGTACGCGTTGCTAGGCGTCTCGCTGCTTGCGCACGCCGGCGTCCTGGCCGTGCTCGGTCTGCGCGAACCCAGGTTGAACCTCGCCCCTGCACCGCCCGTGATGGAGGTGCAGGTCGTTCCTTACTACGTTCTGTCCACGCCCCGAGCGCCCGAGGCTGAGCGGCTCCCCCCGCTGGTCGAACGCCCGATCCGGCCGCGCCGAACGCTGCGACCGGACGAGACCTCCCCGGTCGCGCCCCTGGTGACACCGCGCGCGCCGCCGGCGGCGCGCGGGCCCTGGACGTTGGAGCCCGCCGCGCCGGGAGCCCCTGCCCCGCGCGCCGACCTGCGGCAGGCGCTGCGCCGGGGCGCGGCCGGCTGCGCCAATCCGGCGCTGCTAAGCCCCGAGGAACGCGAGGCGTGCGAGGAGCGGCTCGGAGCCGGAGCCAAGGACGCGCCGTTCTTCCAGCCGCCGATGGACCCGCGCAAGCGCCAGGCGTTCGACGAGGCGGCGGCCAAGAAGGAGGCCTACCAGCGTTACAAGCGCGGCAACGTGCCGCCGGGCCTCAGCCACGAACCGCGGCCGTCCGAGGCGCCGAATCCCTTCCCTGAGGTCTGGACGCCCCGCCGCTAGCCCCTGTCCCGATTGGCTTGAATCAAGCCAACCAGGATGAACAGGGTCGTTTCTTTGAATTTGGAGCCCTTCTTACCCACTCACGATGATCCATCGTGAGTGGGAAGGGCTCTAGCCGGTCAGTCGAAGATATCGAAGATGTCGAAGCCCTTCTTTTTCTTCTTGTGCCGGTAGTAGTCGTCCTCGTCGTAGCGATAGCGCTTGCGGTCGCTGTCGTACGGATGGCTGCGCTTCCATGCATCAGGATCGCGGTGGAAACTGTCCAGTTCTCGATCGAACCGCTCGCGGGCCTGGACGTCGCCCTGCTGGGTCTCGCGGCCGGCGCCGAGGATCTTCTCCAGCTCGCCCCGGTCCAGCCAGACCCCTCGGCAGCTTGGGCACATGTCGAGTTCGACGCCCGACCGGGCGACGTTCTGCATCGAGACGTTGCAGTTGGGGCAGAGCAAAAGCGGCATTGAGGTCCTCCTTGAGGGCCACACTTAGGTAGCCGCGACCTCCGCCGCGACGGTCCGGCCACGAAAAACGGCCCGGAATCGCTCCCAGGCCGTTCTCTACGGCTCACAGACTGAAAGAGCCGCCTTAGTTCTCGACCTTCTCGGCCTCCGCATCGACGGCGATGACCTCCGGCAGCGGCTCCATCGCCTCTTCGCGGCTGGCCGCCAGGGCCTCGTCGCGCTTGGTGGCGATGCGCTGCAGGTTGCGCAGGTACGAACCGGTGCCGGCCGGGATCAGGCGGCCCACGATCACGTTCTCCTTCAGGCCTTCCAGGGTGTCGCTCTTACCCTGGACGGACGCCTCGGTGAGGACGCGGGTGGTTTCCTGGAACGACGCCGCCGAGATGAAGCTGCGGGTCTGCAGCGACGCCTTGGTGATGCCGAGCAGGACCGGCTGGGTAAGCGCCGGACGACCGCCGCGGGCTTCGGCCTTGGCGTTCTCCTCGTTGATCTCGGTGAGATCGAGGTGGTCGCCCTTCAGCAGGCCGGTGTCGCCAGGCTCGAGGATCTCCGCCTTCTGCAGCATCTGACGAACGATCGTCTCGATGTGCTTGTCGTTGATCGGCACGCCCTGCAGTCGATAGACGTCCTGGATTTCGTCCACGAGGAACTCGGCCAGGGCCTCGATGCCCAGGATGCGCAGGATGTCGTGCGGATCGGGGTTGCCGTCGATCAGGTACTCGCCCTTGCGGATGATGTCGCCATCATGGACCGCGATGTGCTTGCCCTTCGGGATCAAGAACTCGACCGGCTCGCCACCATCCTCGGGGGTGATCTTGATCCGGCGCTTGTTCTTGTAGTCCCGACCGAATTCGACGCGGCCGTCCATCTCGGCGATGACCGCGCAGTCCTTCGGACGGCGGGCTTCGAAGAGCTCGGCGACGCGCGGCAGACCGCCGGTGATGTCGCGGGTCTTGGCGCTTTCCGTCGAGACGCGGGCCAGGACTTCACCCGGCTTGATCTCGTCGCCGTCGCCAACCGAGAGGATGGCGCCGACGGGCAGGAGGTAACGGGCCTCGCCGCCGTTGGAGATGCGCTTGTAGGAACCATCGGCGTCGAGCACGGCCATGGCCGGACGCAGGTCGCCGCCCTTGGTCGAGGCGCGCCAGTCGATGACCACGCGGTTCGAGATGCCGGTGGCTTCGTCGGCTTCTTCGCGGACCGAGACGTTCTCGACCAGGTCCTCGAAACGGACGCGACCGCCCACTTCCGAGATGATCGGGTTCGAGTAGGGGTCCCATTCGGCCAGGCGCTGGCCGCGCTTGACCTTGTCGCCGTCCTTGACCTTCAGGCGCGTGCCGTACGGCGGCTTGTAGGACTCGCGGTCCTTGCCGTCGACCTGGACGATGATCTGCAGGTTGCGGCTCAGAACCACGAAGTCGCCGTCCGGAGCCTGGACGGTCATGCCGCCCACGATCCGCGCCACACCTTCGTTGCCGGTTTCGAAGAACGACTGCTCGGCCACCTGGGCCGTGCCGCCGATGTGGAAGGTCCGCATGGTCAGCTGGGTGCCCGGCTCGCCGATGGACTGGGCGGCGATAACGCCGACCGCTTCACCGATGTTGACCGGGGTCCCGCGGGCCAGGTCGCGGCCGTAGCAGGCGCCGCAGACGCCGACCTTGGCTTCGCAGGTCAGGACCGAGCGCACCTTGATCGACTGCACGCCGGCCGCCTCGACGACCTCGCACATGTTCTCGTCGAAATAGCTGTCGGCCGGCACGATCACTTCACCGGTGCCCGGGTCCTTGACGTCCTCGGCCGCGAAGCGGCCCAGGATGCGGGTGCCCAGCGAGACCAGGACGTCGCCGCCCTCGACGACGGCGCGCAGGGTGATGCCCCGGGTCGTGCCGCAGTCTTCCTCGTTGATGATGCAGTCCTGCGCAACGTCGACCAGACGACGCGTCAGATAGCCCGAGTTGGCGGTCTTCAGCGCGGTGTCGGCCAGACCCTTACGGGCGCCGTGGGTGGAGTTGAAGTACTCCTGAACGGACAGGCCTTCCTTGAAGTTCGAGATGATCGGCGTCTCGATGATCTCGCCGGACGGCTTGGCCATCAGGCCGCGCATCCCGCCGAGCTGCTTCATCTGGGCCTGCGAACCGCGGGCGCCGGAGTTGGCCATCATGAAGATCGAGTTGATCTCCTTTTCGCGGCCATTCTCGTCCTTCTCGGCGGTCGAGATTTCCAACATCATCTCGTCGGCGACGCGGTCGGTGGCCTTGGCCCACGCGTCAACGACCTTGTTGTACTTCTCGCCCTTGGTGATCAGGCCGTCGGCGTATTGCTGCTCGTACTCTTCGACCAGCTTGCGGGTCTGCTCGACGATCGGCGCCTTCCGCTCGGGGATGATGATGTCATCCTTGCCGAAGGAGATGCCGGCCTTGGCCGCTTCCTTGAAGCCCAGCGCCATGATCTGGTCGGCGAAGATGACCGTCGCCTTCTGACCGCAGTGGCGGTAGACGGTATCGATCAGATTGCCGATTTCCTTCTTGGTCAGGTTCTTCTCAAGAAGACGATGGCCGACCGCCGGGTGGTGCGGGAACAGCGCCGAAATCTTCATACGACCAGGCGTCGTATCGATCACCTTGCGGACCAGCTCGCCCTCAGCGTTCATTTCCGAGTGACGGGCTTTGATCTTGGTGTGCAGCGTCACGACCTTGGCGTCGAGGGCCGCGTCGATCTCGCCCAGGTCGGCGAACAGCTTGCCCTCGCCCGGCTCGTTATCCTTGGCCAGCGACAGGTAGTAGAGGCCGAGCACGATGTCCTGCGACGGCACGATGATCGGGCGGCCGTTGGCGGGCGACAGGATGTTGTTGGTCGACATCATCAGGACGCGCGCTTCCAGCTGGGCCTCGAGGCTCAGCGGGACGTGCACGGCCATCTGGTCGCCGTCGAAGTCGGCGTTGAACGCGGCGCAGACCAGCGGGTGCAGCTGGATGGCCTTGCCCTCGATCAGCTTCGGCTCGAACGCCTGGATGCCCAGGCGGTGAAGCGTCGGCGCGCGGTTCAGCAGAACCGGGTGCTCGCGGATCACCTCGTCCAGGATGTCCCAGACCGCCGGCTGCTCGCGCTCGACCATGCGCTTGGACTGCTTGACGGTGCCCGACAGGCCCTTGGCGTCCAACCGCGCATAGATGAACGGCTTGAACAGCTCGAGCGCCATCTTCTTCGGCAGGCCGCACTCGTGCAGCTTCAGCTCCGGACCGACGACGATGACCGAACGGCCCGAATAGTCGACGCGCTTGCCGAGCAGGTTCTGGCGGAAGCGGCCCTGCTTGCCCTTCAGCATGTCGGCCAGCGACTTCAGCGGACGCTTGTTGGCGCCCGTAATCACGCGGCCGCGACGGCCGTTGTCGAACAGGGCGTCCACGGCTTCCTGCAGCATCCGCTTTTCGTTGCGGATGATGATGTCCGGGGCGCGCAGCTCGATGAGGCGCTTCAGGCGGTTGTTCCGGTTGATGACCCGGCGATAGAGGTCGTTCAGGTCGGAGGTCGCAAAGCGGCCGCCGTCCAGCGGCACCAGCGGACGCAGTTCCGGCGGGATCACCGGCACGACCGACAGGATCATCCACTCGGCCTTGTTGCCGCTCTCGATGAAGCTCTCGATCAGCTTCAGACGCTTGGACGTCTTCTTGAGCTTCATTTCCGAGGTGATCGTGAGGAGTTCCTCACGCAGGCGGTCGGCTTCCTTCGGCAGGTCGATGGCCCGCAGCAGTCCCTGGACCGCCTCGGCGCCGATCTCGGCGGTGAAGCTGTCGTCGCCGTACTCGTCCTGGGCGCGCATGTAGTCGTCTTCCGACAGCAACTGGTGCTGCTTCAGCGGGGTCAGGCCCGGCTCGGTGACGATGTAGTATTCGAAGTACAGGACGCGCTCGATGTCCTTCAGCGCCATGTCGAGCATCATCGAGATGCGGCTCGGCAGCGACTTCAGGAACCAGATGTGGGCGACCGGCGAGGCCAGCTCGATGTGGCCCATCCGCTCGCGGCGGACGCGCGCGAGGGTGACCTCGACGCCGCACTTTTCACAGATAATGCCCTTGTACTTCATGCGCTTGTACTTGCCGCACAGGCATTCGTAGTCCTTGGTCGGGCCAAAGATACGGGCGCAGAACAAGCCATCGCGTTCCGGCTTGAAGGTCCGGTAGTTGATGGTCTCGGGCTTCTTGATCTCGCCGAACGACCACGAGCGGATCTTTTCCGGCGAGGCCAGGGCGATACGGATGCGGTCGAAGGTCGGAGCGGCCTGGACCGGGTTGAAGATATTCAGGACTTCCTGGTTCATCGATTTTCCAGTTCGTCAGTATTTCCAGAGGCGATGGGGAGAAGCTGACGGCCCCTCCCCTCGCACATGCGGCGAAGTCGAAGCCCGGCCCTAGCCGTTCTCCAGCTCCACATTCAGACCCAGCGAGCGCATTTCCTTCACGAGCACGTTGAAGCTCTCGGGGATGCCGGCTTCGAAGGTGTCGTCGCCGCGGACGATGGACTCGTAGACCTTGGTCCGGCCGGCCACGTCGTCGGACTTCACCGTCAGCATTTCCTGCAGGGTGTAGGCCGCGCCGTAGGCTTCCAGAGCCCACACTTCCATTTCCCCGAAGCGCTGACCGCCGAACTGCGCCTTACCACCCAGCGGCTGCTGGGTGACGAGCGAGTACGGGCCGATCGAACGGGCGTGGATCTTGTCGTCGACCAGGTGGTGCAGCTTCAGCATGTAGATGTAGCCGACCGTGACCGGACGCTTGAACTGCTCGCCGGTCTGGCCGTCGTACAGGATCGACTGCCCCGAACGCGCCAGGCCCGCCGACTCGAGCAGGTTCTCGATGTCGTCGATGTGCGCGCCGTCGAAGACCGGAGTCGCGAAGGGCACGCCCTTGCTGAGGTTCTTCGCCAGCTCGATCAGCTCCTCTTCCCTGTCCGGAAGCTCCTGGTCGACGCCGTAGGTCTGGCGCAGATGGTCGATCAGCGCCTGCTTCTGGCCGCCGTTCTGCCAGGCTTCCAGCAGATCAGCGATCTGCTTGCCGAGGCCCGCAGCGGCCCATCCCAGGTGAGTTTCGAAGATCTGGCCGACGTTCATCCGCGACGGCACGCCCAGCGGGTTCAGCACGATGTCCACGTGCTGGCCGCTTTCCAGGTAGGGCATGTCCTCGATCGGCAGGATCTTGGAGATGACCCCCTTGTTGCCGTGACGGCCGGCCATCTTGTCGCCCGGCTGAAGCTTGCGCTTCACGGCCACGAAGACCTTGACCATCTTCATGACGCCCGGGGGCAGTTCGTCGCCGCGCTGCAGCTTGTCGACCTTGTCCTCGAAGCGACGGTCGAGGCGCTTACGGGCCTCGTCGAACTGACGGCGCATGGCCTCCAGTTCGCCCATCGCCTTCTCGTCGTCCATGGCGATCTGCCACCACAGGCCCGGCGCGATCTCTTCCAGCTTGTCGGCGGTGATCTCGCCGCGGCCCAGGCCCTTCGGACCCGAAACGGCGGTCTTGCCGATCAGCAGTTCGCGCAGACGGATGGTCATGTTGCGGTTCAGGATCGCGAACTCGTCGTCGCGGTCCTTGCCCAGGCGGTCGATCTCGGCGCGCTCGATGGCCATCGCGCGCTCGTCCTTGTCCACACCGTGACGGTTGAAGACGCGGACTTCCACGATCGTGCCGGCCACGCCCGGCGGCAGGCGCAGCGACGTGTCGCGCACGTCGGAGGCCTTTTCACCGAAGATGGCGCGCAGCAGCTTTTCTTCCGGCGTCATCGGGCTTTCGCCCTTCGGCGTGACCTTGCCGACCAGGATGTCGCCCGGCTGGACTTCGGCGCCGATCGCCACGATGCCCGCCTCGTCGAGGTTGCGCAGGGCTTCCTCGCCGACGTTCGGGATGTCGCGGGTGATTTCTTCCGGACCCAGCTTGGTGTCGCGGGCCATCACCTCGAACTCCTCGAGGTGGATCGAGGTGAAGATGTCGTCGCGCACGATGCGCTCGGAGATCAGGATCGAGTCCTCGAAGTTGTAGCCGTTCCACGGCATGAACGCGACGAGGGTGTTGCGGCCCAGCGCCAGTTCGCCCAGCTCGGTCGACGGGCCGTCGGCGATGACGTCGCCGCTGGCCACCTTGTCGCCCACGCGCACCAGCGGACGCTGGTTGATGCAGGTCGAGGTGTTCGAACGCTGGAACTTCTGCAGGCGGTAGATGTCGACGCCGGCCTTGGTCGGGTCGGTCTCTTCCGTGGCGCGGATGACGATCCGGGTGCCGTCGATCTGCTCGACCACGCCGGTGCGGCGGGCGACCACGACGGCGCCGGAGTCGACGGCCACGACCGCTTCCATGCCGGTGCCGACCAGCGGCGCATCCGATTGGATGAGCGGCACGGCCTGCTTCTGCATGTTCGAGCCCATGAGGGCGCGGTTGGCGTCGTCGTTCTCAAGGAACGGGATCAGCGAGGCGGCGACCGAGACGACCTGCTTGGGCGAGACGTCCATCAGGTCGACGGTGTCTTTCGGCAGCAGCGAAGGTTCGCCGTTGATCCGGCCGGGGACCAGGTCCTCGACGATCTCGCCGCCGTCCAGCTTGATGTTGGCCTGAGCGATGACGTGCTTGGCCTCTTCCATCGCCGACATGTAAACGACCTCTTCGGTCGTCTTGCCGTCCTTGATCCGCCGGTACGGGCTCTCGATGAAGCCATACTTGTTGACCACCGCGTGGGTGGCCAGCGAGTTGATCAGGCCGATGTTCGGACCTTCCGGCGTCTCGATCGGGCAGATCCGGCCGTAGTGGGTCGGGTGCACGTCGCGGACTTCGAAGCCGGCGCGCTCGCGGGTCAGACCGCCCGGGCCAAGCGCCGAGAGACGACGCTTGTGGGTGATTTCCGACAGCGGGTTGGTCTGGTCCATGAACTGCGAGAGCTGCGAGGATCCGAAGAACTCGCGGACAGCGGCGGCCGCCGGCTTCGCATTGATCAGGTCGTGCGGCATGACGGTGTCGATATCGACGCTCGACATGCGCTCCTTGATCGCCCGCTCCATGCGCAGCAGGCCGACGCGGTACTGGTTCTCCAGCAGCTCGCCGACCGAGCGCACCCGGCGGTTGCCCAGGTTGTCGATGTCGTCGATTTCGCCCTTGCCGTCGCGCAGGCCGACCAGGGTCTGCAGCACCGCCAGCACGTCTTCCTTGCGCAGGATGCGCACGTCGTCCGGGCAGTCGAGCTCCAGGCGCATGTTCATCTTCACGCGGCCGACCGAGGAAAGGTCGTAGCGCTCAGAGTCGAAGAACAGCGACTTGAACATGGCTTCGGCGGCTTCGACCGTCGGCGGCTCGCCCGGACGCATCACGCGGTAGATGTCGAACAGCGCGTCTTCACGGCTGTTGTTCTTGTCCACGCGCAGGGTGTTGCGGATGTAGGCGCCGACCGTGGCTTCGTCGACGTCGAGGATGTCGAGCTTGTCGAAGCCCTGCTCCTCGAGCGCGGTCAGCAGCGCCGCGTCCAGCTCGTCGCCGGCTTCGGCGTAGATTTCGCCGGTCTCGAAGTTGACCAGGTCGCCGGCCAGGTAGCGGCCATAGAGCGCCTCGGGGGCCAGCAGCAGGGTCTTCAGACCGCCGTCGGCGAACTTCTTGGCGTTGCGGGCCGAGATCTTCTGGCCGGCCGGCGCCACTTCTTCGCCCGTGTCGGCGTCGATCAGGGGGTAGTCCGGCTTGGCGCCGCGCCAACGCTCGGCCTTGTACGGAGCGGCCCAGCCGGTTCCGCGCTTCTCGTAGGTGACGGTATCATAGAATGTCGAGAGGATTTCCTCGCCGTCCATCCCCAGGCCCATCAGGAAGGTCGTGGCCGGCAGCTTACGGCGACGGTCGATGCGGACGTAGACGATGTCCTTGGCGTCGAACTCGAAGTCGAGCCACGAGCCGCGGTACGGGATCACGCGGGCGGCGAACAGCAGCTTGCCCGACGCGTGGGTCTTGCCCTTGTCGTGGTCGAAGAACACGCCCGGCGAACGGTGCATCTGCGAGACGATGACCCGCTGCGTGCCGTTGACGATAAAGGTGCCCTTCTCGGTCATGAGCGGGATGTCGCCCATGTAGACGTCCTGCTCCTTGATGTCCTTCACGGAGCGGGCGCCGGTCTCTTCGTCGGTCTCGAACACGATCAGGCGCAGCTTGACCTTCAGCGGCGCGGCGAAGGTCATGTCGCGCTGGACGCATTCCTCGACGTCGTACTTCGGCTCTTCGAACTCGTAGGACACGTATTCGAGCACGGCGCGCTCGTTGAAGTCCTTGATCGGGAACACCGACTTGAACACCGCCTCGACGCCCTCGTCGCGGCGGTCGGCCGGGCGCACTTCGCGCTGCAGGAACTGTTCATAGGAGGAGCGCTGAACCTCGATCAGGTTCGGCATTTGCACGGCTTCGGGGATGCGGCCGAAAGACTTACGGATCCGCTTCTTTCCAGTGAAGGATTGCGCCATTTTGTTCCCTTGAGCGACGCCCGGAACGGTTTCCGTGCGTCAGGTCGTGTTGTCCTGCGTCCACCCTCGAACGCCCTTGCGGGCGCCGGACGCTGGAAGCCCCTGTTTCGCCAGGGGCGCTCCCTCGCATGGCCGGAGGGCGGCGGGCCATGCCTCGGAGCGTGCGCGCTTGAAAAGTCGCCTGAGCGACGAATCCTAAATTTCGCGAAGAGAGCCAGATAGGCGTTTTATGCGGCGAAGGGAACCCCCTTTCCACATGAAAATGGAACGGCGTGGGCAATCGACTCCACGCCGCTCCATCTTGGTCGGACCCGGGCGTCTCCCGGGGACATCTCTGGATCTCTCGTTACCTGCCCGACGTCAACCGATGAGCCGATCGGCAGGTTCCCGATCCACAGAAAACGCTCCCGTCGGGCGCTTGCGCCGGTTGGCCATGTCTTGGCAGCAACCGCACCGGAAAAGTGCCAATACATTGATTTTCCTACTCATTAATCAAATCAGCCGGAAACTTTGCGGCAGCCTGGCGCGCCTTTGCGCGTTTTCAGGTTGCAAGGAGGGCGATCCATGGCCGTCAGCGCCGACTTCCAACGTCAACTCGCAGGGTACGGTCTGACCACGGCCGAGATCCTCTACCGGATGCCGGACCACCCCGCCCTGCTCCAGACCTACCTCTGGCAGGAATACGACCTCTATCCGCAGTTCCCGAACCTGCACCGGTTCCTCGACTTCTGGAGCCACCGGCTGGACGGGGTGCTCCACACCATCACAGTCGCGCATCGAGAACTGATCCGCCCCGCCGAATTCCGCATCGCCCAGGACGTCTGCAAGCTGCACTAGGGGGCGGTCTTCGGCAGGCGCCGCTTTCGGGCCGCCAAAGAAAACGGCCCCGGAGATCGCTCTCCGGGGCCGTTCGAAAGACGCAGAGGCTGCGCCGTCCAGCTTACTTAACTTGGACGGTGGCGCCGGCTTCTTCGAGCTTCTTCTTGATCTCTTCGGCAACTTGCTTCGAGACGTTCTCGACGACGTTCTGCGGAGCGCCTTCGACCAGGTCCTTGGCTTCCTTCAGGCCGAGGTCCGGACGGACGCCGCGGACTTCCTTGATCACGTTGATCTTCTTGTCGCCACCGGCGGTCAGAACAACGGTGAACTCGGTTTGCTCTTCAGCAGCTTCGGCCGGAGCGGCGGCGCCGCCAACGGCGGCGACGGCGACCGGAGCGGCGGCCGAGACGCCCCACTTGTCTTCCAGCAGCTTCGAGAGTTCAGCGGCTTCCAGAACGGTCAGGGCCGACAGTTCTTCGACGATCTTTTCAAGCTTCGACATAGTTTAGGTCCTTACGGAAATAGAGGTTGTGTTCGGGAATGACGATCAGGCGGCGTCTTTGGCGGCATAAGCGCCCATGACGCGAGCCAGCTGACCGGCCGGGGCCTGCAGGACGCCGGCGACCTTGGTGGCCGGGGCTTGCAGAAGGCCGATGATCTTGCCACGGAGCTGGTCCAGCGAAGGCAGGGTCGCCAGGGCGGCGACAGCCTTTTGGTCCAGGACCTCGGTCCCCATGAACCCGCCGACGATGGCGAACTTGTCGTTCCCCTTGGCGAATTCGCTGGTGATCTTGGCGGCGGTGACGGGGTCCGACGCATAGGCGATGGCGACCGGGCCGGTGAACAGGGCGTCGCCCGCTTCACCGATCGAGCCGTCCAGGGCCTTTTGAGCCAGGGTGTTCTTCACCACCTTCAGCGCCGCGCCTTCCTTGCGGAGGCGGAGGCGAAGATCAGTCATTTCCGCAACGGTCAGACCCAGGTTGTGGGTCACGACCACGGCGCCGGCGTCGGCGAAGACGCCCTTAAGCGTCTCGATCGACTCCTGCTTTTGAGCGCGGTCCATTGCGGTCTCCATACTCAGATAGATCGCCGGACGATTCCGACGATCGCAGCAGACGATCCATGCGAAGGCGAACCCGCGCGCGGATCGTTTAGGCCTGTCCTTTTCCGGAGAAGTCGCAGGTCACGCGCCCATCGAAGCCGATGGCCGGCGAAACCTCATCTTCCCGTCTCCCCATGGCCATGGAAGGGCTCTTCCACGCGTTACGGTCCCAGGCGGCCCCTGGAACCCCACAGTTCTTGGACAGGATGGAAGGGCGAACCCTTCCGTCCCCGCCGCCCCTTGCGAGACGACGAAACTCTTGAAGGCGGGGCTCTTACACGTTGTCGATCGAATAGGCAAATTCTGTCGACGGAAACGACGCTCTGTCGACGCTTGCCTCAGCTGGGCCTTGGCCGCGTGGCGATCACCGCGGTGGTCAACATCACCGCATAGGCCCAGAGCACGAAGGCCCCGAACAAAGGCGCATGATCGGGCGGGAAGTTCGGCAGAACCCGGGTGAAGAACACCGTCACCCCCGCATCCAACACCATCTGCGGCGCCACGAATGAAACCAGGGCCGCCAGCCGATGCCGCTGTTCTATCTTGCGCAGGAACAGCAAGGTGGCGACCACCAGTCCCGAACCGGAGATCACCCCCGTGATCAGCAGCGTCCAGGCGGGTCGGTCGACCCACGCGCTGGGCAGCAGCCGAAGCACCAGCGTCGACACCGCCCAGACGAACGTCCCGCGGGCCGCAAACCAGGCGTAGAGGTGCAGGGCGCCCTTGCTCTGCGCCTCCGCCACGTCTTCGGTCGCCAGTCCCGCCAACTCGCCCCGGTCCATGATACCCGCCGTCAGTCGTACAGCGGCGAGAAGCTGAAGACCCAAGGGGTGTCCGTGTCCACCCCGACTTTCACCGCCTTGAGCTCCGGCGCGCCGTAAACCTGCAGTCGGGTGATGTTGGCGTAGCGCGGCGGCTTGACCTCGCCCTGGCTGACCATGAACGGCCGGTCGACGATAAAGTCGTGAAAGTCGCCATTGATGACCAGAACAGGCTTTCCGAACCGCTCCGACAGGTCCCGGATCGCCAGCGCCACAAAATAGAACGCGCCCTCGTTCCCACCGCGCAACTGCTTGCCGGAGAACTCGTCACCGTGGCCATCGAGGAACATTGAGGCCTGCAGCGCGATGACCACGGCCTTGGCGTCCCTGGCCTTAGCTTCGGCGAAGGTCGCCTTGAGCCATTCCACATTGGCGCGGTTACGGGCGACGGCCTCAGTAGCCCTCGCCTCGCTCTGGATCATGAGGCCGTTGCCCGACCCCGGCACGCTGATCGTCGCAAACACCACCCCGCCCTTCTCCCAGCGCGTATTCTCCAGCGTGTCCTTGAAGGTTGAGACATCGGGCTGACGCACCAGCGGCATGGTCCTGCCGCCGACGCTCTGCGGCTTGGAGAAGAACACCTTGCGGATCAGGCCCAGGCTGCCGATCGGATCGTCGAAACCGGCCATGTTCATGCCGGCGTCCAGGCCGCGCAGCGGCATCAGCAGCCCGAGATCGGCCGGCGTCGCCTTGCCCGAGACGTAGCGGGAATAGGCTTCCAGCACGTCGGCCTTGCGACAGTCGGCCCATTCGTTGTCACCGGGCGTGTAGACCACCGGGTGATCGTATTTGGCGAACCAGTCCAGGATCGAGCGGTGCTGCGCCTCGGTGCAGGGCAGCGCGCCCCAGGTGTCGCCGACGTGGATCGTGAACGCCGGCTTGGCCTTGTTGATACGGCCGATCAGCGCCTCATAGACCGGATAGTCGACGCTGGGGCTGTAGGCGGTGTCCCCCAGCGCCACGAACTCGAAGGTCTCCGCCTGCGCAGCCGGCGCCGCCAGCGCAAAGGCCGCCGCCAGTCCCGCCATCCAACGACGCAAAGCCATGCCGCTCCCCCTTCTCGTTTAGGTGGAGCTTAGCCAGACCGTCGGCGAAGGGAAGACTTCAGCCGGTCCACTGCGCCGGACGCTTCTCCATCCAGGCCTTGACGCCCTCCTTGTAGTCGGGGGCCTTGATCATCGTCTCCAGCAGCCGCTCGGCTTCGCCCACCGCCGCGGCGGCGTCGCGGTGCAGGTCGCGGTAGATCTGCCGCTTGGTTTCGCGCGCCGATCCGGGCGCGACGGTGGCGGCCATGGCGCGAGCGTAGTCGAGCGCCGCCGGCATCAGCGCCTCGGCCTCGGTCAGCCGGTTGAGGAAGCCCATGCGGTCGGCCTCGTCGGAGGTGAACGTCCGGCTCGACAGCAGGATGTCATTGGCATGGGTCAGGCCGACGATCCGCGGCAGCACCCAGGAGAGGCCGAACTCCGCCGGAAAGTTGAAGCGCCCGTGCGCGGCGGTGAACTTGGCGCCCTTCACGGCGAACCGCAGATCGGCGAAGGCGGCCAGCACCAGCCCGATCCCCGCCGCCGCCCCGTTGATCGCCGCGATGATCGGCTTGCCGACCCCGAAGTGGTAGGCGAACGCCGCGTCGAAGTTCGGATCGACGCCGAAGCCCGGTCGGGCGATGTCGTCGCTGGTGCCGGGGTCGTAGCGGCCCTTTTCCGAATGACCTTCCAACGCCCCGAGATCGGCCCCGGCGCAGAACGCCTGGCCTTCCGGATCGCCGGTCACCACGATCACCCGCACCGCCTTGTCGGCGTCCGCCTCGCTCAGCAGCCAGCGGTACTCGGTGTGCATCCGCCCGGTCCAGGCGTTGCGCCGCTTGGGCCGGCTCAGCGTGATGACGGCGACGCCGCCCTCGACGATCTCGTATCGCGTCGTCTTCAGGTCCATGGAGGTCCTCCCAAACCCCGTTCGGCCCGCGGTCTAGGCCGCCTCGAACACCGCCGCGATCCCCTGGCCGCCGCCGATGCACATGGTCTCCAGCCCATAGCGGCCGCCCCGGCGCTTCAGTTCGCGCAGCAGATTGGCCAGGATCCGCCCGCCGGTGGCGCCGATCGGGTGCCCCAGCGAGATGCCCGAGCCGTTGACGTTCAGGCGGTCGCGATCGTCCCAGCCCCAGCCCTTCAGCACGGCCAGCACCTGCGGCGCGAAGGCCTCGTTCAGTTCGACCAGGTCGATGTCGTCCCAGCTCATGCCGGTGCGGGCGAACAGCCGCTCGACCGCCGGCACCGGGCCGATGCCCATGCGCGAGGGCTCGCAGCCGGCCGCCGCCCAGCCGACGAACCAGCCCATCGGCTCCAGACCCAGCTCAGCCAGCTTGTCCTCGGCCACCACCAGACAGGCGGCTGCTGCGTCATTCTGCTGGCTGGCGTTGCCGGCGGTGACCACTCCGCCCTTCTCGAGCGGCTTCAGGGCCGCCAGGCTCTCGGCCGTCGCGTCGCCGCGCACGCCCTCGTCCTTGGCGAACAGGATGGGATCGCCCTTCTTCTGCTTGACCGGCACCGGCGCCAGCTCGTCGTCGAACTTGCCGGCGGCCCAGGCCGCGGCGGCTCGCTGGTGGCTCATGGCCGCGTACTCGTCGCACTCCTCACGGCTGATCTGGTAGTCGCGCGCCAGGTTCTCGGCGGTCTCGATCATCCCGCTGATCACGCCGAACCGCTCGATCGGCTGGCTCATCACCCGACCGCGCGCCAGGCGGTCATGCATGGTCACCGAGCCGGCCCGCGCCCCGCCGCGCATGTCGGTGCTGTAGTACTCGACATTGCTCATGCTCTCGACGCCGCCGGCGACGACCACGTCGGCCGCCCCGGTCTGGACCATCATCGCGGCGTCAACCACGGCCTGCAGGCCCGAGCCGCAGCGGCGGTCGAGCTGATAGCCCGGCACCGTGATCGGCAGGCCCGCGGCCAGCGCCGACCAACGGGCGATGCAGGGCGCCTCGCCGTTGGCGTAGCCCTGGGCGAAGATCACGTCGTCGATCTTCTCGGGATTGACCCCGCTGCGCTCGACCAGCGCCTTGAGAACGACCGCGCCGAGGTCCCCGGCGGTGACGCTGGACAGGCCGCCCAGGAACTTGCCGACCGGCGTGCGGATGGGGGAGACGATGGCGGCGCGTTTCATGGGCGTGTCCTCGATCAACGTATGCTTCGTCAGTGGCGAGGGACGCCTCTCGGGTCAAGCGGAAGCCGGCCACGAAAAAGGGAGCGGCCTTGCGACCGCTCCCCTTCGAAGTCTGCCGATGTGGCGGGCGCTTAGGCGCCGACCGAACCGGTGTCCACCTTGAAGCCCGGGCCCATCGTCGACGACAGGCTGATCTTCTTGATGTAGGTGCCCTTGGCGCCCGACGGCTTGGCCTTGTTCAGCGCGTCCACCAGAGCGCGGACGTTCACCAGCAGGGCTTCGTCCGAGAACGAGGCCTTGCCGATGCCGGCGTGGATGATGCCGGTCTTCTCGGTACGGAACTCGATGGCGCCGCCCTTGGCGTCCTTCACGGCTTGGCCGACGTTCGGGGTCACGGTGCCGACGCGCGGGTTCGGCATCAGGCCGCGCGGGCCCAGCACCTTACCCAGACGGCCGACCAGGGCCATCATGTCCGGCGTCGCGATGACGCGGTCGAAGTCCATGAAGCCGCCTTGGATGCGCTCCACCAGCTCCTCGGCGCCGACGATGTCGGCTCCGGCGGCGGTGGCTTCAGCGGCCTTGGCGTCCTTGGCGATGACGGCGACGCGGACGTCGCGGCCGGTGCCCGACGGCAGCGAAACCACGCCGCGGACCTGTTGGTCGGCGTGACGCGGGTCGACGCCCAGGTTGACGGCGATTTCGATCGACTCGTCGAACTTGGCCTTGGCGTTGGCCTTGACCAGGGCGACGGCGGCTTCGACGGCGTGGGTGGCGTTACGGTCGCCGGTCCAGGCCTGGATGCGCTTGGGTTGCTTAGCCATGTGCTTAGGCCTCCACGATTTCGAGGCCCATCGAGCGCGCGGAGCCCTCGATGATCTTGGCGGCGGATTCAACGTCGTTGGCGTTGAGGTCCTTCATCTTCTTCTCGGCGATTTCACGCAGCTGGGTGCGCGAGATCTTGCCGGCGTTCTCACGGCCCGGAGCCTTCGAACCCGACTTCAGGCCCAGGGCCTGCTTGATGTAGTGGGTCGCCGGCGGGGTCTTGGTGACGAAGGTGAAGGACTTGTCCTGATAGACCGTGATCACGGTCGGCAGGGGCGTGCCCTTGGCTTCCTTCTCGGTGCGGGCGTTGAACTCCTTGCAGAAGCCCATGATGTTGACGCCGCGCTGACCCAGCGCCGGGCCGATCGGCGGCGACGGGGTGGCGGAGCCCGCGGGCACCTGCAGCTTGATATAGCCCAGAATCTTCTTGGCCATTGTTTCTCCTCGTGACCGCAAACCGGTCGGTTGAGCCGTGGTGCGGGGTTAGGTGGCCCTCCCCTCCCACGGATTTGACGCGCTTCCGCGCAAACCGGGCGACGAGTCGCCGACCGGAAGGGCGCGCTCATAGCAGGCCCCGCCGCCCGCCGCAACGGTCGCGGCGGAATGAAAAAGGGCGGCGCCCGCAAGCGCCGCCCCGAAACTCTAGGACCGTTATCGGCCGACCCTTAGCCGCCGAGCTTCTCGACCTGACCGTATTCCAGTTCGACCGGCGTCGCGCGGCCGAAGATCGAGACGGTGACGCGCAGGCGTGCGCGCTCCTCGTCGACGTGCTCGACCGAGCCGTTGAAGCTCGCGAAGGGGCCGTCGGTGACGCGGACCTGCTCGCCGATCTCGAAGGAGATGGTCGGCTTCGGCCGCTCAACGCCCTCTTCGATGGCGCCGATGATGCGAGCGACTTCCTTCTCGGAGACTGGCATGGGCTTGGAGCCCGAGCCGAGGAAGCCCGTCACCTTCGGGGTGTTCTTGATGAGGTGGTAGGCCTCGTCCGTCAGCTCCATCTTCACCAGCACGTAGCCGGGGAAGAACTTGCGTTCGGCGTTGACCTTGCGGCCGCGACGGATCTCGACGACGTCCTCGGTCGGAACCAGGATGTCGGAGAAGTTATCTTCAAGACCCTGGCTCTTGGCCTGCTCGCGGATCGACTCGGCCACCTTCTTCTCGAAGTTCGAGTAGGCGTGGACGATGTACCACTTGTGGCGCGGGTTCGGGGCGATGGGAGCTTCGGCGTTCATATCTGTCATCAAGCCCCGTTCGCGAGTTTGAGCACGAGGTTCATGCTCGCACCCAGTCCAAGGTCGACCACCGCCAGGAACGCACAGGCCAGCACCACCATGATCCCGACCATCACCGAGGTGATCCAGGTCTCCTTGCGGGTGGTCCAGGTGATCTTGCGGGCCTCGGCGCGCACCTCGCGGGCGAACTGCGCCGGGCTGGTCTTCTTCTTTTTGGCCGGGGCGTCCTGCGCCAGGGCCGAGGCAGGGGCGATCGCCGCAGCCGTCTTGCTGGCGCGGTTCTTCATCGCTTGCGGGGACGAACCCGGTTTCCTGGCCATCAGGCTCTTACGACTCTCTTCAGTTGGGCGGCGGACGTTCCGCGCCCGGCATACTCATATAGTGAATGGCAGGAGTGGAGGGACTCGAACCCCCGGCCCTCGGTTTTGGAGACCGATGCTCTACCAGCTGAGCTACACTCCTACACGGCCCGACCTGACCGCTGCAGCCTGCCCTTACTCCGCTTTCGTCTGACCGCAAACCGTTCAAACGCTAGGTTGGCGAACCGTGATCTGAGCACCGTTCGTGCCGCCCCTGGCGGTGTAAAATGACAAACTCCAACGATGTCGGGTAGGACGGAGGCGTATGACGCAAACCGGTTCCCATTTCAAGCCTCTTCGACGCGAGGCGAGCGATCGGCGGCGCGCGGCCTGACCAGTCAATCCGCGACCGGGCGGGATCGCTCCCCCTGCCCTCGCGTTTCCCTGCGGGGAGAAAGGAGCTCCCATGACAGCCAAGCGCCAGGACCGCAGCGATGCGGCGCGAAACCGCGACGAAGACATGAAGCCAGGCCGCCCGCCCCGGCCGGCGACCGAACCGGCCGGCTCGGAAGGTTCGGCGCGCAATGCCAAGACCCTGACCGATCCGGCGACCGGCGAGCCCCAGCCCGGCGCGCCGAAGCCCGCCTAGGGAGCGGGCGTACCCGCGCACTCCAGACCGAGGTACTCGACCTCGACGTCCGACAGCTTGATGCCGCACGCCCCGACTTCTCCGGCGGCGTGGCCGGTCACTGATATCCCGACCTTCCTCGACAGATCGACCGCCGGATTGGCGGCGGCCAGGTCATAGGATTTGCCGCCGGACTTGATCGTCACGCATCCCGGCGTCGGCCCGGCGACCGGACACCCAACTGCGGTCACCCGTTCGCCCTGCGGCGCGGCCGAGGCCTCCGCCTGCCCGCTCCCCTGCCCGCTGCAGCCGCTAGTCACGACGGCCGCCAAGACGATCGCCGCCATACTCCCAAAGGTTACGCGCATGCTGTTTCCGTCCCTCCCGCACACGACACGTCCTTTTCGGACAAACTTGACTGTGCGCTTGGGTTATTAGCCCGGCAATTCAAGAAATTGACGGGTGCGTCAAATCTGGAATCAGCTGCCAACTCTTTGATTCAATGGGTACGAACGCCCGGCAAGGGCCGGCCGGCCGCGCCCGCTCCATCGCACCTCCACACGAAATCACGGCGATCTCGGCGCCCGGCGCACACTCCCAGAGAACCGGCGGCGAAGGGCGACGCGGGCGCTGCTCGCGCCTGCGTCCTGGGACGGCCCTTTGGTTGAGCCGGCTGAACCCAGGGCGGCGCCAACGCATTCTATGCTGGCGCTTGATGGTGGTGTCTAATGTCGCTGAACCTCTTTCGCGGTCGAACTTGAGAGCTTGGGGAGACCTTTTATGAAGCCATGGATCGCAGCTGCGGCGCTCGCCGTGCTGTGTGGCGCGCCGGCGCAGGCGCAACCGCAGCCGCAGGACCAGAGATGGGGCGGTGGATGGAACCAGGCCCCCGCGGGCAGCTACCAGCGGTTCTGCCGCGACATCCGCGTCAACGGCGACACCCTGACCGCCAGCTGCGAAGACATGCGCGGCCGTTGGAACTACAGCAGCCTTCGCTATCGCGACTGCCGCGGCGACATCGGCGCCGACAATGGACGGCTGGTCTGCTCGTGGGGCGGCGGCGGTGGCGGCGGCTGGGGCCAACTGCCCTCGGGCAGCTACCAGCAGAGCTGCCGTGACCCGCGCGTCAGCGGCAGCACCCTGACGGCCAGCTGCCGCGACGATCGCGGTCGCTGGAACTATAGCAGCCTCAATTTCCGCAACTGCCGGAGCGACATCGGCAACGCCAACGGCCGCCTGGTGTGCGGCTGGAACGGCGGCGGCGGCGGTCCCAATCCGCCCCCGTGGGGCGGCGGCGCCAACAACAGCACCCTGATGCTGTATTCGGCGCCCGATTTCGGCGGCCAAGCCTACCAGGCGACTCGTGAGGTCACCAACCTGCCCCGGCAGTTCAATGACAAGGCCATGAGCCTGCGCATCGAGGGCCGCGGCTCCTGGCAGATCTGCAGCGACAGCGATTTCCGCGGCCGTTGCCAGATCTTCGATCGAGACGTCAGCGACCTGCGCCAATACGGCCTGGGCGAAGCCGTCACCTCGATGCGTCCGATCAACGGCCGGCTTTACTGAGCCGACGCGCTGGGAACGATCAGGGCCGTCGGGAGCGATCCCGGCGGCCCTTCTTCTTGACCTCGCATCCGGTCAACGAAAAGGCCGCCGAGGTTTCCCTCGGCGGCCTGATCTCTAGGTCTGTCGACCGTGGCTTAGATCGCTTACTCGACGATCTTGGCCACGACGCCGGCGCCGACGGTCCGGCCGCCTTCGCGAATGGCGAAGCGCAGGCCCTGGTCCATGGCGATCGGGGTGATCAGCTCGACGTCCAGCTCGGCGTTGTCGCCCGGCATGATCATCTCAACGCCTTCCTTCAGGCGGATGATGCCGGTCACGTCGGTCGTGCGGAAGTAGAACTGCGGGCGGTAGTTGGTGAAGAACGGAGTGTGACGGCCGCCTTCTTCCTTGGTCAGGATGTAGGCCTCGGCCACGAACTTCGTGTGCGGGGTGATCGAACCCGGCTTGCAGAGAACCTGACCGCGCTCGACGTCTTCACGCTTGGTGCCGCGCAGCAGCACGCCCACGTTGTCGCCGGCTTGACCTTGGTCCAGCAGCTTGCGGAACATTTCGACGCCCGTGCAGGTCGTCTTCTGAACCGGACGGATGCCGACGATCTCGACTTCCTCGCCGACCTTCACGATGCCCTTTTCGATCCGGCCGGTCACCACGGTGCCGCGGCCCGAGATCGAGAACACGTCTTCCACCGGCATCAGGAACGGCAGGTCCACCGGACGCTCCGGCTGCGGGATGTAGGCGTCGACCTGGGTCATCAGCTCAAGGATGCGGTCCGCGCCAATCGCCGGGTCGCGGTCTTCAACCGCCGCCAGGGCCGAGCCCTTGACGATCGGAATGTCGTCGCCCGGGAACTGGTACGACGAAAGCAGCTCGCGCACTTCCATCTCGACCAGGTCCAGCAGTTCGGCGTCGTCGACCATGTCGACCTTGTTCATGAACACCACCAGCGCCGGCACGCCGACCTGACGGGCCAGCAGGATGTGCTCGCGCGTCTGCGGCATCGGGCCGTCAGCGGCCGACACCACCAGGATCGCGCCGTCCATCTGCGCCGCGCCCGTGATCATGTTCTTCACGTAGTCGGCGTGGCCGGGGCAGTCCACGTGCGCGTAGTGACGGTTTTCCGTCTCGTATTCCACGTGCGCGGTGTTGATGGTGATGCCGCGCGCCTTCTCTTCCGGCGCAGCGTCGATGTCGGCGTAGTTCATCGCCTTCGCGCCGCCGCTCTTCGCCAGCGTCAGGGTGATCGCAGCCGTCAGCGTCGTCTTGCCATGGTCAACGTGACCAATCGTGCCGATGTTGCAGTGCGGCTTATTGCGTTCGAACTTTTCCTTGGCCATCGGGGTCCTGCCGGCGGTTGAAAATCAGAAGGTTGGAGCGGGTAGCGGGAATCGAACCCGCATCCTCAGCTTGGAAGGCTGCTGCACTACCATTGTGCTATACCCGCCGCTGAAGGATGCGCGGGGTCGCGCCAGTCTCCTTAAAAGTCACGCTCCGGCGCGTGGTGGGGGAAGCAGGACTCGAACCTGCGAAGGCGTACGCCAGCGGATTTACAGTCCGCCCCCTTTGCCGCTCGGGACATTCCCCCAGCGCGCTCGGAGCCAGATCGGATGCCTGGACACTGCTCCCCGCCTGAGCGAAGAACCCGTCCGGCCCCCGATTTGGAGCGCGTCTTATAGTGTCCTCCCCTCGCGAACGCAACGCGCACTCGAAAGGTCCGAGAAAATCGGGCCCGAGACCCTTCAACCGCAAGCCAGACAACGGTTCTGACGACTGGCTGTGGGGCTGGCACGCGGTTACGGCCGCACTTTCCAACAGGAAAAGAAGCGCGCCGCAGCGACTTTTGGCGACGCCTGACCGGGCCAAGGAGCTCGAATCTCGATTCGGCCGCCCGAAGGCGCTTGAGGTCGTCGAGTCGGCTGCGATCGGCCAGATTCTGCCTCAGGGAGCCGTCCATCAGGGAATCGCCCTGCGCATCCCGCCGCTCGATTCGGTGGCGCTCGAAGATTTCGCGCCGGCGCGCGGCGCCGTGCTCCTGATGCTGGACCAGGTCACCGACCCCCAGAACGTCGGCGCGATCCTGCGTTCGGCCGCCGCCTTCGGGGCCGCCGGGGTGATCCTCCAGGACCGCCACGCCCCCAAACTGACCGGCGCCCTGGCCAAGGCCGCAGTCGGCGCGGTGGACAAGATCCCGACCGCTCACGTGGTCAACCTGTCGCGCGCTCTGGAAACCCTGGCCGACCTCGGCTGGCGGGCGGTCGGCCTGGACGGGCATACAGAGACCTATCTCGACCAGGCGCTGGACGGCGGCCCGACCGTGCTCGTCCTGGGCTCCGAGGGAGAGGGCCTTCGCCGCCTGGTGGCCGAACACTGCGACGAGCTGGCCAAGATCCCGATGCCCGGAGGCTTCGAGAGCCTGAACGTGTCGGCCGCCGCGGCGGTCGCGCTCTATGAGGCCAGCCGGACCCGCACCTAGAAATCCATGAGACGGGAAAGTCATTCGCCGCGCCGCTAAGCGGTTGCGGAGCGGCGGCGGCTGTCGCATTCAAGGCCCGATGATCGAAAGCCTCCTCGCCCCAGGCGCCCTCGCCGCCCTCTTCTCCGTCTTGATGATCGACCTGGTGCTGGCCGGGGACAACGCCGTGGCCGTCGGCCTGGCCGCCGCCGGCCTGCCGCCCGAACAGCGACGCAAGGCCATTCTCTGGGGCCTGGCCGCCGCGGTGACCATGCGGATCGGCTTTGCACTGGTCACCGCCCAGTTGCTCGGGATCGTCGGCCTGCTGTTCGCCGGCGGGATATTGCTGCTGTGGGTCTGCTGGAAGATGTGGCGCGAGCTGCGCGAACAAGCCGCCCACGACGAAGCCATCGCCGAGGCGGTGATGGACGCCGACCCCACCACCGAACCTTCGCCCCAGGCGGTCGCCCGCCAGCCGAAAACCTTCCGCGCCGCGTTCATCCAGATCCTGATCGCCGACCTGTCGATGTCGCTGGACAACGTGCTCGCCGTCGCCGGCGCCGCGCGCGAGCATCCGGCCATCCTGGTGTTCGGCCTGCTGCTGTCGATCGCGCTGATGGGCGTGGCCGCCAGCTACATCGCCCGTCTGCTGCACAAGTATCGCTGGATCGGCTACATCGGCCTGGCCATCGTGCTCTACGTCGCGCTGCACATGATGTGGCAGGGCCACCAGGACATCATCCGCGACCTCGGCTACCTGCCGGCCTACAACGCCGCCATGCCCGACTTCCTCGACATCCAGCCCACGGCCCCTGCGCACTAAGCGCGCGGCAAGCCGGATTTGCGACGCCGTCGAGCTCCACGCTCGGCGGCGTTGTCGTTTGGCTAGACCGTCTCGGCGATCCGGCGTGTGGCCTGGGCGATCACCGCCTCGTTCCGCCGGTAGAACGTCCACTGCTTGATGCGCTTTGGCGTCACCAGTCCGGCCTGCACCAGCAGCCGCATGTGCTCGCTCAAGGTCGGGGCGGTGACGCCCAGCTTGTCGGCGATGAACACCCCGCACACCCCGTCGTCGACCAGGTCGCCATGCACCTGCGGCGGAAAATGCGCTCGCGGATCCTTGAGCCAGTCGAGAATCTGCAGCCTCCGCTCATTGGCCAGGGCGCGCAGCAGGTCGGCTATATCCATTTCGGCACTTTGCCAATCGACTAACTTATGTCAAGTCAGCCCTACCTCCCAGCTTGGATGTCCATCATGGCCGACTATCCGTTCGTCACCCTCGACGTGTTCACCGACACCCGTTTCGGCGGCAACCCGCTGGCGGTGTTCACCGACGCCCGCGGTCTCACCGACGCCCAGATGCAATCGCTGGCCGCCGAAATGAACCTCTCGGAGACGACCTTCATCCTGCCGCCGCAGGACCTCGCCAACACCGCCCGCGTACGAATCTTCAACCGCACGGCCGAAATGCCGTTCGCCGGGCACCCGTCGGTCGGCACCGGCTGGGTGCTGTCGCAGATGGGCAAGGGCCAGGCCCTGCGGCTGGAGGTTCCGGCCGGCATCGTCGAGGTCAGCATCGAGGACGGCGGCGGCGTGATCGCCGCGCCGCAGGCCCTGTCGCTGGGCGTGGAACTGCCGGTCGAGCGCATCGCCGCCTGCGCGGGCCTGTCGCCCGCCGACATCGTCGTCGACGCCCATCGCCCGGTCGAAGCGACGGTCGGCGTCACCTTCGTCATCGCCCAAGTCACGGCCGAGGCGCTGGGCCGCGCCGCGCCCGACCTGACCGCCTTCCGCCAGGCCGCGATCGACTTCCCCGAGTTCGGCGACCGCCTCTCGCTGCACCTCTACGCCCGCGACGGCGAGGGACTGCGCGCGCGCATGTTCGCGCCCAACTCCGGTACGGTCGAAGATCCCGCCACCGGCAGCGCCAACGCCACGCTCGCGGCCCTGCTGCTTTCGCTCTCGGATGCGCCACAGGGCGCCTGGGACATCATCCAGGGCGTCGAGATGGGCCGCCCCTCGCGCCTGCGGGCCGGCGCCCGGCGCACGGCCGACGGCGTGCGCGCCACCATCGGCGGCGGCTGCGTGCCGGTGCTTAGCGGCCACGCCAGCGTCTGATGGGTCCGCGCAAGCCCCTCGACCTGTTCGCGTTCAGCGTCATGGTCGCCCTCTGTCTCTGCTGGGGCTTTCAGCAGATCGCCGTGAAGCTGATCGCCGCTGACGTCACCCCGGTGATGCAGATGGCGCTGCGCTCGGGCATGGCCTCGCTCGTCCTCGGCGCCGTGACCTTCCGCAACGAGGGACGCGGCGCCTTCGCCGACGGCACGCTGCCTGCCGGTCTGCTGGTCGGGCTGCTGTTCGGACTGGAGTTCCTGTTCATCGCCCAGGGCCTGGTGCTGACCAGCGCCTCGCACATGGTCGTCTTCCTCTACAGCGCCCCGATCTTCTCGGCGCTCGGCCTGCATCTGCGCTTCCGTGAGGAGCGCCTGAAGGTGCTGCAGTGGATCGGCGTGCTCGTCGCCTTCGGCGGCATCGCCGTCTCATTCCTCGGCGCGGGCGAGCAGGTCAGCGGCGACATGCTGATCGGCGATGCGATGGGCCTGCTGGCGGGCCTCGCCTGGGGGCTGACCACCGTCGCCATCCGCGGCTCGCGCCTCTCCGACGCCCCGGCCGTGAAGACCCTCTTCTATCAGGTCGCCTTTGCCGGGGTGATGCTGCTGGGGATCGCCTTCCTGCGCGGCGAAACGGCGATCAACCTCACGCCGACGGTCGCCTTGAACCTGGGCTTCCAGACCATCGTCATCACCCTGATCAGCTACGTGATCTGGTTCTGGCTGCTGCGGAAGTACCTGGCCTCGCGGCTCTCGATCCTGTCGTTCCTGACGCCGCTGTTCGGCGTAGTCTTCAGCGTCGCGATCCTGCACGAACCGCTGGAACCGGCCTTCGTCGCCGGCGCGCTGCTGGTCCTGGCCGGCATCAGCCTGGTCAGCGGGGCCGAACTGCTGCGCGACCGCTTCGGCCGCGCGGCAGCTTAGGTCGTCAGGCGGCCGCTTCCGGACCGCCGAAGCGTTCCAGCCACTCGGCGACCTGTTCGTTCTCGACCTTCTTGAACAACACCTCCGGCGCGGCGACCTTGCGGCCGGCCGGCAGGATGTCGAGCACCGCCGCCCCGGACGCGCTCGGCCATTCGCCGGGATAGCCCTCGCCCACCGCGATCGCGATCTTCTCGCAGGCGAAGGGGATGAACGGCTCCGACACCTTGGCGAACAGCGCGACCAAGTTCAGGCCGGTGCGCACCACCACCGCGGCGCGCTCGACGTCGGTCTTGATCGCCGTCCACGGGGCGGCTTCGGTAAGATACTGGTTGCCCAGCACCCAAAGCTGCCGAAGGGTGGTGGTCGACTTGCGGAACTCCCGCGCCTCCATCAGTTCGGTCAGCTCGGCGAGCTTGGCGTTCACGTCGGCGTAGAGCTTGGTCTCAAGCTCGCCCGGCTCGCCGCCGGCCGGGACAACGCCCTCGAACCGCGCTTCGGTGAACTTCAGGATTCGATTGACGAAATTGCCCAGCACATCGGCCAGGTCGGCGTTCACCTGCGCCTGGAACTGCTCCCAGGTGAAGGTCGAGTCCGAGGTCTCCGGCGTATTGGCCGTCACCCACCAGCGCCAGTAGTCGGCCGGCAGCAGCTCCAGCGCGTGGTCCATGAACACCCCGCGCTTCTGCGAAGTCGAGAACTTGCCGCCGTAATAGTCCAGCCAATTGAAGCCCTTGAGCTGGTCGACCAGCTTCCAGGGGGCGTTGTTGACGACCTTCCAGGACCCGTTCGCCTCAAGCGTCTCGTTGATCCCGATCAGGGTGCAGGGGAAACCGACCGTGTGGAACGGCACGTTGTCCTTGCCCATGAACTCCACATAGGTGACGTCCGCCGCCTCGGCCCCGCGCCACCAGCGTTCCCACTCGGCGTCGGCGGCCGGACCGCGGCCTGCCTCGGCCGCGCGGGCGTCGGCCCACTCCCAGGTCGCGGCGATGTACTCGATCGGCGCGTCGAACCAGACGTAGAACACCTTGCCCGCCAGGCCTTCGACGTCCGGCGTCCGGCCTTCCGGATCGGCGCCCCACTCAAAGGCGTTGACCGGCACGCCCCACTCCAGGTCGCGTGTGATGCCGCGATCCTGCAGCCCCTCGTCAAGCCACTTCAGGGCGATGGAGGTAACCAGCAGCGGCCACTCGCCCTTCTTGCTGTCGATCCAGGCGCGCAGCTTGTCGGAGAACAGGCTCTGACGCAGGAACAGGTGCTTGGAATCGCGGATCTCGATGTCTTCCGAGCCCGAGACCGCCGAGCGCGGCTTGATCAGGTCGGCCGGGTCGAGCACCCGCGTGCAGTTCTCGCACTGGTCGCCGCGGGCGGCCTGGTAGCCGCAGTGCGGGCAGGTCCCGATCACGTAGCGGTCCGGCAGGAACCGCCTGTCGGCGTTCGAATAGACCTGCTGGGTGACCCGCTCCTCGATGAAGCCGGCCTCCCACAGCTGCTGGGCGAAGCGCTGGGTCAGCTTGTGGTTCTGCGGCGAGGAGGAGCGGCCGAAATGGTCCCATGACAGGCCGAACTTACGGCCTAGGTCGTGCTGCACGTCGTGCTGCTGGGCGCAGAAGGTCGCCGGATCGAGACCGGCTTCGGCCGCGGCCAGCTCGGTCGGCGTGCCATGTTCGTCGGTGGCGCAGATGTAGAGCGTCTCGCGCCCGCGCGCCCGCTGGAATCGCGCATAGACGTCGGCCGGCAGCATGGAGCCCGCAAGCGTCCCCAAGTGCTTGATCCCGTTGATGTAGGGCAAGGCCGAGGTGATGAGGATGCGGGACATGGCTTCTCTCGCAATGAGGAGGGAGGCGCGGCTTATAGGGCGCGGGGTCGGTTCGCGAAAGCGCTACAGCGGTCCCTTGAAGATGAACACCGCCCCGGCCGCGATCAGCGCGAAGCCGATCATATGGTTCAGCGTGAACCGCTCGCCCAGATAGGTGATCGAAAACACCGCGAACACGGCTAGGGTGATCACCTCCTGCATCGTCTTGAGCTCGGCCGGCGAATAGACCTCGCGGCCGATCCGGTTGGCCGGAACCGCCAGGCAGTATTCGAAGAACGCGATTCCCCAGCTGACCAGCACCAGCAGCCAGATGGGCCGGTGCTCGACCTTCAAGTGCCCGTACCAGGCGAAGGTCATGAAGATGTTGGAGGCGACGAGCAGCAGGATCGGCGCGATCATCGCCATTGAGGTTGGCATCGGAAGCGCTCCTTGCGCATTAGCACTTAAAATCTGTCGGCTTGGCCCTATAAGCTGCCCTTCGGGCAAGTTGGAGAGTGGGCATGTGGACGAAGGCGCTGGGCACGGCTGCGGTCCTGGCTATGAGCGTGACGCTGGCCGCCTGCGGTCAGGGCGGCGGCGCGGCCAAGGACCAGACGCTGAAGATCTATAACTGGTCGGACTATATCGATCCCCAGATCCTTGCCGACTTCACCAAGGAAACCGGAATCAAGGTCCAGTACGACACCTTTGATTCCAATGAGATTCTCGAGACCAAGGTCCTGCAGGGCAACACCGGTTACGACATTGTCGCGCCGTCGAACCACAACATCCCCCGCTACATCATCGCCGGCGCGATCGCCCCGCTCGACAAGTCCAAGCTGCCGAACAACAAGAACCTGTGGCCCGACATCATGAGCCACATGGAGCCCTTCGATCCGGGCCAGAAATACACCGTCCCCTACATGTGGGGCACCATCGGCATCGGCTACAATGTCAAGGAAGTGGCCAAGCGCCTGCCGGGCGTCGCCATCGACAGCTGGTCGGTGGTGTTCGATCCCGCCAACCTCGCCAAGCTCAAGGACTGCGGCGTCTACTATCTCGATGCGTCCGAGGACATGTACGCGGTCGCGCTGAACTACCTGGGCAAGGACCCGAACTCCAAGAACGTCGCCGACTACCAGGCCGCCACCGACATGATGGTCAAGGCCCGTCCGTTCGTGCGCAAGTTCCACTCGTCGGAGTACGTCGAGGCCCTGGCCAACGGCGACATCTGCGTGGCGGTCGGCTACTCGGGCGACATCCTGCAGGCCAAGACCCGCGCCGAAGAGGCCAAGAACGGCGTCGAACTCGCCTATGTCATCCCCAAGGAAGGCAGCCAGGTCTGGTTCGACGTGTTCGCCATTCCGGCCGATGCGCCCAACCCGACCGCCGCCTATAAGTTCCTCGACTACATGCTGCGCCCCGAAGTCATCGCCAAGGCTTCGAACTACACCCAGTACGCCAACGCCAACCTGCCGGCGACGCCGATGGTCGACGCCGCGGTGCGGAGCGACCCGAACGTCTATCCGACGCCGGACCTCTTCAAGCGCCTCTTCGTGACCACCACCAAGGACCAGGCTCTGCTGCGCGAGGTCACGCGCATGTGGACCCGGGTGCAGACCGGCCAGTAGGAAGGCGGGTACATGACCGAACGCAGCCGCCCGCGCCTGAACATCGGCGCGGTCCGTTCGACCTTTGCCCCTTGGGCGGACCCCACGGCCAAGCCGTTGGTGCGCTTCGAAAAGGTGGTGAAACGCTTTGACGGCGAGACCGCCGTCAACGGCGTCTCGCTCGATATCTATCCCGGAGAGTTCTTCGCCCTGCTCGGCCCATCCGGATGCGGCAAGACTACGCTCATGCGCCTGCTGGCCGGCTTCGAGACGCCGGACGAGGGCCGCGTGCTGCTGGCCGGCGAGGACCTGGCCGGCAAGCGCCCGCATGAGCGGCCGGTCAACATGATGTTCCAGTCCTACGCGCTGTTCCCCCACCTGAGCGTGGAAAAGAACATCGCCTTCGGCCTGAAGCAGCAGGGCATGCCCAAGGACGAGATCGCCGCCCGCGTGGCCGAGATGCTCTCCCTCGTCCGCCTCGATGGGCTGGCCCGGCGCAAGCCGCACCAGCTGTCCGGCGGGCAGCGCCAGCGCGTCGCCCTGGCCCGCGCCATCGCCCCGCGGCCCAAGATGCTGCTGCTCGACGAACCGCTGGCCGCGCTCGACAAGAAGCTGCGCGAGGAGACCCAGTGGGAGCTGATGGCCCTGCAGCAACAGCTGGGCATGACCTTCCTGATCGTCACCCACGACCAGGAAGAGGCCATGGTCACCGCCGACCGCATCGCGGTGATGCGCGCCGGCCAGATCGTGCAGATGGGCCGCCCCGCCGACGTCTATGAGGCGCCCAATTCGCGCTACGTGGCGGACTTCATCGGCGACGTGAACATCTTCGAGGGCGTGGCCGAGCACGCAGACGGCCTGACCGTCCGCATGGCTAGCAGCGACTCGCCGCAGGGCTTCGACATCGTCGAGGACGACCGCATCCCGGTCGGCTCCACCGCCTGGCTGGCGGTGCGGCCGGAAAAGATCCAGGTCCACCTGGACGAGCCGCCGCCCGGCCCCAACCGCATGGGCGGCAAGGTCGCCGACATCGGCTACCTCGGCGACTGGACCACCTATCTGGTCGAACTCGACAGCGGCAGGATGATCCGCGCGGCCCGCGCCAACGCCACCCGTTTCGTCGACCGCCCGGTCGACTGGGACGATCAGGTCTGGCTGACCTTCGCCCGCGACGCGGGCGTGGTGCTGACCCAGTGAAGGTGCGCGGCGACCGGACCGGCCTGGCGGCGCTCGCGCCGTTCCTGTGGCTGGGCCTGTTCTTCCTGTTCCCGTTCCTGCTGGTCGCCAAGCTGTCGCTGTCGGAGACGGCGCTGGCCATGCCGCCGTACGCGCCGCGCCTCGACTGGTCGCAGGGGCTGGCCGGATTGCGGACCTTCCTGGCCGGCCTCGACTTCGAGACCTACGCCCGGCTGCCGACCGACCGACTTTACGTCGTCGCCTACCTTTCCAGCCTGAAGTTCGCCGGCGTCGCGACCTTCATCCTGCTGCTGCTCGGCTATCCGCTGGCCTACGCCATGGCCCGCTGCACGCCTTCGGTGCGCAAGGCGCTCCTGATGGCGGTGATCCTGCCTTTCTGGACCAGCTTCCTGATCCGGGTCTATGCGCTGATCGGCATCCTCAAGCCGGAAGGCCTGCTGAACGTCGCCCTGCGTGCGGTCGGTCTTGAGCCCGTCTCGCTGCTCAACACCGACACCGCCATCTATATCGGCCTGGTCTACGCCTATCTGCCGTTCATGGTCCTGCCGCTCTATGCGGTGCTTGAGCGCCAGCAGCACGACCTGCTTGAGGCCGCCGCCGATCTCGGCTGCACGCCGATCGAGGCCTTCTGGCGGGTGACCTTCCCGCTCTCGCTGCCCGGCGTCGCGGCCGGATCCCTGCTCTGCTTCATCCCGATGGTCGGCGAGTTCGTGATCCCCGACCTGCTCGGCGGTTCCTCAACCCTGATGCTCGGCAAGACCATCTGGACCGAGTTCTTCGCCAATCGGGACTGGCCCGCCGCCTCGGCGGTGGCGATCGTGCTGCTGTTCACCCTGGTGATCCCGATCGTGCTCTACCAGCGCCAGCAGGCCAAGCTGACGGAGCTCGGGTGATGAAGCGCGGCCTCACAGGCTTCAACATCGCCGCCCTGGTCGTCGGCTTCGGGTTCCTCTACCTGCCGATCGTCCTGCTGGTGATCTACTCGTTCAACGCCAGCCGGCTGGTGACGGTGTGGGGCGGCTTCTCGACCCGCTGGTACGCCTCGCTGTTCCGCAATGAGCAGCTCCTGGACGCGATCTGGGTGACCTTCAGGGTCGGCCTGATCTCGGCGACCATCGCCACAGTCCTGGGCACGCTGGCGGCCATCGCGCTCGTCCGCGCCGGGCGGTTCCGGGGACGCACCCTGTTCTCGGGCATGGTGTTCGCGCCCCTGGTGATGCCCGAGGTGATCCTCGGCCTGTCGCTTCTGCTGCTGTTTGTTTCTCTCGGCATGCCGCGCGGGTTCTGGACCGTCACCGTCAGCCACGCGACCATCACCATGTGCTACGCCTGCGTGGTCATCCAGGCCCGCCTCGCCGCCTTCGACCGTCAGCTAGAGGAAGCCGCCCAGGATCTCGGCTGCCCGCCGTTCAAGTCCTTCTTCCTGGTCACCCTGCCCAGCATCGCCCCCGCCGTGGCGGCGGCATGGATGCTCGCCTTTACGCTGTCGCTCGACGACCTGGTGATCGCCAGCTTCACCTCTGGCCCCGGGGCCACCACCCTGCCGATGCGGATCTACAGCCAGGTGCGCCTGGGCGTCAGCCCTGAGATCAACGCCGTCTCGACCCTGCTCATCGGCCTGGTCGCCACCGGCGTGATCGCCGCCTACCTCTTTCAGCTGCGCCGCAAGACCGACGATTAGTCCGCGGCGTTCAGCCGGTTCGCCCGGGCGGAGAGATAGGCATAGAGGGCTTCGACCTCGTCCCGCGCGAACACTTTGAAGTCCGAGCGCGCTGCCCGGGTATGACGCCCACGCGCCGTCCACTAGAGCGGGGCGACCCGGTCGAACCAGGGCCGGGCCTGCTCCAACTGACCGGCCAGCCGGAACAGCAGCGCCTCATCGCCCATGCGGCCGACGAACTGGATGCCGATCGGCAGACCGCCCTGGCTCCAGGCCAGCGGAACCGACATCGCCGGCTGGCCGGTGTTGTTGAACGCCTGGGTGTTGGGCATGAACTTGAACAGCCGCTGGGTATATTCGCGCGGGTCTTCGGTCAGGTGGCCGACCGGGATCGCCGGGCTGCCCAGGGTCGACATCAGCAGCACGTCGTACTGCTGGAACAGGCCCGCCATCGCCCGCCCATAGGCGTGGATCGCCGCCAGGCCGCGGACATAGTTGGCGCCGGTGACCTGCTTGCCGCGCTGGTACATCAGCCAGGTCAGCATCTCGACATCGCCCTGCGCCACCGGACGGCCGCGGCGCTCGCCCTCGGCGTCCAGCGTCGCGGCGATGCTGGCCGCGATCACGTCGCCGGCGCCCTGCTGCATCGCGGCCAGGTCCCCCGGCACGCGCACCTCCTCGACCATGTGGCCCATCCCCTCGCACAGCCGGGCCGCGTCGAGCACGGCGGCCGCGCATTCCGGGTCCAGGCCGTCGGAGGCCAGCGCCGCGGTGGTGAAGCCGATGGCCAGCTTGCCGGGGTCGCGGCGCGCCTCCTCGGCGAACGGCCGCTCGGGCGGGGCCAGGAAATAGGGATCGCCAGGCTGCGGCTGGCACACCGCATCCAGCAGCGCGGCGCTGTCGCGCACCGAGCGTGTCACCGCATGCTGGATCGAGGCGCCGCCCCACCCCTCGCCCATCGGCGCGAACGACACCCGCCCGCGCGACGGCTTCATCCCGAACAGCCCGCAGGCCGAGGCCGGGGTGCGGATCGACCCGCCCCCGTCGCTGGCGTGCGCGGCCGGCACGATGCCCGCGGCCACCGCCGCCGCCGCGCCGCCCGATGAACCGCCCGGCGTGCGGCCGGTGTCCCAGGGATTGCGGCAGACGCCCAGCAGCGCCGGCTCGGTCACCGGCATCAGGCCGAACTCCGGCGTATTGGTCTTGCCGAACAGCACCAGCCCCGCGTCCTTGTAGGCGGTCGTAATCGCGCTGTCGGCGGCCGCGGTCGCGTCGCGGAACACCGCCGAGCCCGCCGTCGTCGGCGCGCCCTCGAGCTGCGCGCCCAGGTCTTTCAGGAGAAAGGGCACCCCCGCCATCGGCCCGCCCCAGATGTCGCGCTTGACGTCCTGGCGGCCCCATTCGGTGAGGTCCATGGTCACGGCGTTGATCTTCGGATTGACCGCCGCCATTCGCGCCACCGCGGTCTCCAGCAACTCCGAGGGGCTGACCTCGCCCTTCGACACCAGGCCGGCCAAGCCTACGGCGTCGTGCTTGCGGTACTCTTCGAAGTTCATGGCGCGCTCCCTGCGTTTGCCGCAGGTGACCATAGGCGCGCGCCTATTCCAACCTCAGGTGATGGTGACCACTCTAGTGGCGCATGCCGACGTGCTCGATGACGGCCCCGCGCATCGAATGGGTCTGCTGAATCGGCAGGCCCGTGGTCTCGAACTGGGTCTTCAGCTGGGTCTTGCGCGCCAGCAGCCGCTCGCCCAGTTCGTCCATGTCGAGGCCAGCGCGCCGCGCCTGGGCGAACATGCCCTCCGAGCGCATCTCCTCCTCATGGACATGGTGGCGGATCTCCTCGGACAGCACCTTGACCTTGGCGTCATAGAACGCCTCGTTCGGCGCGGCGTCCGACAGCTCCGCGATCATCAGCTTGGCCCCGTCGTGCTCGACATAGGCCTCGTCCAGCGTGCTGTCCTCGATCGCGCCGCGGCAGGCCGGATAGAAGATCTCTTCCTCGATCATCGTGTGCACCGTCAGGTCGACGCAGATCTGATGAACGATCGCGGCCTTGCGTCCCGCCCCGCGCGCGGACTTGAAGTCCTCGAACAGGGCCTCGACCGCGCGATGATCGGCCTTGAGCAAAGCGATGGCGTCGGGGGCGGCCATGGGGTTCCTCCTGGGGTTCGTTTCCAGGAACAACCCGCGCTCGGCCCCGCTGTTCCGTCAGTCTTCGGCGATCTCGCTGTGCTTCCGCGTGTCGCGCATCCGCAGGTAGGTGATGAGCGAGATGCCGATCATGCCGGTGACGTACCAGTAGAAGCCGCTTTCCATCCCCTGGCTCTTGAACCACAGCGCCACATACTCCGCCGTGCCGCCGAAGATCGTGTTGGCCAGCGCATAGGGCAGCGCGACCCCCAGCGCCCGGATGTGGGCCGGGAACAGCTCGGCCTTCACCACCGCGTTGATGGAGGTGTAGCCGGTGACGATGATCAGGGCGCCCAGCACGATGGCGAAGGCGACATAGGGATCGCTGGTCTTCGAGAGCGTCGTGAAGATCAGGTAGGTGAAGGCCACCCCCATCACGCCGAACGCGATCATCAGCGGCTTGCGCCCGATCTTGTCCGACAGCGCCCCGGCCGCCGGCTGGATCAGCATGTAGACGAACAGGGCCGCGGCGCTGATCGCGGTCGCCGTCTCACGGCTGAAGCCCGAGGTGTTGACCAGGAATTTCTGCATGTAGGTCGAGTAGGCGTAGAAGGCGAGCGTCCCGCCCGCCGTCAGGGCGATGACCACGAACGCCTGCCGCGGATAGTGCCTGAACAGCGCAAACCCGCTCGACTTCGGCGCATCGCTCGCCTGGGCGTTCTTGAACGACTCGGTCTCGGCCAGGCCGCGGCGCAGGTAAAAGACCACCACCGCCAGCGCCCCGCCGATCACGAACGGAATCCGCCAGCCCCAGGCCTCGAGGTCCGGCTCGGGCAGGATCGCCTGCAGCGCCAGCAGGACCAGCAAAGCCAGCAGCTGCCCCGAGATCAGCGTCACGTACTGGAAGGACGAGAAGAAGCCGCGGCGCTGCTTGCCGGCCATTTCGCTGAGATAGGTGGCGCTGGCGCCGTATTCGCCGCCGACGCTCAGGCCCTGCATCAGGCGGGCCAGCACCAGCAGGGCCGGCGCGATCCACCCGATCTGGTCATAGCCCGGCGTCAGGGCGATCAGCAGCGAACCGGCGCACATCAGCGACACCGACAGCGTCAGGCCCGCCTTGCGCCCCCTGCGGTCGGAGTAGATGCCCATGATCCAGGCCCCGATGGGCCGCATCAGGAAGCCGACGGCGAACACAGCCGCGGCGTTCAGCAGCTGGGCGGTGCGGTCTCCAGCCGGGAAGAAGATCGGCGCGAAGTAAAGGGTGAAGGCGGAATAGACGTACCAGTCGTACCACTCGACCAGATTGCCGGTGGACCCGCCGATGATCGACTTCAGTCGATGCCGACGGTCGGCGGCTGCGCTATCGGCCATGAAGCCCCTCCCCCTGGGGAATCAGAAACAAGCGGCCGGCGCTCTTTCGGCGCCGGCCGGTCGCCCGGAGACTACTTCCGGACGGAGGTTTCTTCCTAGGGCCTCGCGCCCAGTTCGCGCGATCTATTGCGTGCTCGAGAGCTTCATCAGCACCAGGCCGCCGACGATCATCACCGCGGCCAGGATGCGCACCACGCTGACCTGCTCGCCCAGCACCGCAATGCCGACGAGGAACGCGCCGACCGCCCCGATGCCGGTCCAGACCGTATAGGCCGTGCCCAGCGGCAGGGTGCGCATCGCCACCGACAGCAGGCCGAAGCTGGCGATCATGGTCCCGATGGTGATCACGCTCGGCACGAGCTTGGTGAACCCGTGCGACTGCTTCATTGCGAACGCCCAGACCACCTCGAGCAGTCCGGCGATAAACAGAAGAATCCAGGCCATGCGGCCCTCCTTTCGAAGAGCCGGGCCGTCCCGGACATTGATGCCCACGATTTTGGGGGAGGTCGTTCCTCGCGGCCCCTAGCTAGGTTCGCCGCCCTCCTGGGTCAAGCGCGCCGTCGCGACGCGGTGGTGCCGGCTACAGGATTCGAACCCGTGACCTTCGGTTTACAAAACCGCTGCTCTACCAACTGAGCTAAGCCGGCGCAGCTCCTGCGCACGATCGACCGATGCCATGCCCCGCCCCCGCTGCCAAGCCCCTGCCGCTGGCACGGCCGTTGCGAAAGCTGATCGGTCCACCCGGACCAAATCCCATTTGGAGACTCCTTACGTGAGCACGAAAAGACACTGGCTGGTGGGCACGGCCGCGGCGCTGGCCGCAGCGCTGGTCGCTGGCGGCGCGAGCGCCGCGACCCTGGTCAACGGCAGCTTTGAAGAAGGCGTCGATCCGGGCAGCTTCATCACCCTGGGCAACGGCAGCACCGCGATCATCGGTTGGACCGTCAAGGGCCACGGCGTCGACTACATCGGCTCCTACTGGACCGCCGCGCATGGGGATCGCAGCGTCGACCTCTCCGCCCTGAAAGGCGGCACGATCCAGCAAACCATCGATACGATCGTCGGCAAGACCTACAAGGTCACCTTCTGGCTGGCCGGCAACCCTGACGGCGGCCAGGGCGACAAATTCGTCGCGACCTCGGTCAGCGGCGACCAGGTGAACAGCTTCTCCTTCCATGTCGGCGGCGGCAACACAAAGCAGAACATGGGCTGGACGCAGCACAGCTATACGTTCAAGGCCTTCGATCCGACCGCCACCCTGGCCTTCAACTCCCAGACCAACACGCCCTACGGCCCGGCGCTCGACAACGTGTCGATCTCGGCGGTGCCGGAGCCGGCCACCTGGGCCATGATGATCATGGGCTTCGGCGGCGTCGGCGCTGCGGTTCGCGCCTCGCGGCGCAAGCAGGCCCTCGCCTTCGCCTGATCCACAACAGGCGCTATGAAGGACGCCGTCGGTTCTCCGGGACCGGCGGCGTTCTTTTGTCCAAAGGCGGCTTCGTGGACCTGAAACCGATCGAGATCTTCATCGACGCCGACGCTTGCCCGGTGAAGGACGAGACCTACAAGGTCGCCCAGCGCTACGGGCTCAAGACCTGGGTCGTCTCCAACGCCTTCATGCAGATCCCGCAGTCGCCGCTGGTTGCGCGGATGATCGTCGACGCCGGGCCTGACGTGGCCGACGACTGGATCGCCGAGCACATCGCCCCGGGCGACGTGGCGATCACCAACGACATTCCATTGGCCGAGCGGGTGCTGACCGCGGGCGGCTACGCCCTGGCCGCCAACGGCCGCCCATTCACCGAGAACTCGATCGGCGCGGCTATCGCCCAGCGGGCGCTGATGGAGCAACTGCGCTCGACCGGCGAGATGCTCGGCGGACCGCGGCCCTTCGACCGCAACGACCGCTCGCGGTTCCTGCAGTCCCTGGACGAGACAATCCAGAAGGAGCGTCGTCGACGCGCCTTGCAACGCGGCGGCGCATGACTAGCTTGCGGTCACGTTTGGCTGAGGGGTTCTAATATGCGCAACGCATTGATGCTTTCCGTCCTGGGGTCCTGCGCCCTGCTCGCCGGCTGCGGCCAGGGCGGCGGCGAGAAGTCCGCGACGTCCACGCCGGCTACGCCGGCCACGGCCGCCGAACATGAGCCCACCGCCGCCGAAAAGGCGGCCGTCCTGGCCAGCCTCCCCGCGCCCTACAACACCGCCGACATCGACAACGGCAAAGCCAAGTTCGCCATGTGCCGCTCCTGCCACACGATCGTCGAGGGCGGCGCCAATCTCACCGGCCCGAACCTGCACGGCGTCTTCGGCCGCAAGGCCGGCGCGCTCGAGAACTACAAGTACTCCGACGCCGTGAAAAACGCGGGCTTCGTCTGGGACGCCGAGCACCTGGACAAGTGGCTGGCCGAGCCCCGCACCTTCCTGCCGGGCACCAAGATGACCTTCGCCGGCCTCAAGGCCGAGAAGGACCGCATCGATCTGATCGCCTTCCTCAAGGTCGAGACCGGCTACAAAGCGCCGTGACGCGCTAGGGTCTGTACTCAATAGGGTCTAGCGCGGCGTTGGCGTTGCTGATTCAAGGATTCCGGAAGGAGCCTTGGATATGGCGAAGCAGGTTCAGTGGCTTAGCGACGAAGAATGGGCTCGGATCGAGCCGTTGCTTCCGCGAGGTCGTAAGGGCGCCCATCGGGTGGATGATCGCCGGGTGATCTCGGGCATTGTCCATATGCTGAAGAGCGGAGCTCGCTGGCGCGATTGCCCACCGGAGTTCGGGCCCTACACGACCGTCTACAACCGTTTCAACCGCTGGAGCCGCCAGGGGCTCTGGCTGCAGATGTTTGAGGCGCTGACGGGCCACACCGGCATCTATGGCGCGGCGATCGACGCTACCCACGTCAGGGCGCACCGGTCGGCGGCGGGCGCAAAAGGGGGGCCTTCCTCCAAGCCATAGGCCGCTCGCGTGGGGGCCGCACCACCAAGATCCATGGCCTGGTCGACGAGCGCGGCCGGCCCAGGGTGCTGCTGCTCAGCGCCGGAAACATCAACGACATCAGCATGGCTCACGCCCTGATCCAGGCCACAGGCCCCTTCCAGAAGCTCCTGGCTGACAAAGGCTACGACGCCGACCATCTGCGCAGGCGGCTCGCCGAGCGCGGGGCCGAGGCGGTGATCCCTTCCACCACCTCTCGCCGAACTCCAATCCCCTACGACGCCAACGCCTATAAGGACCGAAACCGCGTCGAGCGCATGTGGTGCAGGCTAAAAGACTTCCGACGCATCGCTACCCGCTACGACAAGCTCGCAAGGAACTACCTCTCGGCCGTCCTGCTCGCCGCAACCTACGCATACTGGCTCAATTGAGTCCGGACCCTAGCACTCTAAAAAGGCAACCTTGACGAGAATAGCGATCGGCCGCAGCATGAGGCGGTCGAGGCTGCGCTTGCATCTGTCAGCCGAGATCCTGCGCCGGCGCCTGTGACACCCCCTTGTCGCAGCCGGCGCCACCCCGACAACTCGCCTCCCCCGCCGGGGGAGGCTTTTTCGTAGAGCGATGGCTTCGGTCCGAGAGCGGACCTATTCGGCGGCGTTGGCCGCCCGCGCCTGTTCGGCCTCCTCGAAGGCCTCGATGCGCCGCGCGGTGGTCTGCGGCGACTTCGTGAACCGCGCCAGCAGATTGTAGAACACCGGCACGATGAACAGGGTCAGCAGGGTCGCGAAGATCGCCCCGAAGAAGATGACTACGCCGATGGTCTTGCGGCTCTCGCCGCCGGCGCCGCCCCACATGATCAGCGGGATCGCCCCGGCCGCCGCGGCGATCGACGTCATGATGATCGGACGCAGGCGCAGCGAGGCGCTTTCGATCACCGCCTCGCGGATCGACAGCCCTTCGTCGCGCAGCTGGTTGGCGAACTCAACGATCAGGATGCCGTTCTTGGCGGCGATGCCGATCAGGATGATCAGGCCGATCTGGCTGTAGGTGTTGACGGTGGAGCCGGCGATCAGCAGGCCGAACAGCCCGCCCAACGCCGCCACCGGCACCGTCAGCATGATCACGCCCGGGTGGATCCAGCTCTCGAACTGGGCGGCCAGCACCAGGAAGACCAGCAGCAGCGCCATGCCGAAGGCCAGGCCCACCGCGCTGCCCGCTTCCAGGTAGTCGCGGGCCATGCCGCCCCACTTGATCTGCGGACCGGGCGGCATCTTGGCGATTTCCGCCTCGAAGAACTTCACCGCTTCGCCGACCGGATAGCCGGGGTTCAGCTGCGCCGAGAGCGTGACCGAACGCAGGCGGTCGACCCGCGAGCGGTCGGGCGTGTCGCCGCGCACCTCGGTGGTGACCACGGTCGACAGCGGAATCAGCTCGCCCGAGTTCGCTCGGACATAGAGGTTGCCGATGTCCTGCTCGGTCTGGCGTTGCTCGCGGTCGGTCTGCAGCAGGACGTCGTATTCCTGGCCGTTCTTGATGTAGGTCGTCACCCGTCGGGTGCCGAAGTTGCTCTCCAGCGCCCTTCCGACCGCCTGGGCCGAGACGCCCAGCGCCGCAGCCTTCTCGCGGTCGATGTTGACCAGCACGCGCGGGCTGGTCGGCTCATAGTCGAGACGCGCCCGCGACAGGCCAGGATTTGCCTCCGCCGCGGCCAGCAGCGGTTTGATCCAGGCGGCGATCTGGCCGTAGTCGTCTCCCGCGACGATCACGTCGACGCCGCTGCCGCCGCCGCCCCCGCCGCCGCCGCGCTGGAAGGCCGGCCGCACCGAGGCGATGGCCCGCACCGAGGTGATCGACGACAGCTCGCGATTGAGGCGCGCGGCCAGCTCGTTGGAAGTGATTCCCCCGCCTTCGGTCAGGTTGGCGTTGCCGAAGCCGCTGTTGAACTGGGTGCCGCCGAACCGCGGCACGCCGAGGATGTAGCGGGTGATGACCCCGTCCTTCAGCAGCTCCTGCAGCCGGGCCTCGACCTGGGCTGCGGCCTTCATGGTGTAGTCGTAGCCCGCGCCTTCGGGCGCGATCACGTTCAGATCGACGCGGCCGCGGTCCTCTTCCGGGACGAGCTCACGCGGCAGCACCGCGAACAGTCCGCCGGCGCCGGCCGCAAGGACGATCACCAGGCCGATGGTGGCGAAGGTCGCGCGCCGGTCGCCCAGCAGCGATTCCAGCGAGGCGTGATAGGACGACTTCAGCTTGCCCATCGCCGCGTCGACGCGGCGGGCCAGGAAGCCCTCCCCGTGCGCCGGGCGCAGCAGCTTGGAGGCCAGCATAGGCGACAGGCTGAGCGCCAGCAGCGCCGAGAACGCCACCGCCGCGGCGATCGCCACCGCCAGCTCGACGAACAGCCGGCCGATGTAGCCGGGCAGGAACATCAGCGGCGCGAACACCGAAATCAGCACGATGGTCGTAGCCACGACGGCGAAGAACACCTGCCGTGCCCCGCGCTGGGCGGCCACGATCGCCGGCTCGCCCTCGTCGATCCGCCGCTGGATGTTCTCGACCACCACGATCGCGTCGTCGACCACCAGGCCGATGGCCAGCACCAACGCCAGCAGGGTCAGCAGGTTCAGCGAAAAGCCGAGCGGGGCCAGCACGATGAAGGTCGACAGGATACAGATCGGCGCCACCACCGACGGGATCAGCGCCGCCCGCCAGGTGCCGAGGAATACGAAGTTCACCAGGGCCACCAGGGACATCGAGATGCCCATGGTGATCCAGACTTCCTCCAGGGCGTGCTTGGTGAAGACGGTGTAGTCGACCGCGATCTCCAGCACCGTGCCCTTGGGCAGCGACTTGTTCAGCTCCGGCAGCAGGTCGCGGACGCCCTGCGAAATCTCCAGGTCGTTGGCCTGCGACTGGCGGGTGATGCCGATACCGACCTGGTCGCGGCCGTTGGAGCGGAAGCTGCGGCGACGCTCGTCGGGGCCTTCTTCCACCCGGGCGATGTCGCCCAGGCGGGTGACGTAGGCCTGCGAGGTGTTGCCGGTCGCCGCCGACGCGCGCCCGCCCGACGCCACCACCGGCAGCTGGGCGAACTGTTCGGGGGTCGCATAGCCGCGGCCGACGCGGATCGTGAAATCCTTGTCCGGGGCTTCGAGCGAGCCGGCCGGCAGCTCCAGGTTCTGGCTGTTCAGCGCGTTCTCGACGTCGTCGACCGTCACGCCGCGGGCGGCCATGGCGTTAGGATCGAGCCAGATCCGCATCGAATAGAGCTGGCTGCCGCCGACGAACACCTGGGCCACGCCGGGGACCGTCGAAAACCGCTCGACCAGATAGCGCTGGGCGTAGTCGGACAGTTGCAGCCGGTTCAGCGTCGTCGAGGCGAACGAGATGAACATGATCGGCGAGCCGTCGGCGGTCGCCTTGGCGATCTGCGGCGGGTCGGCCTGCAGCGGCAGGTTGGCGGCCACGCGGCTGACGGCGTCGCGCACGTCGTTGGCGGCGTCGTCCAGATTCCGGTCGAGCCGGAACGAGATATTGATGTTCGAGCGGCCGTCGCGCGAGGACGAGTTGACCCGGTCGATCCCCTGGATGCCGGAGATCTGTCGCTCGATCACTTCGGTGATCCGCTCCTCGACCACTTCGGCCGAGGCGCCGCGATACGTGGTGGAGATCGAGACCACGGGCGGGTCGACGCTGGGCAGCTCGCGCACGGTCAGCGAGGCGAACGCGGCCACGCCGACGACGCAGAGGATGATCGCCGCGACCGCCGCGAAGACGGGCCGGCGGACCGAGATGTCCGACAGCATCATGCGTCAGGCCGCGCCGCGCGCGCCCCGGGCTCGGCGCCCTTCTGGGACGCCAGGATGCGGACCGGCTGGCCCGGCTGAATCTTGTTGAGGCCGTCGGCGACGATCTGTTCGCCGGCGCGCAGCCCGTCGCGGATCTCCACGAAACCGTCCTGGCGCACGCCGGTCAGCACCGGCCGCTGCTCGGTGCGGGCCTGGTCGCCCTGCCCGCTGACCACGAACACGAAGGCCGCGTCGCCCTGCACCGACACCGCCGATTCCGGCGCGGCGACGACCTGCCGCTGGCCCTGGGCGATCGCCACCCGCAGCATCATGCCGGGTTTCAGCTTGCGGTCGGGATTGGGGAACTCAGCGCGGGCGGTGATCGCCCGGGTCCGCTCGTCGATGCGGGTGTCGAGCTTCTGGATGCGCCCCTGGATCACCTGGCCCGGATAGGCGTCGATGCGGGCGGTGATCGGCTGCCCCTCGCGGATCGAGGCGAGGTAGCGGTCCGGCACTTCGAAATCGACGCGCACGCTCGAGATGTCGTCGAGGGTCACGATCGCCGCGCCCGGATTGACCAGCGCCCCGGGGGCGATGTCCGACAGCCCGACGACGCCGGCGAACGGCGCGCGGATCATCCGGTCGCCCTCGCGGGCCCGCGCGGCGTCGACATCGGCCTTGGCCGCCAGATAGGTCGCCTCGCGCTGGTCGAGCGCGGTCTTGGACGCATAGCCCTGGGTCGCCAGCTGCTTCCAGCGGTCATAATCGCGCTGCGCCTGGACCAGCCGCGCCTGCGCCTGGGCGATGCCCGCGCTCTGCTCGGTGGCCTTCAGTTCGACCAGCACCGCGCCCTTCGGCACCGATTGGCCGTCGCTGAAACGCACCTTGTCGACCAGCTGCGTCGCCGCCGCCGTCAGCGTCACCGACTGGCGGCCCTTGGCGACCCCGATCACGTCGATGGCGTCGACGAAGGTCTTGTTCTGCGCGCCGACCACATTGACCTGCGCCGGGCCGCCCATGCCGCCGCCGCGGCCGCCTCCACCGCCGCCGCCGCCCTTCTGAGCGGCCATCGCGCCGCCGCCGCCGGGGCCTCCCGGCCCCTCCTTCTTGCCGAGGGTGAGCTTCCAACCGCCTGCGACCACCATGAGGCCGAGGATCACAATCGCGCCGACGAGGAAAAAGTGGCGTCGCAACAACTTACGAAATCTCCGGGGCGGCTCGGAATATGGGTATGGATGACGCTGAATCGAAGCGCGTCGTATGGCGACGACATAGGCGCCGTCCAGTGACAGAACGATGGCTTTGCGTGTCGGCTCTGAAATACAACGTCGATGCGCCCCATCATAACACTCGATGAAGCTTACAATTCCGTATTGGCGTCACCGCTGCAAAGAAAACGGGCGCCCGAGACCGGACGCCCGCCTTGCACAGTCCTTGAGGATAACCTCTAGGCGTCGTAGCCCGGCAGCGACCGATCCAGCAGGCGCAGCGCGCCCGGCCAGGCCAGCTGTCCGCCCAGGCCGCGCGACATCTGCGATTTCACTTCGTCCTGCGCCGCCTGCGGGGCAAGCAGCACGTTTTCGCGTCCGGCCGACAGCGCCATGACCTGCTGTTTGCAGGCGCGCTCCAGGTAGAACATGTTGATCCAGCATTCGGCCGCGGTCTCGCCCACGGCCAGGGTGCCGTGGTTGCGCAGCAGCATCATTTTCTTCTCGCCGATGTCGGCCACCAGGCGCTCGCGCTCGTCGAGGTTCAGCGCAATGCCCTCATAATCGTGATAGGCCAGCATCGTGCGCACGATCAGCGCATGCTGCGACAGCGGCAGCAACCCGTCCTTCTGGGCGGCGACCGCCACGCCCTGGTCGGTGTGCAGGTGCATGACGAAGTGGGCGTCCTCGCGGGCCGCGTGGATCGCCGAGTGGATCGTGAAGCCCGCCGGATTGATGAAGTACGGGGTCTCCTGAAGGATGTTGCCGTCCAGGTCGATCTTGACCAGCGCCGAGGCGGTCATCTCGCCGAAGTACATCCCATAGGGATTGATCAGGAATTGGTGATCTGGGCCCGGCAGCCGCGCCGAGATGTGGGTGTAGATCGCATCGTCCCAGCCGTAGAGCGCCACCAGGCGATAGAGCGCCGCCAAGTCCACCCGCGCCTGCCATTCCTCGGCGCTGACCTTGCCCTTCAACGAGCTCACGCTCGTGATCGAACCGTCGGCCATGGCGACCTCCCTCTGCATGTCTTTGTCTGATCGTTAATTACCAGAGTCGCGCCGACAGCAGCGGGCGTCAAGCATGGCCTGCGGTGTTGAATCTGCTCGGCAAACTGCCGTTGACACCAGAGCCTGTTGGGCGGAAGACTTGCTTAACGACAAGATCTATCCGCGCATCACGAACCAAGCTTGTCGGCCCGTATGTTCCTAGGCTGGGGATGGCGGGCCCCTATTGAAATTTCGACGTCGCAAAGCTCGGATGCGGAGGTCGCTGTGTCTCACCTCACGTTCAAGCTTGCCGCGCTCGCGGCAAGCATGGTCTTGGCCGGACTGTCGCCTGCAGCCACGGCCCAGGCCGCCACCGTCTACAAGGCGACCCTGCTGGGCGCGAACGAGAACCCGCCGGCCTCCTCCCCCGGCGGCGGCGTCGCTTTCCTCACCATCGACGGCGACCTGATGACGGTCTCCACGACCTTCAGCAACTTGGTCGGCGACGTGACCGCCGCCCACATCCACTGCTGCGCCGCCGCCCCAGCCAATGTCGGGGTCGCCACCCAGACGCCGAGCTTCCCGGGCTTCCCGACCGGCGTCACCGGCGGCGCCTACAGCCAGGCCTTCGATCTCGACACCGTCGGGACCTACAATCCGACCTTCGTCACCGCCTATGGCGGCACGGCCCAGGGCGCACGCGCCACGCTGCTCACCGCGCTCGGCGGCGGGCAGGCCTATTTCAACATCCACACCACCTTCGCGCCGGGCGGCGAGATCCGCGGCCAGTTCGCCCTGATCCCCGAGCCGGCCAGCTGGGCGCTGATGATCGCCGGCTTCGGCATCGCCGGCCTCGCCATCCGCTGGCGCCGCGCGGTCTTCAGGACCTGAGGCCTCAGGCGGTGGTCTTCACCCGCGCCACCGCGTCCAGCCAGCGGGCATAGGCCGCCTCGCGCCCGTGGCTGCTCAGGGCCGGGTCCATTCGCTCGGTCGACGGCCGCGCGGCGACAGCCTCCTCGACGCTGGCGTAGACGCCGGCCCCGAGGCCCGCGAACAGCGCCGCGCCCAGGGCGGTCATCTCCATATAGGTCGCCCGGCCGACGGCCACCCCGGTCAGGTCCGCCAGCCGCTGGCTGAACCAGGCGCTGCGCGACATCCCTCCGTCGATGCGCAGCTCCACGTCCCGGCCGAAGGCGCCCGGGGCGTCGGCCCGCATCGCCTCGATGAGATCGCGGGTCTGCAGGGCGCAGGCGTCGAACGCCGCCTGCGCGATCTCGGCCAGGCCGGTGTCGCGGGTCATCCCGAACAGCCCGCCGCGCGCGTTGGCGTCCCACCACGGCGCGCCGAGCCCGGTGAACGCCGGCACCAGCACCACGCCGTGATCCTCGCGCGCGGTTTGCGCCAGCTTCTCCACCCCCGCGCCGCCGCCCGGAACGCCGAGGCCTTCATTGATCCACTGCAGGGCGGCGCCGGCGATGAAGATCGAGCCTTCGAGCGCATAGGTCGCCCGCCCGCCCAGCCGGGCCGCCACGGTCGTCAGCAGCCGCGAGCGCGACGGCGCCAGGTGCTCGCCGGTGTTGACCAGCATGAAGCAGCCGGTGCCGTAGGTGGCTTTCATCTCCCCGGCGCGGATGCAGCCCTGCCCCATCAGCGCCGCCTGCTGGTCCCCCGCCACGCCGCGGATCGGGATCGCCCGGCCCAGCAACTCCGGCGCGGTCGAGCCATAGTCGCCGGCGCAGTCCAGCACCGTCGGCAGCAGCCCCCGCGGCACGCCGAGCATCTCCAGCATCTCGTCCGACCACGCCTGCGCCTTCAGGTCGAACAGCATGGTCCGCGAGGCGTTGGTCGCGTCCGTCGCGTGCACCTTGCCGCCGGTCAGCTTCCAGATCACCCAGCTGTCCATGGTGCCGGCCAGCAGCTCCCCGGCCTCGGCCCGCGCCCGCGCGCCGTCCACTTGGTCCAGGATCCAGGCGATCTTGGTGCCGGAGAAGTACGGGTCCAGCAGCAGCCCGGTGATGTCGGTGACCTGCGGCTCGCGCCCGGCCGCCCGCAGCCGCTCGCAGGTCGGCGCCGTGCGGCGGTCTTGCCAGACGATCGCCCGGTGGATCGGCTTACCGGTGGTCTTGTCCCAGATCACCACCGTCTCGCGCTGGTTGGTGATGCCGATGGCGGCGACGTCCTCCGGCGGGCGGCCGGACTTGGCCAGCGTCTCGCGCAGCACCGCGACCGAGGCGGCGAAGATTTCCTCGGCGTCGTGCTCCACCCAACCGTCGTCCGGATAGAACTGCTCCAGCGGCCGCCCGGCCTCGGCGACCGGCGCGCCCTTGAGATCGAACAGGATCGCCCGGGTCGAAGTCGTGCCCTGGTCCAGCGCCAGGATCAGAGGTTCCGCCATCGTCCGCACCCGTCGTTGCTCGCTTGGCGAGCGACTCGCCGCTCGCATGGTCAACCGGTTGTAACCATGTTTTCATCCGCTCCGAGCAGATTCGCAGCGATCGCCGGGGACGCCAGAGTGAGTGTGGCCGCCAAGACCGATGACCTGCTGAATCTGGCCCGCAGCCGCGCGCCGGCCGATCGGGAGCGCCTGCTCCTGGCCATCGTGGAACTCTGCGACGCCGGCGAAAGCGCCGCGGGCCTGATGACCTCCAAGCCGATCCAGGGCCTGCTCAATTCGATCTTCATGTCGCTGGTCGTCGAGGCCGAGCGCGACATCCGCCGCCGGCTGTCCGAAAAGCTGGCCCAGGCCGACTGGGCGCCCTCGGCCCTGGTCAACGTGCTGGCCCTGGATGACATCGAGATCGCCCGCCCGGTCATCGCCGGCAGTCCGGTGCTCAAGGACCATGACCTGGTTCGGCTGCTGGTCGAGGCCACGATCGAACATCAGATCGAAGTCGCCCGCCGTCCGAACATCGGCCCGCCCGTCGTCGCCGCCATCCTGCAGCAGAGCGAGCCGGCGGTGCTGACCGCCCTGGCCGGCAATCCCAGCGCCGCCCTGGGCGAGCACGAGCTCGCCGTCCTGGTCGCCGCCGCCCAACGGATCGCGGCCATGCGCTCGCCGCTGGCCCGCCACCCGGGCATGACCGACGGGCTCGCCCGCCAGCTCTATCTCTGGGTCGGTCAGGCCCTGCGCCAGTCGCTCGTCGACCGCTTCCGGCTCGACGGGGCCGCGCTCGACGCCGCCCTCGACGCCTCGGTGCGCGAGGCCCACGGAGGGGCGGCCCCGGCCGACGCCGCGCCGGCGCCGCGCGACGGCGAGCGCGAGGAGATGGAGCGGCGGCTGGTCGCCAAGCTCGAGGCCGCCGGCCAGCTGCGGCCGGGCTACCTGCTGCGCGCGCTCAAGGAAGGCCGGCTGACCCTGTTCCTCACCGCCCTGGCGACGCTCGGCCGCTTCGACCGCAACCACGTCCTACGGGCGGTGAACTCCGACCGCCCCGAACTGCTCGCCCTGGCCTGCGCGGCCGTCGGCATCGACCGCAGCGTCTTTCCGACCATCCTGGAAATGGTCCGCGACCTCAACGGCGGCCTCCCCGGCGGCGGCCAGGAAGGCGCCCGCCGGGCCGGCGGCGCCTTCGGTCCGTTCGAGGCTCACATCGCCGGCGCCGCCTTCCGCCGCGCAGTGAACCCCGGTTGACGGATCGCCCGTTTCACGGACTTTTGCCGGGCCATGTTCAAGCCTGAGCCATTCGTGACCCGTCTCGCTTTCGCGGCCAGCGACCGCCCCGAGGCCCAGGAGGCCCGGGAGGCGCTCATCGCACGCTACGGCCAGGCCTCGGGGGACGAGGCCCAGGTCATCGTCGCGCTGGGCGGCGACGGCTTCATGCTGGAAACCCTGCACGAGAACCTCAAGAGCGGCCGGCCGATCTACGGCATGAACCGCGGCTCCGTCGGCTTCCTGATGAACGAGTACAGCGAGGACGCCTTGCTGGAACGGATCAACGCCGCCGAGCGCGCGGTCATCCACCCGCTGTCGATGGCGGCGATCGACGCCGCCGGCCGCCGGCTGGAGGCCCTGGCCATCAACGAGGTCTCGCTCCTGCGCCAGACGCGCCAGACCGCCAAGCTGCGCATCTCCATCGACGGCAAGGTGAGGCTGGGCGAGCTGTCCTGCGACGGCGCGCTGGTGGCCACCCCCGCCGGGTCCACCGCCTACAACCTGTCGGCCCACGGCCCGATCATTCCCCTCGACGCCAAGGTCCTGGCCCTGACCCCGATCAGCGCCTTCCGCCCGCGGCGCTGGCGCGGCGCCCTGCTGCCCCACACCGCCAAGGTCACCTTCGAGATCCTCGAGGCCGACAAGCGCCCGGTCAGCGCCGTGGCCGACAACTTCGAAGTCCGCGACGTGGTCGAGGTGCAGATCGCCGAAAACCGCGAAGTGGCCCTACACATGCTGTTCGACGCCGGCCGCAGCCTCGAGGAACGCGTGCTGGCCGAGCAGTTTTCCGTATGATTACCGTAAGTTCCAGGCTCATCCGTTGTTAACGCCTGTCTTCTAGGGTGCCCCACGTTGTCCTAGGAGGCGCGTAGTGAGCCAGCAGAATCCGGTCATCCAGCCCCCCAGCCTTCGCCTGAAGGTCGGCGGTCGGTTCGGCGCGATCGATCCGAGCGCCATCGCCAAGGCCGAAGCGGCCCTGAAGAGCCTGTCCGGCAACTTCGCCCAGTGGCTCTCCGAAGAGGTCATCAAGCTCGACGCGGCCCGCCAGCTCGTCCGCGACGACGGCGTCACCGCCGAGACCATGGAGACCCTCTACCTGCGCGCCCACGACCTGAAGGGCCTGGGCACGACCTACGAATTTCCGCTGATCACCCGCATAGGCGCCTCGCTCTGCCGGTTGATCGACGACAAGGACAAGCGCCTGACCGTGTCGCTACCGCTCGTCGACGCGCACATCGACGCCATCAAGGCGGCCGTCCGCGACAGCATCAAGACCGACGATCATCCGGTCGGCCGCATCCTGATCGAAGAGCTGGAACGCAAGGTCGCCGCGGCGGCCTGATCACCGAGGCGCAATCGCCTACATCACGTTCGCCAGCGGCTCCTCGACCACGCCGTAGCCGGCGTCCGGCGGCAGCACCAGCACCTTGCCGCCCGCGCGATCCTGGATCTGCGGCTCGACCGTCACCAGGGTCCGCGCCTTGGCCCGGACCACGCAATCGTCGGCGCTGACCGCCTCGGCCAGCAACTGCACGTTCATGCGCGTGGGAAAGATCACCTTGCGCTCGCCGGCCTGCGCCAGCCGCAGCACCTCGCTCGGGGCGATCCACTCCGCATCGACAGTCTCGCGCCCGTCGCAGGCCGCCACCTGATCGTCCGGCGCATCCACGACATAGAACCAGGTGTCGAACCGCTTGGGGGTCAGCGGCGGCGTGATCCATCTTGCAAAAATCGTCAATGCATTCAAATCGATGACGACGTTCAGCTCACGCGCGACGTCAAGAAAAGCCAGCTCGCCGCGATCGACCTTCAGACGCACATCCAGCGAGGCGGCCTCTCCGCCGATCGCCGCGCCGTCGGCCCGCCGGCCCAACAGAATGCCGGCTTCCTCGAACACCTCGCGGATCGCCGCGATCCGCAAGCCCCGCTGCTCGGCGTCGAAGTCAGACCAGCCCAGCGCCCGCTCGGCCCAGGCCGGGTCATGGTCGCCGGCGTGGCTCTTGCCGCCTGGAAACACCAGCGCCCCGGACGCGAAGTCGATCTGGTGATGGCGCTTGACCATCAGCACTTCGAAGTCCGGCGCGTCGCGCAGCAGCAGAATCGTCGCGGCCGGCTTGATGTCTTGGCTCGTCATGCCGCCAGCTTGGGAGCCTCTCCCCCGCCGCGCAAGTGTGACCCTAGGTCAGGCGCTGGCCTGTCGCGACTGCGCCTCGGCGTGATAGGCCGCCCGTGCGTCGGCCGACAGCCGGTCCATCTTGTCGAGCAGGTAGTCGCAGTCCTCGCGGTTGGCGACATCGACCTGGGTCAGGAACCGCTGCAGCATCCGCTCCTGAAAGCGTTCGCGGTCGCGCGCGCCGCCGTCGAACTCCATCGAGTGGTAGGTATCCACCCCAGCCCGGAACGCCCCGTACAGGCGCGCCGGCATCCCCGCGCGGTCGTAGATCGCCTTCAGTCCGAGCGGGCCGGCGTCATGGATCATCAACCAGGTCCGGTGATGCGGCACGCTGGCCAGCTCGGCCAGCCCCCACTCCAGGAAGGTCATGTGCCCCTGCGCGAGCGCCCGCAGCAGCAGCGAGGCGGTCAGCCGCTCGTTCTCGCGCAGGTGGCTGACGAAGGCCTTCACGTCGCTGGTGCGTCCGGCCTGGTCGACCAGGTCGACGGTCGCGCGCTCCTGCGCGCCCAGCGCGATCTCCAAGGCCAGCTCCGCCGAAATCTCATGACGGTTCAGCAGGTGATCGCGCACCTGGTCGCCGACCAGGGCGACCAGTTTCTCGGTGACCGCCAGCGGCAGGGCGTCGCGGTAGGCCAACGCCGCCAATACGCGTTCTGAACGCTCGAAGCGCGCCACCGCGGCGTCCAGGGTCTCCTCGGCGAAATCGGCGTTGTCGTTGGCGCAAGCGGCTTCGACCGCCCCCTCCTCGCCAAGCTCGACGATGGCGCGCGTCACCGTCTTCGACACCTGCGGCCGCCGGGCCACCGCCACCTGGCGCAGCGGCCCGCCGACCCGCACGATCTCGACCAGGTCGGCGTCGGTGAACGCCGGCGAAGCGCCGAGGATCGGCATGCAGATCCGCTCGACGTCCTGCGCCAGTTGGACCGCGACGTCCCGCGGCACCAATGGCGAGCTCTTCAATGTGACCGACAGCGCCTCACGCACCATTTCGGCGGCGTCATGGGCCATCACGCGCAGGATCTCCTGGGCGTGCGCGCGATCCTCCTCGCTGAGCACGGCGGCATCCAGCCGGCGGCAGATCTTGCGGGCCGCAAAGGCGCGCTCGTCCGGCGTCGCGCCCTTGACCAGCGTGCGGATATCTTCGTCCGTCAGCGCCGCCCGCGTCGTCGCCATAGCCCTTGCCCCAGAAGAGGGCTGAGGCCCCCGCCAAAAGGATAATCTAAGGTTAAGCTTAACGAACGGTTGCCCCTCAATCTGTGGATTTACGATGTCGCGTAACTGATCGCGAACCCTGCCGCCGTATGGTTTCCACCAGCCGCCGAGGGAACCCGATTCATGCTGGTCGAGACCGAGAATTCCAAGGCCCGAGGCGGGTCGTCGGTCACCCAGCAGGCCCTCGAAACTCAGACGTCGCTGCTGCCCTACGCCCTGACCGTATTCGCGATCAGCCTGCCCATGCTGGTCTGGGCCGGCGCCTACGCTAGCAACGCCGTCTGGATGACCGGCACCTTCGCGATCTTCGCGATCGCCTGGGGCGTATTCTACGCCGCCGTGAACTGGCTGAAGAAGCCGGAGGCGCTCGCCGACCTACGAAAGCGCGGCCAGATTCACATTCTCTGCGGCCTGATCTGGGCCGTCGCGGTGGCCCAGATGGCCGCCTTCGGGGACGGTGCGGGCCCGGCCCGCAGCGAGTTGATGCTGATCTCCGTGGCAGCCGCCGCCATCGTCATCTTCTTCACGGCCCCCTGGTTGCCCAGTCTGCTGATCGTCGGCATGGCCACCGCCGCCGGGCCGCTCTACTTCCTAATGCGCCATCCGGACGATCAGGCCCTGGCCAAGCTCGCCATGGGCGCCATCGCCCTGGCCCTCGCCCTCGCGATGATCCTCAACCGCATCCTGCGCCGCCAGTTCGCGCTCGCCGCCGAGCGCGAGGTGCTGATCGCCGACCGTGACCTGCGCATGGACGAGGCGCGGCGGCTCGCCCGATCGAAGTCCGACCTCGTCGCCACCCTCAGCCACGAGATCCGCAACGGCCTGACCGGCGTCGCCCACGTGCTCGCCTCGGCGGTCGGCCATAACGGTCGCGGCGCGCCCTCGCGCGAACAGCTCTCTGCGGCCCTCGACGCCGCCAACGACCTCATCGCGGTGCTCAACACGACGCTCGACTCCGAGACCGCCGAGGCTGGCCGCCTGGAGGTCGACACCCACGCCTTCGACGCCGTGGCGCTGGTCCGCGACCTGGTGATCCTCAACCGCCCGAACGCCGCCGCCCGCGGGCTCGAGCTGTCGCTCCACGTCGCCTCCGATCTGGCGGCGATGGAGACCGGCGCGACCATGGCCGACGCGCACCGCGCCCGCCAGATTCTCGCCAACCTGCTCGGCAACGCGCTGAAGTTCACCATCCGCGGCCGGGTCGAGGCCCGCGTTGAGCTGGCCGCTTCGGGACGCCTGTCCATCGAGATCGCCGACACCGGGCCGGGTCTGGCCAAGGAAGAGCTCGAGCAGGCTTTCGAGCCCTTCAACCGCATCGCCCGCACCAGCGCCGGCACCTCGGGCGCGGGCCTTGGCCTGTCGCTCTCACGCCAGCTGGCCCGCCTGATGGGTGGCGAGTTGTCCGCCCACAGCGCCGTCGGGGTCGGCTCCTGCTTCCGCCTGGAACTGCCCTTCAACGCCGACGCGCTGCCCGAGCGCGAGCTGGAGGCCCCGATCGAGCTGGCCTCGGCGCTTCCCGAAGCGCGCCAGCGCATGCGCGTGCTGATCGCCGAGGATGACGCCCTCAACGCGGCCATGCTGCGCGCCGTCATCGAACAGCTCGGCCACCAGGTCGTCCACGCCGTCGACGGCCAGCGCGCCCTGGACCTGGCCCGGGTCTGCGAGTTCGACCTGTTGATGATCGACGGGCGAATGCCCAACCTCGACGGCCCGGCCGCCATCGCCGCCATCCGAGAGCTCAACGGCGACAACGCCCAGACGCCGATCGTCGCGGTGATCGGCGGCGACGCCGACGAGGCCGAGGAATGCTCCCAGGCCGGCGCCGACGTCGTGCTGCGCAAGCCGGTCAGCGTCGCCGCCGTCGCCCGCGCGGTCGCCGACGCCGTGGCGGTCGAACGCGACGCCCCGCCGGCGCGGGCCTTCGCCTAGGCTGACGTCCGGACAGTCTTGAGGCTGCGCCGCCGCGCCGCCAAGATGCCTCCAACAACAAGGGAGGTGCGCGTGCTGCTGCAGGGTCTGAAGGTCGTCGAGTTCGCCTCCTACATCGCCGCGCCAGGCGCCGGCGGCGTCCTGGCCGATTGGGGCGCCGACGTCATCAAGGTCGAGCGGCCCGAGGGCGACCCGATGCGCCACGTCTTCGGCGACGCCAAGAGCGAGCTGACCGGCAACCCGACCTTCGGCCTCGACAACCGCGGCAAGCGCGCCATGGTGCTGGACATCGGCAAACCGGAGGGCCGCGACGCCCTCGCCCGCCTGGCGGCCCAGGCCGACATCTTCCTGACCAATGTCCGCCCCGCCGCGCTCAAGCGCGCCGGCCTCGACGAGGCGGCTCTGCGGGCCGCCAATCCGCGGCTGATCTACGCCATGGTCACCGGCTACGGGCTCGACGGACCGGACGCCGCCAAGCCCGGCTTCGACGTCACCGCCTTCTGGTCGCGGGCGGGCGTGGCCCACATGCACGCGCCGAAGGGCTCGGACCCGTTCATCCTGCGCACCGGCGTCGGGGACCACATGACCTCGCTGGCCACCGTCTCGGCGATCCTGGCGGCGGTCTACGAGCGCGAGCGGACTGGCGTCGGACGCGTGGTCCAAACCTCGCTGCTGGCGACCGGCGTCTACGCCGTCGGCTCCGACCTCGCGGTCCAGCTGGCCTTCGGCAAACTCGCCTCCAACCGCCCGCGCAGCGCCCCGTTCGACCCGCTGGCCAACTTCTACCGCAGCCGCGACGGCCACTGGTTCGTGCTCAATCCGCGCGGGGCCAGCAACGACTGGCAGGTGCTCTGCCAGACCTTCGAGCGCCCCGACCTACCGCTCGACCCGCGCTTCGCCACCGGCAAGGTTCGCCGGCAGAACAGCGTCGCCCTGGTCGAACAGCTGGACGCGACCTTCGGCGCCCTCGACTACGCCGAGATCATTCGGCGTCTCGATGCGGCCGACCAGGTCTGGGCGCCCGTCCAGACCCCGGCCGAGGTCGTCGCCGACCCGCAGGCCGCCGCCGCCGGGGCCTTCGTCGAAATCGAGGACGGCCAGGGCGGAGCCTACCGCTCTCCCGCCGCGCCGGCCCGCTTCCCCGGGGCCGACGCCGACCGCCGTCCGCCGGCGCCCGGCCTGGGCGAACACACGCGTGAAGTGCTTTCCGAGATCGGCTATTCGCCCGCCGAGATCGACGCCATGCTCAGCGCCGGGGCCGCAGCCTAGCTGGCCCCTTAGCTGGCCTTGTCGCGCGCCTCGGACAACACCCGCAGCATCTCGCTGGTGAACAGCGACCCGGTCATGCGCTGACCAGCGCTGGCGTCGTCGTCGGACTTGGTCCCGCGCAGGATCAGGTCGACCATCGCGTCCTGGCTGGCCTGCAGGGCCTGCTGCCGGGCCGAAGCGTACTGCACGAACTTGGTGTCGGTCGGGGCCTGGCGCTGGCCGGTTGAGGCCGGGCCGTGCGCGCCCTTGGTCAGGTTCGCATAGACCTCCGACACCGTCGCCGCTCGCCCGTCGCGATAGAAGATCGAGCGGTTGGCGCTGGCGGCGTCCGGGAACATCGCCGCGGCGCTCGCGCCCGGCTGGCTGCGCACGGCCTCGATCAGCCGCGCCGAACCCTGCGGCCCCAGGAAGTGGGCGGCGTAGAGCTCGCCGGCCGTCGGCGCGCGGCCCACCCGGCCCTTCAGGTACGAGGCGTGGTCGGAGGTCAGCTCCCCGGCCATCAGCGAGGCGGCGTGCGGGTCCATCCGCAGGTCCATCACCGCCTTGCGCGCCTCGGCCCCCGCGACCCGATAGCGGCCGTCCGTTCCCTTGGTGATCAGTTCCGAATAACGCGCGTAACCGTACTTGGCCCCGTGCTGCTTGAGGGTCGCCAGCCAGGTCTGCTCGACGAACTGGAACAGACCCGCCGCCGACGAGGTCGGAGCCTTGGCGCGCGGATTGTAGCCGCTCTCGCGGGCAGCGGTCTTCATCAGGAAGGTGAAGTCGACGCCAGTGGCGTTCGAGGCCCGCTGGATCGCGGCCTCCACAACTCCCCTGATTCCCTCGATCGCCATGGGCCAGATGTGCCCCCACATGGTTAACGCGTCGCTAACCATGTTCTTTGGGGATGGCGACTTGCGCCCCGCGCGGCTGCTCCCGATCTTGCGCTTCCCACCTTCCGCGAGGACCGCTGATGACCCAGCCGCTGATCACCCTCAATGACGGGGCGGCGCTGCCCCAGCTCGGCCTCGGCGTCTGGCAGGTGCCCGATGACGAAGCCGCTGTGATCGTTCAGACGGCGATCGACGCCGGCTATCGCCATGTCGACACCGCCGCCATCTATCAGAACGAGAAAGGCGTCGGCGAGGGCCTTCAGCGGGCCGCGGCCGGCGGCGAGGTGGCGGTGACTACCAAGCTCTGGAACGAAAGCCAGGGCTACGACCGCGCCCTCAAGGCCTTCGACAAGTCGCTTCAGCGGCTCGGCCGCGACAGCGTCGACCTCTACCTGATCCATTGGCCCTGCCCGACCCAGGACCTCTATGTCGAAAGCTGGAAGGCGCTGGTTCGCCTTAAGGAAGAAGGCCGCGCCAAGTCGATCGGCGTCTCCAACTTCACCGTCGACAATCTGCGCCGCATCGTCGGCGAGACCGGCGTCGCCCCGGCCGTCAACCAGGTCGAACTGCACCCCCGCTTCCAGCAGACCGCCCTGCGCGCCGCGCACCAGGAGCTGGGCGTCGCCACCGAATGCTGGAGCCCGCTGGGCCAGGGCAAGGTCCTGCAGGACCCGGTGATCGGCAGGATCGCCGCCAAGCACGGCAAGACCCCGGCCCAGGCGATCATCCGCTGGCACCTCGACAGCGGCTTCCTGGTGATCCCCAAGTCGGCGAACCCGGACCGCCTGCGTCAGAACTTCGATGTCTTCGACTTCGCCCTCGACGCCGAGGATATGGCCGCCTTCGCCGCCCTCGACACCGCCGACGGCCGCATCGGCCCGGACCCGCTGACCTTCGGCTAGATCCGCCCGCTGGGCGGCGGCGCCACTTGGTCACCGCCCCGCCACCGTTGCGCTTCCCAACGGCCAAGCTTCGGACATGATCGCGGCGCGACCCTTTGTTTCAGCGACGAAAAACAAAGGGAGGTCGCCAATGGTCATCCGTCAGTTCATGCCGGTCGCGCTCGGCCCGTCGAAGCCTCGTTCCGGCCGATCTCCGGCCGTTACCGCGGCCATCGCCCTGTCCGTGATCGTCCACGGCGGCCTGGCCGCCTACCTCGCCGTCAAGACCTGGACGCCGCCCGAGCCCGAGGCCCTGCCCGAGGGCCCGATCATCACGGTCGAGACCTGGACGCCCCCGCCCCCGCCGCCAAAGCCGGAGGCCCTGCCGCAGGACCGCCCGGCCTCGCCCCGGCCGCCGGCTGCCCTCGACCTGCCGTTCACGCCCCCGGCGCCCATCCCCCTGCCGCCGGTTCCGACCCCGGCGCCGAGCGAACCGCCGACGACCCTGGGACCGCCGGCCCCGCCGACGCCTGCGCCGCCGGCCGTGATCGTCGCCCCGAACTGGCTCAAGCGCCCCGGCCCCAGCGAGTTCGCTCGCTTCTATCCGGACTCCGCCCAGCGGCGCGGCGTCGGCGGCACGGCGACGATTTCCTGCCAGGTCAGCGCCGCCGGCTCGCTCAGCGGCTGTTCGATCGCCCGGGAATCGCCGGCCGACGAGGGTTTCGGCCGCGCCGCGCTCAAGCTCGCCCCCTATTTCCGGATGAGCCCGATGACCCGCGACGGCCAGCCGGTGGAAGGCGGCACGGTGCAGATCCCGATCCGCTTCAACCTCGGCTGATAGGGCCCGGTTTCGGCTTGCTCAGTAGCTCTTGGGCAGGCCGAGCACCCGCTCGGCGATGTAGTTCATCACCATCTCGCGGCTGATCGGCGCGATGCGAGCGATCATCGCCTCGCGGAAGTAGCGCTCGACGTCGAATTCCTTGGCGTAGCCCATGCCGCCGTGCGCCAGCACCGCGGACTCGCAGGCATGGAACCCCGCCTCGCCGCCCAGGTACTTGGCCGCATTGGCCTCGGCCCCGCATTCGCGCCCGGCGTCGAACAGCGCCGCGGCCTTGAACGCCATCAGGTTCGCGGCCTCCAGCTCGGCCCAGGACTTGGCCAGCGGATGGGCGACGCCCTGGTTCTGGCCGATCGGCCGGCCGAACACGATCCGCTCCTTGGCGTAGGTCGAGGCCCGCGCCAGCGCCGCGCGGCCCAGCCCCACCGCCTCGGCGGCGAACAGCACCCGCTCGGGATTGAGCCCGTCGAGCAGGTAGTAGAACCCGCGCCCCTCCTCGCCGATCAGGTCGCCGGCCGGGACCTCCAGGTTGTCAATGAAGACGCTGTTCGACTCGACCGCCTTGCGGCCCATCTTCGGGATCACCGTCGCGCTGATCTTCGACCGGTCGAAGTCGGTGTAGAACAGGCTCAGGCCCTCGGTCGGCTTCTTGACCTGATCCTTGGGCGTGGTCCGCGCAATGATCAGCATCTTGTTGGCGCGCTGGGCCATGGTGGTCCACACCTTGCGGCCCGAGATCACATAGCCGTCGTTGGTCCGCGTCGCCCGTGTGGTCAGGCTGGTGGTGTCGAGGCCGGAGTCCGGCTCGGTGATGCCGATGCAGATCTTGTCCTCGCCCGACATCAGCCGCGGGATCGCCCGGTTCCTGAGCTCCTGGCTGCCATACCTGACGATCGGCATCGGTCCGAAGATGTTCAGGTGCATGGCGCTGGCGCCGGAGAAGCCGGCCCCCGACTGCGTCACCGCCTGCATGACCAGCGCCGCCTCGGTCAGCCCCAGGCCGGCCCCGCCCAGCTCGGCCGGCATCGCCGTGCCCAGCCAACCGCCGGCGGCCATGGCGGCCACGAATTCCTCGGGAAAGTCGCCGGTCTCGTCGGTCCTGCGCCAATAGTCGGCGTCGAACTGGGCGCAAAGCCGGCTCACGCTCTCGACGATGGCTTCCTGTTCCGCGTTCAACCAGAAGCCGCTCATCGCTCTCTCCCTACTTCGCCGGCGCGTCGAACCTCGCCGGACTCATGGCGTCGGCAAAAGGACCAGCTTCCCCTTCCGTCACGCAAGCCACGATCAGCCGCGCGACCAGCGGGGCCAGCAGCCAGCCGTTGCGCCGCGCGCCGACCGCCAGCAGCACGTCCTGATGCCGCCCGCGGCCGACCATGGGCAGTCCGTCGGGCGTCGCCCCGCGCACCCCGGTCTCGGCCTGGAAGCTGGCCCCGGCCAGGTGCGGGAACAGGCGCACGCCAGCCGCCTTCAACGGCTCGACCTTGGCCGGCTCCACCGCGCGGTCGCCAAGCCCGGCCTCCATCGTCGCCCCGATGGTCAGCCCGCCGGGCGCGCCGGTGACATAGGCTCCCTGACCACGTACCACCACGCCGCGATAGGCCCGCTCGCGGGTCCGCAGGATGTGGCCCTTGATCGGCGACAGGTGCGACAACTCCGGCGCCACCACCGCCAGGTCGCGCCCCGCGCCGGTGGCGATCACCAACCGCTCGCCGCCCTCGAAGCCGCTCGCCGCCTGCTGGCGGAACTCGACCCCGGCCTCGAGCGCGGCGCGGCGCAGCGCCGCCAGCCCCGCGCCGGCCTCGATCCGCCAGTCCTCGCGCACCAGCAGCCCGCGTCGCCAGCCGTCGGCCAGGTCCGGCGCCAGGCCGGCCAGGGCCGCGCGCTCCAATTCGGTAGGATGCAGCCCCTGGCTGCGCAGGCCGCCGTCGATGCGCGCCAGGTACTCGTCGTCGCCCACCGCCACCGCACCGGCGCGGTCAACGCTCAGCCCGATCCGCGCCTCCAGCGCCGGCCACAGGTTGCGGGCCGCCATCAACAGCGCAAGGTGCGGCGCGGCGCTGGCGTCCAGGACGGCTTCGAAGGCGGGCGCCAGCATCCCGGCGGCGACGCCCGAGGCGTTGTCGCCCGGCTCGGCCGGATCGAACACGGTCACCCGCGCGCCGGCGTCGGCCAGGGCCAGGGCGGTGGTCAGGCCCAGCGCGCCGGCCCCGGCCACGGTGATCTTGGGGCCTTTGCTCATGGGCCTAACGAGCGGGCTTCGCCTCCAAAATCAAGTCCCGGGCGAGGCGCCGCGCCGATAGCGCCGCAGGCCCAGGTGGAACAGCCCCGCGGCCAAGGCGCCGTAGCCGAGCGCCGAGGCGACCACGACGGCCACGGTGCCCACGCTCGGTTCGCGCAGCATCTTCACCGGCGCCAGCACCACGAACGCCGCGGGCAGGACCGTATAGGCCGCGACCTTCACCAGGCCCTGGTGGATCGAGCCCGGATAGCTGGAGAACAGCAGCGTGAAGTCGGTCAGGTCGCGGGCGAAGCTGCGCGCGCCGCTCGCCCAGAACGCCAGGCTGGCGAACGAGATCGCCGCGGAGACATAGACCGTGGCCCCGGCGCCGACGGCCAGGACCAGCAGCGGCGCCTGCGCCAAGCGCACCTGCGCGAACAGCACCAGCACCACGACGCCGCAGACCAGGTCGCCCCAGGCCGTGGCGATGCTCTCGCGCGCCAGCAGCCGGGCGATCAGCCCCGCCGGCTGGGTCAGCAGGCCGTCCAGTTCGCCGCGCACGATCGACCCGGCCATGTCGCGATAGCCGCCGGCCAGCGCTCCGGCCAGGCCGACGATGCACATGGTGAGCCCCAGCAGCAGGGCGACGTCGGCCATGCCCCAGCCGCCGACGCTGCGGAATCCGGCGAAGAACAGCGCCCACAGGGCCAGGAACACCACGTCGTTGACGATCATGCCGCCGACCTGCAGCGCGAAGTTGGCCTTGTCGGCGAAGGACATCCGCACCGAAGCGGCGGCCTCGGCGGCGTAGAGCTTGATGCACCGCATCACACTCCTCCCCGCCGCAGCACCTTGGCCAGGCCCGCGCGCCACAGCGCCAGGCACGCCGCGCTGAGCACGCCGATCCACAGCACCTGCCAGCCCAGCCCGACCAGGAACAGGTCCGGCGTCATGGTCATCGCCGCCGGCCAGTAAAGGTGCGCGGCGAACGGCGAGACCTTGGCCAGCCCCTCCATCAGCGGCGGATACAGCGTCACCGGCGCATAGAGCCCGCCCAGCAGGAACATCAGCTTCTGGATCACCAGTTGGAAGGGCAGCACCCGCCGCGCCCAGAACGCCATCAGCCCGGCCAGGGCGTAGAGCAGCACCCCGACCACGACGCCCAGCACGCCCAGCACCAGCAGGCGCGGAAACGCCTCGGCGGGCGGCCAGGCGCGCCCCGACGCCGCCAGCAGCGCCAGCGCCGTGATCCCCAGGACCGTCAGCCGCACGAAGGCCGCGCCCAGGTTCTGGCTCAACACCTGGACGAGGTACGATTTGGGCCGCAGCAGGTGGGGCTCCAGTCCCCCAGAACGAATGTCGTCCTCCAGCCGCAGATGCGTGGCCGGCAACGACAGCGTCACCCATTCCGTCGCCCCGATGTAGAGCGCCAGCCCGCCGGCCGGCAGCGCATAGGCCAGCGTGCCGGGCAGCTGCTCGGCGGCCACCTTGTCCCACAACGCCGACAGCACCAGCAGCAGGATCACGAAGAACACGCAGCGCCCCGCCAGCACCGGCCAGGCCGCCAGGGTCTCGCCGGCCCCGACCCGCAGCGCTGCCCAGGCCGCGCCCGCCCCTCTCCGCGCTTCAACGACCGCCAGAGTAGATGTCATGGATCACCTCCTCCATCGGAGGGTCCTCGATGGTCACGTCCTCGATGCCGCCTTGGGCCAGGGCCGCGGCGATCACCTGCTCGACGCGGGTGACGCGGGTGTCGACCTCCAGCACCGTGTTATGCGCCGCAGCCGACCGTCGGCTGACTCCGGGCAGGTCCAGGCACACCTCCGCGCTCGCCGACTGCAGCGTCACGACCTTGCGGCCCAGGAACCGGCGGCGCAGCTGGTCGGTCGGCTGATCGACGACGATCCGGCCCTCGCCGATCACGATCACCCGCTCGCAGACCAGTTCGATGTCGCGGGTGTCGTGCGAGGTCAGCGCCACGGTCAGTCCATGGTCGCGGGCGTGCTCGCGCACGAAGTCGCGGATCGCGACCTTGGCGGTCACATCCAGCCCGATGGTCGGCTCGTCCAGGAACAGCAGTTGCGGCCCATGCAGCAGGCTGGCGGTGATCTCGCAGCGCATCCGCTGGCCCAGCGACATGCGATTGACCGGCTGATCCATCAGCTCGGCCAGGGCGAAGCGCTCGGACAGCTCGCCGAGCCGCCGGCGCGCCACCGCCGCATCCTGGTCGTAGATCTTGGCCAGCAGCGCGAAGGAATCCCGCGCCGGCAGCTCGCCCCATAGTTGCGAGCGTTGCCCGAACACCACCCCGATCCGGTAGGCCAGCGCCTTGCGCTCGCGCCAGGGGACCAACCCCAGCACCTGCGCCTCGCCGGCCGTCGGCTCCAGGATGCCCGACAGCATCTTCAACGTGGTCGACTTGCCCGCCCCGTTCGGCCCGATGATCGCCACGCGTTCGCCCGGCGCGATGTCGAACGACACCCCGGCCACGGCCTCGATGGTCACTTGCTGGGACGAAAACGCGCCTGCCAGCCCACGGCCGCGCTTGGCGTAGCTATAGCGCTTGCAGAGGTTCCGGACGGTGATGGCGGGCGTGGTCGACATGGGCGGGGCTCGGATGGCGGGTCTGGGGGGCAAGGGCTGGGCATGCGAAGTACGTCGGGCGCGGGTAAGCGAGCCCTTGGTAATTCGGCATGTTCGAAGCCTTGCCGGCCATCGCGTTCAAATCCGATCCGCCGCGACACGTTCGCGGAACATGGGTAGGTGTATGGCCACCCGCGCAGCTTTGCAACCGTCAGGCGCAAGGCCGCGAAATTGCGCGCCTCCGTTCATGGGCGAGCGCGCCGATCAGCGCGGGCGGAACAGCGCCTCCAGACCCTGGATCACGTCTTCCATCAGCGGCGAATTCCCGCTTTCGTCGGCCTGGGTGAGCGAGGCCGCGCCATGGCCGCAGGCCCAGACCGCCAGGGCGACCTTATGGATCACGGCCGGCTCGACCCCCTGCTGGCTGGGCGCGGCGGCGATCAGCTCGCGCAGCACGGCGAAGGCGCGGTCGCGGGCCTCGGCCACATCGGCCTCGCCCATCAGCGCAGCGTCGAACATGAGCTCGTAGAGCGCCGGCTGGGCCCGGGCGAAATCGAAATAGGCCAGAGCCGTGGTGCGGATCGGCGTCGCCCCGCCCTGGGCCGCGGCCTCCCGCAGGCTGGCCTCCAATTCGCGGAACCCCATCGCCGCCAACCCGGCCAGCAGCGCGGCCTTCGAGGCGTAGTGGTGATAGACCGACCCCGCCGCGATCCCTGCGCGCCCTGCTAGCGCCCGCAGGTTCATCTCCGAGCGACCGCCGCTCTCCAGCAGCGCCCGCGCCTCGTCCAGCAGCAAGGTGCGCAGGTTGCCGACATGGTACGGGCGTCGGCGGGAGCCCTGGTCGGTCCACGTCATTGCGCAGCTCCGGCGGGGCCGTACTCGATCGAATGCGCGCAGGCCCAGCGTGGCATGGCGTCCTCCCTATTGGCCCGATGTTCTCAAGCCGGCCACGGCTTGTCGAGGCCGGCGTCCGCCCCAGCGCGTCAAAGTGAGCGTTGATAACCCAGCCGCCCGCCGTTAGCGTCCCGCATACAAGAATTATTCGGGGAGCACGACATGGCCGCGGACGTGAAGGTCGCCATTCTGGGCGCTGGCTTTGCGGGGCTCTGCATGGGCCTGCGGCTCAAGGCGCAGGGCGAGTCGTCATTCGTGATCCTCGAAAAGGCCGACCGCGTCGGCGGCACCTGGCGCGAAAACATCTATCCCGGCGCCGGCTGCGACATCCCCAGCCACCTCTACTCCTACTCCTTCGCGCCGAACCCGGACTGGCCCGAAGTCTATTCCGCCCAGCCCGACATCCTCGCCTACATCGAGGGCGTCGTGGACCGCCACGAGCTCGCCAGCCACATTCGGCTGGGCGCCGAGGTCGTCGGCGCGGCCTGGGACGAGGCCGCGGGCCTTTGGTCGATCTCCCTCGCGGACGGCTCGCGCCTCACGGCCGAGGCCTTCGTCACCGCCTGGGGCCAGCTCAACCGACCCAAGCTGCCGGAGATCGAAGGGCGCGACAGCTTCGCGGGCCCGGCCTTCCATTCGGCCCGCTGGGACGCCTCGACGGACCTGGCCGGCAAGCGCGTGGCGGTGATCGGCAACGGCGCCAGCGCCATCCAGTTCGTCCCGGAGATCGCCAAGATCGCCGGCCGGCTGACCCTCTTCCAGCGCTCGCCGAACTGGATCGTGCCGCGCATGAACCGGCCCTACACCGACGAGGAAAAGGCCCAGTTCCGCGCCCAACCAGAGCTGATGGAAAAGGTCCGCAGCGAGATCTTCCAGATGGCCGAGGACCGGCTGATCGCCAAGCGGAACGGGACCGCGCCGGTCGAGGAGGTCCCGATCCCGCTGGCCCACCTGCACGCCCAGGTCGCCGACCCCGAGCTGCGCGCCAAGCTGACCCCGGACTACGAGATGGGCTGCAAGCGGGTGCTGATCTCCAACGACTTCTACCCCGCCCTGACCCGGCCGAACGTCGAGCTGGTCACGGACGCCATCGCCCGCCTGACGCCGCAGGGCGTGGTCGACGCCACGGGTCGCCTGCACGAGGTGGACGTGGTGATCTACGCCACCGGTTTCGAGACCAAGTCCTTCGCCGGCGAGACCGCGATCAGCGGCCAGGGCGGCGTCACCCTGGCCCAGGCGTGGAAGGCCGGGCCGGAGGCCTATCTGGGGATCACCGTCGCCGGTTTCCCCAATCTTTTCATGCTCTACGGGCCGAATACGAACCTGGGCCACAACTCGATCATCTACATGATCGAGGCCCAGGTCGGCTACGTCCTGCAGGCCCTGGCCCAGGCGCGGCCGCTGTCGGTCAGCCCCGCGGTGCAGAGCGCCTACAACGACAAGCTCCAGGCCGAGCTCGCCCACACCCCGTGGGCCGGGACCTGCACTAGTTGGTACAAGACCCCGGAAGGCAAGATCCTCAACAACTGGCCCGCCTCGGCGCAGGCCTACGCCGAAGCGGTCGCCCGCTTCGACGCCTCGGCCTACCAGCACGCCCGCGCCGCCGAGCCGGCCGAATAGGTCAGCCGAACACGAAGTCGGCGGCGCTCAGCGCCGACTTCGCGACCCCGACCAGCACGATGGTCTGGCCGGCGAGATTGACGACCGTATTGCCGCCGTCGGCGACAAGCTTGCTCGACAGCGCCGCGAAATCCGCCGCGTCCGTGCTCGAGATGGCTATGCGGTCGCCCTCGGCCGACGAGAAGTCCATCACCACGTCGCGGCCGCTCCCGGCCCTGAAGTTGAACAGGTCCGCGCCCGCTCCGCCGAGCAGCACATCGTCGCCGAGGTCGCCGGACAGGTAGTCGTCGCCGGCCCCGCCGACCACGGTGTCGGCGCCCTGCCCGCCCAGCACGGTGTCGCGGCCCAGGTCCCCGACCACATAGTCGCTCCCTGCGCCGCCCTGGACGAAATCGTCGCCCTGGCCGCCGAATACGCTGTCGTTGCCCAGGTCGCCGAACAGCAGATCCGCCCCGGCGTTGCCGTGCACGAAGTCGTTGTCCTGGCCGCCGCGGACGATGTCATCGCCGCCGCCGCCGCTCAGGGTGTCGGCGCCGGTGTTGCCCTGGATCAGGTCGGCGCCGGCCGCGCCGGCGACGCTGTCGGCGCCGGGACCGGCCGACACCTGCCCCCCGCCCGATGGCAGGCTGATCACGTCATCCTCGCTCACAGGCTGCGGCGGGACATAACCGACTTGGTAGTTGTTCGAAATCGCGATGCTGGCCCCGGAGTTGCCCGCAACGTCGAGGACGCCCCAGGTATCGAGCACGATCAGGTTGGTCGGGTCGACCACGCCAGCGCTCGGCGTCAGCGTCGCGGTCCAGGTGACACCGCCGTCGGCGGTGCTCAGGTTCGAGAGTCCCCCGTTGGCGACCGACAGATCGTGGATTGTTAACCCGCTCACCGCCTCTGAGAAGGTGATCGTGACCAGACTCGTCTGCCCAGCCTGCAGCTGCGCGTCGGCGACCGCGATCGTCGCCGTGGGGCGGGCGGTGTCGACCGCATAGTTGTTGGAGTCGACCGTCCCCGATCCGGCGTTGCCGCTTGCGTCCGCCCTCACACCGGTCCTGTCCAGGACGATGAAGTTTACGCTGTCCTGCACGTCGGAGGCCGGCGTGAGCGTCGCGGTCCACGTCACGCCCCCATCGCCGGAGGTCAGGTTCGAAACCGCGCCGTTGTCGACCTGCAGGTCCGCTGTAGTGAAGCCGCTCACGGCTTCCGAGAAGGTGATGGTGACGTCGGTCGTCTCGCCGACCGCCAGCGCCGTGTCCGCGACGACGATGCTCGCTGTGGGCCGCACTGTATCGATCGTGAAGTTGGCCGAACTCGGCGTTCCGATCCCGGCGTTTCCGGCCAGGTCGGCGACGCCGGCGTTGTTCAGGATGATCAGGTTGCTTGAGTCGCGGACGCCCACATTTGGAGTGAAGACGCCGATCCAGGTGACGCCGCCGTCGCTGCTGTTCAACCCCGAAATCGCCCCGTTCGGGATCGACAGGTCGGCTGCGGTGAAACCCGTCACAGCTTCCGAAAAGGTGATCGTCACCTCTGAGCTCTTGCCGGCCTTCAAGGCCGCATCGGCCATGACGATCGTCGCGGTCGGCCTCACGGCGTCCACGACATAGTTCGGAGAATCGGTCGACCCCACCCCGGCATTGCCGGCCTGGTCAGAGACCCCGGTCAGGTCGGCGCGAATGATGTTGCTCGTATTGGTGACGCCCACCGCGGGTGTCAGGGTCGCCGTGTAAACGATGTTGTCGCTGGTGGTCAGTCCCGACAGCGTGCCGTTGTCGACAGTCAACGCGCCGAGGCCGAAACCGGTCACGGCTTCTGAGAACGTGAAGGTGACGTCGCTGGACTGCCCGATCCCCAGGGCCGGATCGGCCAGGCTGATCGAGACGGTCGGCGCGCGCGTGTCGAACGAGATCGGCGCGGTGGAGCCTCCGCCCCCTTGGTTGCCGACGCTGTCGGTGTAGGAGCCTGACGCCACCGAAACTCTGGCTTCGCCAGCGTCCACACCGGCAGTCGGGGTGAAGGTCGCCTTGTAGACGCCCCCGCCCATATTGGTCAGGCTAGAGACGATTCCACCGGAGACAACAATGTCGCTGGCCGTAAAGCCGGTCGGCACGGAGGAAAACGTGAAGGTAAGCTCTGTATCCTCACCCGCCTTGAGCGTCCCATTGGCGGCGGTGACGGCCACCGACGGTCCCAAGGTGTTGATCGCGATCGCGGAGCTCGAACCGCCCGCGCCGCTGTTTCCAGAGGTGTCGGTGTAGGCGCCTGCCGCCAGCGACACCGAGCCCAGGAACCCGGCCAATCCCGCACTGGGCGTGAAGTCCACCGTGTAGACCAGGGGATCCGCGGTTCCGACCAGCGAGCCCAGCGTGCCGCCTGTAGCCGACAGGTCGCCGAGGCTGAAGCCTGTCGGAGCCTCGGAAAAGGTCAGGGTGATCGTCGCGCTCTCGCCGGACCGCAGCGTGGCGGTCGATGACGAGATCGACACCGTCGGCGCGAGGGTGTCCACCGGGATCGCCGGGCTCGCGCCCGCCAGGCCCGGATCGCCGCTCAGGTTGGTATAGCTCCCCGCAGCAACGGACAGTCCTGCGCTTACGCCGCTCAATCCCGCCCCGGGAGTGAGGTCCGCCGTGTAGACTAGAGGGTCGCCGGCGTTGCTCAGCCCCGACAACGTCCCGTTCGTGACGGTCACGTCTTCTGCGGTGAAGCCGACCGGAGCCTCGGTGAAAGTGAAGGTCGCCCTCGCCTGATCGCCGATCTTCAGCGCGGACTTGTCAAAGGTGATGATGACGCTGGGTGCGGGCATGGTGTCTCAATCAAGCGGGACTCTAACTCCCCACGAATGCCCGGATCGCGCACAAAACACCATCTAAAGTCGTGGTAAATGCGTACTTCTAGCCAGAATGGCTAGGCCGCCTCGGCCTCGCCGGCCGCCTCAAGCACCTGCTGCAGGGCTTCGAACAGCCGGCCCACCTCGATCGGCTTGGGGACGAAGCCGTCCATGCCGGCGGCCATGTATTCGGCGACCTGGTGGGCCATGGCGTTGGCGGTCAGGGCGATGATCGGGGTGCGCGCGCGCCCTTCCAGCGCCTCGCGACCGCGGATCAGGGCGCAGGCGTTCGGACCGTCCATGACCGGCATCTGCACGTCCATCAGGATCACGTCCCACTCGCCGCTTTCCCAGGCCCGCACCGCCTCCAAGCCGTTGTCGACGATGCGCGGCTCGACGCCGATCTGGTGCAACAGGGTCTTCAGGACCAACTGGTTGACGGTGTTGTCCTCGGCCGCCAGCACGCGCAGCGTCGAACAGGCGCAGGCCTCGATTTCCTGGGCCTCGACGCTGGGCGGCGTCGGCAACGCCGCGCTGGCTCCGACCCAGGTGAGCGGCAAGGTCACCAGAAACGTCGTCCCTGCCCCCACCTCGCTGCTCGCCTCGATCGCCCCGCCCATCAGGCCGGCCAGCTCGCGGCAGATGGCCAGGCCCAGACCCGTCCCGCCATAGCGCCGGGTGGTCGAGGCGTCGGCCTGCTCGAACTTCTGGAACAGCGCCGCCAGGCGGTGCGCCGGAATGCCGATCCCGGTGTCCGAGACGCTGAGCCGCAGACCCGCCGCGTCGCGGTCGACGCTGACCCGCACCTCGCCCTGCTCGGTGAACTTCAGCGCGTTGGAGACCAGGTTGTAGAGGATCTGGCGCACGCGGGTGGAGTCGCCCCGATAGACGCCCAAGGCCGCCGGCTCGATACCCAGCGAGAACGACAGGCCCTTCTTGTTGGCGATGGCCGTGAACGCCGCGTGAGCCCCGCGCGCCAGGGCTGCGACGTCGAAGTCGGCCTCCTCCAGCTCCAGCTTGCCGGCCTCGATCTTCGACAGGTCGAGCACGTCGTTGAGGATCGCCAGCAGCGTCTCGCCCGACTGGCGGATCACCCCCAGCCGCTCGCGCTGGATGTCCGACAGACCGTTCTCCGCCGCCATCGCCTGGGCCATGCCCAGCACCCCGTTCAGCGGCGTACGGATCTCGTGGCTCATGGTCGCCAGGAAGGTCGACTTGGCCCGGTTGGCCGCCTCGGCGTCTTCCTTGGCCTGGACCAGTGCCTGCTCGGCCGCCTTGCGCTCGCTGATGTTCTGCAACGCGCCGATCACCCGCAGCGGCCGGCCGCGCTCGTCGACGATCAGCCGCGTGGCCCCCATGACCCAGACTTCGCGCTCGTCGCGCCGCACCAGCCGGTACTCAGGCGCATAGGGCTCGCCGGTGCGCAGGTGATCGCGCCAGGCCGCCTCGACGCGCGCCCGGTCGCGCGGATCGATGGTGCTGAAGATGTCGCGGTGCAGTTCCTCGTAGGTCTTGGCCTCCGTGAAGAAGGTGTCCTCGGCCCCGGTCTTGATCAGTTCGCGCCGGACATAGTCCATCTCGAAGACGTGAATGTCGGCGATCTCCATGGCCAGCATCAGCCGCTGCTCGGAGCGCTCGGTCGCCTCCAGCGCCACCACCATGTCGGTGATGTCGTAGCTGGCGATGATCAACCCGCCGACCTCGCCGTCGGCGGCGCGCCAGGGCGCCAGCTCGGTCCGGTACCAGCGGATCGCCCCGACCTCGTCGGTCACCTGGACGCGGTCGGCCTTGATGCTCTCGCCGCAGAGCACCCGGTCGTACGCCTCCTGCCAGCGCCCATACATGTGCGGCGCCAGTTCCTGGACCGTGCGGCCGAAAACGATCTGCTGCCCCAGCTCGAGCGTTCGGATCCAGCGGGGGCTGGCCCCGATCACCCGCATCTCGCGGTCGGTCAGCACGACGGCGACGGGCATGGCCTCGATGATCGCGGCCAAGGTCGACTGCATGGCGTCGCGCTCGCGGCGGCTCTCCTCGCGCGCCCGGCTGGCCTGGGCCCGCGCCCACTCGTCGGCGACGAACTCGGCCAGGTCGCCCAGCCGCCCGGCCAAGGCCGCGTCGAACCGGCGCGGGACGTCGCCGAACACCGCCAGTACGCCCGGGGTCGAACCGTCGGCCAGCCGGATCGGGACCCCGACATAGGATCTCAGAAAGGGCGGGCCGACCACCGCAGGGCTGTTGGCGAAGCGCGGGTCGTCATGGGCGTCCTCGACCCACAGTAGCTCGCCGCTGGCCTGCACCAACTCGGCCGCCCTGTCGCGCTGTCGCAGGATCTTGGAGTCGGGATCGCGGCTACGCCAGACCTCGCCGTCCTTCAGGAAGACGATCTGCGCCTGGAGCGCGGAAAACATGGTTTTGGCGAGCCGCGTGGCGCGGTCGCAGACCACCTGGGAGATATCCAGGCCAAACGGACGCGACTCGGCCGTGCCGTCCGCCATGCTGATCCCCCCTTTTCGTTTTTGATATCAGCGGGATGAGCGTGAGTGACTAAAGTTAAGGCACGATTGAAGCGGTTGTGGGGACCCCTATCGCTCAACCGCGCGCGGTCGCCGCCGGCCAGGCCCAGTCGCCGAACTCGCGCGGGTGGATGAATTCGGGGCGGAACCACGGTCGCTCGCGGGCGTCGAAGATCGAGCCGAGCCACTCGGCGACCCGCGCCACCCGCCCGGTCTTGGCGCTCTCGCGGTGATGGCAGAGCCAGATGGTCGAACTGGCCAGCGGCGGGATGTCCAGCATCACCAGGTCCGGCGCCACCGCCACGATGGCGGTTGGAATGGCCCCGATCCCCGCGCCGCGTTGGATGGCGTGCAGCATCACCGTCGAGGAGTTGACCACCATCGCCGGCTCGGCCAGCTCCATGAACGCCGAGGTTTTCGCCCCCCAGCGCCCGCGTTTGCTGACCTGGGCCGAGTGATAAATGAACCGATGGCCGACCGCCGCCTCGATCCGCGTGGGGGCCCCATACGTTTCGAGATACTCGCGCGATGCGAACAGCGCGTAGTGCAGCGTCGCCAGCGGCGAAGCGGTCAATTCCGGGACCCCGCTCGCGTCCATCAGCTGAATCGAGAGGTCCACCTGACTGTCGACCGGGTTCTCCGGATAAAATCCGCAGTCCAGGCCGAGCTTGATGCCGGGGTTCTCGCGGACGAAATCGGCGACCTCCAGGCCGGTCACATAGCCGCCGATCCCCTCCGGCATGGCCACCGTCACCTCGCCGGCGTCGGGGGTCTCGTGGTCGAGGCTCAGGCGCTCGATATCCAGCGACGCGCGCTGCATGGTCAACGCCCGGTCGTAGACCATCTCCCCGGCTCGGGTCAGCGTAACCCCGCGCAGGCCACGGTCGAACAGCTTGGCCCCCAGCCGAAGCTCCAGGTCCTCGATACGGCGTGTGACCGTGGGTTGTGTGGTCTTCAGGCGTCTGGCCGCAGCGCCGAAACTACCCGTCTGAGCCGCGGCGACGAAGGTCTTGATGTCGTCCCAATCGGCGTGACCGCCGTCGCCATTGTCCATCTGGCACCCAAAAGGCCGTGGGGCCCCCATACGAACTTCGAGGCTGCACACTCGAACATTGACGCTCTACCAAATCACATCTTCGCACAAGAAGGCGATGTGGTGATGATCATTCGCGATTTCGTCGAACGCTGTCATCGAGGACTGGGCGAGCTGGCGCTGAGCCCGGCCACCTACGACGAGATTGTCGAGGGCCGCGCGCTCGCCGCCCGGACGGTCAGTCCGAACATCGCCACGGTCGAGACCCTTGCGCAGCTACAGGATCTCACTCAGGCCTCTTCATTCACCTTCCGCGGCGCCGACGGGCGACTGGCCGGGGTCATGGCCATCATCCCGCTGACCGCCGCGGCCCAGCCCGGCCTGGCCGCCGGCGTGTTCGACGGCGTCAATCCGCCCCAGGACCAGGCCGCCCGGCCGGGCGAGGCGGTGGTCGCCATCTACGGCTGGGGCATGGCCGGGACCACGCTGCGCGGCCGCGCGACGGTGATGGCCGGCGCGGTGAAGCTGCACCGCGAGCTCTTTCCCACCATCCCGCTCTACGGCCGCGCGGCCACGCCCGGCGGCGAGCGCACCCTGCTCAAGCGGATCGGCGCGCAGCCCGTCCCCGGCCCCGGCGGCCTCGTCGTCGCCGACGCCTGGGCCCGTGTCGGGAGGGCCGCCTGATGAACGCCAACGTCCGCATGCCGATGGACGCCCGCGCGGTCAGCGACATCGACGACGCCGAGCTTGAGGTCGCGGTCTGCCGCACCCTGCCCGACATCATGCAGGCCATGGCGGTCCGATCGCTGGTCTATATGGGCGAGCAGGCCTGCCCGTATGACGAGGAATACGACGGCAACGACTTCGCCGGGACCACGCATCTGGTCCTGCGCCGCAACGGCGAGCCGATCGGAACGCTGCGCGTGCGCTGGTTCGCCGATTTCGCCAAGGTCGAGCGGGTGGCGGTACGGCGCGAGTACCGCGGCGGGCGCGCGACCCTGCTGTTGATCCTGGCCGCCAAGCGGCTGGCCGAAAAGAAGAACTACCGGCAGATCCTCGGCTACGGCCAAGTGCGGCTGATCCCCTTCTGGGAGCAGTACTTCAACGCCCGCATCCGGCCGGGCCGCGAGAGCTTCGCATTTTCCGACCACGACTATGTCGAGATGGTGGTGGAAGGCGCCCCGCCGCCCGACGCCCTGACCCTCGAAAGCGATCCGATGGTGCTGCTGCGGCCCGAGGGGGCCTGGGACGAGGCCGGCGTGCTCGACCGGTCCGCCGCTCGCCCGGCCACCAACCTCGGCGCGCACGCCCGATGAACTCACCGCCGCCAGCCGCCCTGGTCTGCCTCGACCTCCAACGCGCCCGGGTGTCCGGGGCGCCGGCCGCCGCCGCCCAGGTCACCGGGGCCTGCCGCCGGGTGCTGGAACAGGCCCGCGCCCGCGCCTGGCCGGTGCTGCACGTGCATCGGCGCGAGGCGACCGCCGAAGGCGCCCGCCCGATCGTCGGGCTGGAGCCGTTGCCGACCGAGCCGATCTACCTGCGCCGGGGCCCGTCGGCCTTCTCGCACCCGGCCTTCGCGCGCCGCGCCCAGGGCCTCGGGGGGCCGCTGGCGTTGATCGGCTTCTCGATGACCGACGCCGTACTCGCCACCGCCTTCGCCGCCGCCGACCTGCAATTGCCGGTCGAGGTGCTCAGCGACGCCGTCGCGACCGGCGAGCGCGATGATCCGGACCTGCGCCGCGCCCTCAGCGCGCCGCTGACTTCGCTTTTCCCCCTTTGTCGGCTCATCCAGGCCGACGACCTGTTGCAAGAGGAGGCTGCGGCGTTCGTCGCGGCCAATGCGCCATGAGCGAGATCAAGATCACCGCGAGCGATGGTGACGCCGGCGGCTTCCTGACCGCCCTCGACGGCGACGCCCGGATGGATCCCGACGCCCGCCAACTGCTGCAGATGGCGGCCCTGCTCGGCCCCCGCGACCGCGTCGCCCTCAGCCAGATCATCCGGCGCGCCGGCGAGATCTGCGATCAGCAGGGCGAGGACGTCGCTCTGGCCGTCCTCGACCAGATCGAGGCCATCCTGCAGGGTCGCAAGGCCGACGCCTGACGCTCGCAAAGCGAGTTGACCTCACTGAGACTCGCGCCATAAGCGAAGATTAACTTTCTGTTGCAGCGCAGCGCGCGTTTCACGATATAGGTGTAGCGGCGTGCAATACGCCTATGGCAGATAGTCGACTTGCGCTTGGTTTAAGTGATTAGGGACGTTTTTCAGTGAACGAGAACTCCGAGGATCAAGGACCGGACCCGATCGACGTTGCGGTGGGTCACCGCATTCGTGTGCGACGCAAGTGGCTCGGCATTTCCCAATCGACCCTGGCCGACCACCTGGGGGTGAGCTTCCAGCAGGTTCAAAAGTATGAGCGCGGCGCCAATCGCGTCTCGGCCTCGATGCTCGTGCGCATCGCTCAAAAGCTCGACACCACCGTCGGGGAACTGGTCGGCGAAACCCCGACCCCGATGAGCGACGAAAGCCTGTTCGAAAAGCTCGCCGTGCCTGGCGCGGTGCAGTTGCTCGAGGCCTTCGCCAGCGTCCAGCAGCCGTCGATGCGGACGGCGATCCTGAACCTGACCCGATCGCTGATCGAAGAGTCGGAAGAACCGGGCAGCGTCCGCCGCGCCCGCTAGTCGGCGGCGCGCCTCGCCGCAAACGCGAGGTGATGCAGCACCACCCCGGCGGTCACCGCCACGTTCAGAGAGTCGAAACCGTCCGCCATCGGAATGCGGACGGTTGTCGCGCGTTCCAGCAACGCCCTAGACAACCCAGGCCCCTCGGCGCCCAGCACCACGGCCGTGCGCGGCGCGCGCGCCGTCTGCGCCAGGGTCGTCTCGCCGGCCGGGCTTAAGGCCAGCGGCTGAAAGCCCCGTGCTTCCAGCACCGCCAGCAGGTCTTCGTCCTCCCCCAGCCGCGCGAACGGCTTGAGCAGCGCGGCCCCGACCGAGACCCGAATGGCCTTGCGGTACAGCGGATCGCAGCAGGTCGGATCGAGGATCACCGCGTCGGCCCCGAACGCTGCGGCGTTGCGGAACAACCCGCCCATGTTGTCGTGGTTGGCGATGCCGCTCAGCACCAGCACCAGCGCCTCGTCCGGCAGGCCGGCCAGCAGCTCGTCGACGCTCGGTTCGGCGGCGCGCCGCCCCAGCGCCAGGATCCCCCGATGGATCGGAAACCCCACCACCGCGTCCATCACCGCCTGGCCGGCGGCGTAGACGGGGACGTCGTCAGGCAGCGCCGCCATGACGTCGGACAGCGCCGCCACGCGCTTGTCGGCCAGCAACAGCGATTGCGGCCGGACCAGCGGCGAGCGGGCCAGAACCCGCACCACCACCTCGCCCTCGGCCACGAACAGGCCCTGGCGACCCACGAGGTCGCGCTCGCGCACATCGCGATAGGCCGCGATGCGCGCGTCGTGCGGATCTTCGATCGTGACGACCTGCGCTACCAGATCTTCACCCGCTGCTCAGGCGCCAGGTAGAGGCTCTGCCCCGGCTTCACCTCGAACGCCGGATACCACGTATCGAGATTGCGCACCGTCAGGGCCCGGTATTCGCCCGGCGAGTGCACGCCCGACAGCACGTTGCGGCGGAGCGAGGCCTCACGGAACTTGCTGCGATAGTTCTGCGCCCAGCCGAAATAGAACCGCTGGTCGGCGGTGAAGCCGTCGATCACCGGGGCGGCCTGCCCCTTGAGCGACAGGTGATAGGCGTCATAGGCGGCGGCCAGGCCGGCCAGGTCGGCGATGTTCTCGCCCAGCACCTGGTCGCCGTTCAGGTGCAGACCCGGCAGCGGCTCATAGGTGCTGTACTGCGCCGCCAGCGCCTGGCCGCGCGCCTTGAACTGCGCCATGTCGGCCGGCGTCCACCAGTTCTTGAGGTCGCCCTTCACATCGAACAGCGCGCCGGTGTCGTCGAAGCCGTGGACGATCTCGTGGCCGATCACCCCGCCGATCGCGCCGTAGTTCACCGCCGCGTCGGCGTTCGGATCGAAGAAGGTCGGCTCCAGGATCGCCGCCGGGAACACGATCATGTTCTGCATGGGCAGGTTCAGGGCGTTGACCGTCTGCGGCGTCATCCACCACTCGTCGTGGTCAACCGGTCCCTTCAGCTTGGCCACGTTGCGGCGATACTCAAACAGCTCGGCGCGCGCCCAGTTGCCGTAAGCGTCGCCGCGCACGACCTGCAGCCCCGAATAGTCGCGCCACTTGTCGGGATAGCCGACTCCGACGCGGAACACGGCCAGCTTCTCCTTGGCCTTGGCCTTGGTCTCGGCGCTCATCCAGTCCAGCCGGGTGATGCGCGCGTCGAAGGCGGCCAAGATGTTCTTCACCATCTCCTGCATCTGCGCCTTGGCCTGCGGGCTGAAGTGGCGCTCGACATAGATCTGGCCCACGGCCTCGCCCAGGGCCGCGTTGGTGTTGTCCACCCCGCGCTTCCAGCGGTCGCGCTGCTCCGGCGCGCCGCCCAAGGCCGCGCCGTTGAAGGCGAAATGCTCGTCGGCGAACGCCTTGGAGAGATAGGGCGCGCCGCGCTCAATGGCGTGGAACGCCAGATAGTCCTTCCAGGTCTCGATCGGCTGGCCGCCGACCAGCTTGGCGATGCCGGCGATGGCGCTGGGCTGCCAGGCGCCGAAGGTCGGCTGCTCGCTCATCCCCGCGCCCTGCAGCCACGCGGTCCAGTCGATGCCCGGCGCCTTGGCCTGCAGGTCGGCGCGGGTCCAGACATTGTTGGCCTTGGCCACGTCGCCGGTCTCATCGACGCTCCAGTGCGTCTTAGCGATGGCGGTCTCCAGCGCCAGGATCCTGGCCGCCCGCGCCTCGCCGTCCGGATAGCCGGCCAGGGTGAACATCGCAGCGATGTGGGCCTTGTACTTGGCCCGCAGGTCCTGGAACCGCGCGCTGTCGTCCAGGTAATAGGCGCGGTCCGGCATCCCCAGCCCGCCCTGCATGATGTAGGGTCGGTACTTGGACGTGTCGTTCATGTCCTCGGCGACCCACAGGCCGAACAGCCGGTCGGTCGCATAGTCGGTCATGTTCAGGGCGTCGACGTCGGCCCGCAGGGTCGCGCCCAGCTCGCGCGACAGGTCGGCCCGGGTCTTGATCGCCGCGATCGCGGCCAGCTCGGGCTTCAGCGGCGCCGCGCCGGCCGCCTCAATCGCCGCCTCGTCCATGAAGCTGGCGTAGAAGTCGCCGATCTTGCGGGCGTTGGAGCCGTCCGCCGCCTGCGCCTTGGCCGCGTCTTCGAGGATCGCGCGGGTCCGTTCGGTGGCCAGGTCGCGCAGGATGGCGAAGGTGTTGTAGCTGCCGCTGTCGGCTGGGATTTCCGTGGTCTTCATCCAGCCGCCGTTGGCGTAGGCGTAGAAGTCGTCGCCCGGGGCGACGGAGATGTCCATGCCGGCCGTGTCGAATCCGAACGCGCCGTACTTGGGCTTGGCCTTGGCCGCCTCGGCGACCGGCGGCGGCGCAGCCTCAGGCGCCGGCGCCGGCGCCGTCGTCGCGCAGGCGGCCAGCACCAGCGGCGCGCATGCGCCCAGCAGCAGAGTTTTCCAGGTGTTCATCGCGCGCTCCCATACGCGGCGCCGTCACCCGCGCCGTCAGCCTGAGGAGCCTCTAATACATCGGCGGCGGGCGGGGGTAGCGACCGGCGCATTAAACTTACGTCATCTGTAACGCTTGTTACGCCGCCCGCGCGCGCCGCACCCCGCTCAGAATCGCCTGCGCCGCGCCCGCCGCCTGGCTGCGGATGTCCGGCACCGAGGTGATCTCCCAGAACGCCCCGCGGGTCAGCGGCCCGACCGCGAACAGGCCCGGCTCGGCGCGGCCGCTCGCCCCGATCAGGCGCGATCCAGCGTCGACCTCGGCTCCGAGCCGGCAGGGATCGGGCCGGATCAGGCCGCGAGCCAGCAGCGTCTTCAGCAGCGGCTCGCCGGCCTTCTCCAGGTCGCCCAGCAGGCCCGCGCAGTTCACCACCGCCGACACGCCCAGCCGCCGCGGCGTGCGCCCGCCGCGCGGCCGCCAGGCCACCTCGACGGCGTCGCGCGAGAGGGTCAGCGAGGTCACCTCCCCGGCCCGCACCACCAGTTCGCGTCCGCGCATCAACAGCCCGATCCGCCGCGCGACGCTGGGCGCCAGGCGGTGACGGTGGACGTCCCACCAGGGGCGGAGGTGGCGCAGGAAGGCTCGTCGCTCGGCCTGGCTCCAGCCCAGCCAGATCGACTGCACGTGGGGGCGCAGGGAATCGATCGCCTCGCGCCAGCGCCCTTCGCCGGACGCCTCGCGGATCGCCGCCAGCAGTTCGCGGGGAGATCCGGTCGGCGCGACCTCGGCGGCCGCCTCGCCCGTCGGGACGTGCTGGCGCGGGGTCAGGCCCCGACGCGAGATCGCCCAGAACCGCCGCCCCGGCCGCCACAGGCTGACCGCCGCGTCGATCATGGTTAGCCCCGAGCCGAGCAGCAGGACATCGTCCCATTCGTCCTCCAGCCTGGCCTTCGGGTCCCAGGGGTCGCCGATGTACCGCGCAGAGGCCAGCAGCGCCGGGTCCGCCGCCGCGGGCGCCGCCGGCCGCAGCACCCCCAGGGCCAGCACCACCGCCGAGGCCTCGATCTTGCGCCCCAGCGCCAACCGCACCCGCCAGCCCTCGCCGGCTCGCTGCACGTCCACCGCCTCGTCCTGCTCCAGCAGCAGCCGGCCCGGCGTGGTCGTCTCCAGCGCCTGGCGCAGCAGGTCCTGGAGATAGTCGCCGTACACGCCGCGGGTCACGAACCCGCCGTGCGAACTCCAGCCCTCGTGTCCGGCCAGCCAGCGGGTGAAGTGCTCTGGATCGTCCGGATAAGCGCTCATGTTCGCCACCCGCACGTTCAGCAGGTGGTCGGGGTTGCCGGTGGAATAGGCCGCGCCGCGCCCGAAGGTCCTGGAGCGCTCGATCAGCCGCACCGTCGGCCCCTCCGGATCGGCGGCCAGATGCAGGGCCGTGAGCAATCCCGAGAACCCTGCCCCGATCACCGCAACTGTGGGCCGCAGGCTCATAGATCCGACCTCCAAAACGCTTCGCTCGACTTAATTCCTATCATTTTTATGGCTTTTAAAGCGACAGAAAAACTTCATTCGAACGCAGATCGGATGGGACGGCTGTTGAAACTCGCGCTAAAACTTGACGCCTGCGTCATCTTTGGCTGAGACCGAGGGCGCAATCGGACTGGAGGAGGATTTACATGAGCGACGGCAATATCGATCTGAGCAACGACGCCCGCGCGCTGGCCTATTCGACGCCGCTCGACCAGATCAATCCGGCCCAGCCGGCTCTCTTCCAATCGAACGAGATGTGGTGGAACTTCGAGCGCCTGCGCAAGGAAGACCCGGTCCACTACACCGCCGAGAGCGAGTACGGCCCGTACTGGTCGATCACCAAGTACAACGACATCATGGCGGTGGACACGAACCACCAGGCGTTCTCGTCTGAGCCGGGCATCACCATTGCCGACCAGAACGGCGACGAAGGCCCGCTGCCGATGTTCATCGCCATGGACCCGCCCAAGCATGACATCCAGCGCAAGACCGTCAGCCCGGCTGTCGCCCCGGCCAACCTCGCGATCCTCGGCCCGCTGATCCGCGAACGCGCCGCCGCGATCCTCGACTCCCTGCCGATCGGCGAAGAGTTCGACTGGGTCGACAAGGTGTCGATGGAACTGACGGCCATGACCCTGGCCACCCTGTTCGGCATCGACCAGGCTGACCGCCGCAAGCTGACCTACTGGTCGGACGTTGTGACCGCAGTCCCCGGCCACGGCCTGATCGACACCCTCGAGCAGAAGATGCAGATCTTCCTCGAGTACCACGCCTACTTCACCGAGCGTTGGAACGAGCGGGTCAACGCCGAACCGACCGGCGACCTGATCTCCATGCTGGCTCACGGCAAGGATACGCGGGACATGTCGCCCCGCGAGTACTTCGGGAACGTCGTGCTGCTGACCGTCGGCGGCAACGACACCACCCGCAACACCATCTCCGGCTCGATCCTGGCGCTGAACCAGAACCCGGATCAGTACAAGATGCTGCGCGAAAATCCGGACCTGATCCCCTCGATGGTCTCCGAGACCATCCGCTGGCAGACGCCGCTGGCCCACATGCGCCGCCGCGCGACCCAGGACATCGAGATCGGCGGCAAGCTGATCCGCAAGGAAGACAAGGTCGTCATGTGGTACGTCTCGGGCAACCGCGACGAAGAGGTCATCGAGCGCCCGAACGACTACATCATCGACCGCGCCCGTCCGCGGAACCACATGTCGTTCGGCTTCGGCATCCACCGCTGCGTGGGCAACCGCCTGGCCGAGCTGCAGCTGCAGATCATCTGGGAAGAGATCATGAAGCGCTTCCCCGAGATCCAGCTCGTGGAAGAGCCCAAGCGTATCTACTCGACCTTCGTGAAAGGCTACGAGTCGATGAAGGTGATCATTCCGAAGCGCGCCTGACCGCTTTCGTCGCTGAACGATTGGAGAGCCTAGGCCCTGCGCCTAGGCTCTTTTCGCATGAGAACCCTGCCCTTCGATCCCACTGACATCGGCGCCGTCGTCGACGCCATGTACGCCATGATTTCCGGCCCCCAAGGGCCCCGCGACTGGGCGCTGCAGGCCGAGATCTTCCACCCCGACGCCCGCCAGATGCGCACCTGGGTCGGCGAGGACCGACGCCCGAACATCAAGATCATGGACCTCGCCGCCTACCAGGCCGACGTCGAGCCGTTCTTCGCGGCCCACGACTTCTACGAGGTCGAGATCGCCCGCCGCATCGACGTGTTCGGCAACATGGCCCAGGTCTGGAGCGCTTACGAGGCGCGCACCGCCCCGGGCGAGGCCCCGCCCGAGCGACGCGGCGTCAACTCCATCCAGCTCTACTGCGAGGCCGACGGCCGCTGGCGCATCGTCTCGATGATCTGGGACAACGAACGCCCTGGACTTGCCCTTCCGTCATTCGAGTAGACACTCGCCTCCAGACAGGGAGGCGGCCATGTCCGAGCCGTTCGATATCGAAGCCCACGTCCGGCGCCTGACCGACGACGGCTACACCGTGATCGAGGACTTCGCCGACGCGGCCGCGCTGGCCGCCGCCCGCGCGGCGCTGGCCCCGCACCTCGGCTCCCACCATGGCCGCAACGCCTTCGAGGGCTTTTCCACCGAGCGGGTCTACACCCTGGTCGCGCGCGGCAAGGTGTTCGAAGACCTGGCCGCCGAACCGCGCCTCCTGGCCCTGCTCGACCGCTTCCTCCAGCCCGGCTACCTGCTGACCGCCAGCCAGGCGATCTGCATCTATCCCGGCGAGAAAGCGCAAGGGGTCCACTTCGACGACGGCTTTTATCGCCAGCCGCGCCCCCGCGCGGCCATCAGCCTCTCGCTCATCGGCGCCATCGACGCCTTCACCGACACCAACGGCGCCACCGACATCATCCCAGGCAGTCACACCTGGAGCGATGAGAAGATCGCGGCCATCGATCCGCGCGAGGCCATGGCCATGCTACGCCCAGTGATCATCCCGGCCGGCGGCGCGATCATCTTCCAGGGCACCCTGCTCCACCGTGGCGGGGCCAACCGTAGCGACGCCCCGCGGCTGGCCTTCACCAACCAGTATTGCGAGCCGTGGGGCCGCACGCAGGAGAACTTCTATCTCGGCGTCCCGCGCGAGCGCGTGCAGGCCATGTCGCCACGTCTGCAGAATCTGCTCGGCTACAACATCTGGCCGCCGTTCATGGGCCAGGTCACCGGCTCGCACCCGCTCAAAAGCCTGGAAGACGGATGGGTGGCGCCGGTCGAGCGCCAGACTCCCTAGCCCAAATTCCGCCGATAGAGCGCGTTCAGCCGCTCCCAATGCCGCTCGGCGCCCTGCTTCTGGTAGAGCGCCCGCTGCGGGAAGGTGAAGCCGTGCTCGGCCCCCGGATAGATCTCCACCTCGGCCCGCGCCCCGTCGGCCGCCAGCGCCTTGGCCAGCGCCTCCACCGTCTCCAGCGGCGCCCAACGGTCGGTCTCGGCGCAGGCGAAGTAGAGTTCGGCCGAACTCTTGCGCGCGGCCAGGTGCGGGCTGTCGTCCTCGTCGGTGACCAGATAGGTGCCGTGGATCGAGGCGGCGGCTTTCACCTGCGGCAGGCGCACCGCCGCATTGATCGCGAACTGCCCGCTCATGCAGTAGCCGACCGTGCCGATCCGGCTAACGTCGGCGCCCGCCTGGCCGGCGGCGAAGGCGGCCAGCGCAGCGACGTCGTCCATCACCATCGGAATGGTGAGACCGTTCATCAGCTCCATCATCCGCGCTCGCAGCGCATCGTCCATGGCGCCGCCTGCCGGAACCAGCTCCAGCACCCCGGCCCGATAGTAGAGGTTGGGCAGCATCACGTAGTAGCCGGCGCTCGCCAGCCGCCGCGCCATGTCGCGCAGCTCCTCGCGGATGCCCGGCGCGTCCATCAGGAACAGGATCAACGGGTGCGGCCCGTCGCGCTCGGGATGGACGATGAAGGTCGTGCTGGTCCCGTCCGCGAGCGGAATCTCAAGCGTCTGCTCGATCATTTCGCGCCCTCCCTCGGGATCAGCACGCAGGCCCGCGCCAGCGACACCCGCGTCAGCTCGCGCCGGCGCAGGAACACCGCCATCGCGTCCGTGGTCGGGTCGCGCGACGTCTGCCATTCGCCCAGGTCCCGATAGCGGGTCATCAGCAGCAGCCGCCGCGCCCCGGCCTCGCGGTCGGCCTCGTCCTCCTCGGCCAGGAACAGGCCGAAGATCTTAGTCTCGAACCGCGTCTCGAAGTCGGGCCAGGCCTCGCCTGACAGCCGCACGAACTCGTCGACCGCCCCGCCGTCGATCGTGAACCAGTTGTGGACATAGATCCCGCCCGGCTGCGGCGGCGCCTCATCGATCGGCCGCAGGGTCGGGGTCAGCCGCACCCGGTCGCTGGCCGTCACGCCCGGCGTGAACGAGACCCGCGATCCGGCCGCGGCCAGCACCAGCGCCTGGTCCGAGGCGAAGCCCAGCAGCGGCGCGAACACCGCCTGCACGCCGGCCGAACCGTAGAGGTGGTCGGCCAGCACCTTCTGCGCCGTGCGCTCGCGCCCCAGCGTCAGCTGAAAGTAATCGTATTCCAATGGCTTGGCCCTAATAATTGACGCGCGTCGAGATCGCGCCGTCAACCAGCATGTTGATCCCGGTCGTGAACGCCGAGCGCGGGCTGGCCAGGAACACGGTCGCCGCCGCCACCTCTTCCGGCGTCGCCATCCGGCCGGTCGGGTTGCGCTTGATCATCTGGTCGAAGAAGCCCGGCATCCCGGCCTTCACATTGCCCCAGACCCCGCCCTCGAAGAACACGGTGCCCGGCGACACCACGTTGGCGCGGATGTGCTTGGCCGCGTTCTCGCGCGCCAGGCCCTTGGCGTAGTGGATCAGCGCCGCCTTCATCGCCCCATAGGACGAAGCGTTCGAGGCCTCCGCCGCCGACACCGACGAGGTGATCAGGAACGCCGCATCGCCATGGGTCTCGCCGGCCTTCTCCAGGAACGGCTTGGCCGCCTCGAAGGTGCGCACCGCGCCCAGGACGTCGACCTCGAACATCGCGCGCCATTCGTCCTCGCCCGCGCCCTGCACCAGGGCGCTGGCGTTGGAGACCATGACGTCGATGCCGCCCAGCGTCTCGCCGGCCTCCTTGACGAAGGCCCGGATCGCCGCGCCGTCGGCGATGTCGACGGCCTTGCCGAAGGCCTTCACGCCCTTGGCCTCCAGCGCCTTCACGGTTTCGGCGACCTGGTCGGCGCCCCGTGCGCAGATGGCGACGTCCGCGCCCTCCTCCGCCAGCAGGTCGGCGATCGCCCGCCCGATGCCCCGCGACGCGCCCGTCACGACCGCCTTCTTGCCCTTCAGTCCCAGATCCATGTCCCGCTCCCTTGTTCGTTGGACGCTGTTCTAACCCGAAGCTGCGACGCTTGCGCAGACTTGACAGACGGTCCGCGCCGACAATTTGTGAGCCGATGCTCACGACACCGACCTCGACCAAGGACAAGCTGGTGCGCGCGGCCTTGGAAATCGGCGCGCAGGACGGGCTGGAAGCGGCCACCACCGCGGCCATCGCCGCGCGCGCAGGCGTGGCCGAAGGCACCCTCTACCGGCATTTCCCGTCCAAGGACGACCTGCTGATCGAGGTCTATCGCGGCATCAAGCGGCGCATCTTCGAAGCCATCATCGACGGCGAGGACACCGACGAGGCCCCCGACGCCCGCCTCAAGCGGGTCTGGCGCAAGCTCTACGAGGCCTATCGCGCCGACAGCCAGGCCTTCATGTTCGGCCAGCGCTTTGCTGAGTCCTCCCTCTCCAAGCGCGAGGGCGGCGCGGCCCACGAGCAGATCGCCACCGCCGTCGGCCGGCTGCGCCGGGACGGCATCGAGCGCGGCCTGTTCAAGAACCTGCCCAGCGATCTGCTGGCCAGCCTGTTCTTCGCACCCGTGGGCTACATGCTGAAGTCCGAGCTCAACGGCCGCACCTGGACCGACGCCGAACTCGACGCTGCGGCCGAGGCGGTGCTGGATTCCATCAGGGCCTAGGACCCCGCGCCGGGCGGCATATTCACCCAAAGCGGCATGCTGAAGTCGAGGAAGATCGACTCTCCCTCCAGACGGTTCCGGGCCTCGAATTCCTTCATTGCGTGCAGCCGCAAGGTCGCCGGCGCCTTGCCGAACAGCAGGAAATTGTAGGCCCCGGTCACGCCCAGGCCCGCCACCCGGCCCTTGAAGGATCCGAGTCTAGCGCCGGCGCCGGAGTCGCCGCTGACCTGTTCGAAGTAATAGCCCTGCACGCCGGCAGACCAGGTCTTGTTGAACTTCTTCTCGACCGCCGCTTCGGCGTGGAATTCGGTGCCGGTCTCATAGCTGGTGTAGTCGTTCTCGCCGTTGAACGTGAAGCCGGCCTTGCCGGAGACGTCCCAGCCCGCCTCCTCGTTGAGGTAGGTCCCGGCCAGCGACACGTCGGCCGCCCAGCGGTGGAAGGCCAGGTTGGCCAGCTTGTCCTTCCGGTACTGGCCCACGGGGATGTTGATCAGGGTGCTGGCGGCGATGTGGGTCTTGCCGCTGTTCCAGCCCCAGATCGCGGTCACGAGGGGATCGCCCATCACGAAGGCCGAATCGCTCTTGCTGCGCTCGATCAGCCGTCCCCGCGGACCGGTCAGGGTGGCCGAGACCTCGACGTCGGGCCCGCCGATCGGCAGCGCCAGACCCACCGCCAGGGTTCCGCCGGCCAGGTCGCTCGTGGGCACCCACAGGACGGTGGCGAAGTTCGCATTCACCGTCGCGTCCAGCCCCGCGACGACGTTGCCGCCGATCACGAACTCACGCTCCCCTCCGGCCTCGCCGCTGTAATGATACTGGGTGTCGAGCAGGAACACGCCCTCGATTGGCGGCACGATCGCCGCGCCCGCCCCCCCCGAGCCCAGCAGATAGACGCTGGCCCCGGCCTCGGAGGCCTCGGCATTCCCCGCGAGCAGCAGCATCGCCGCGGCCGCCACGCCGCCTCCCAGCAGCGCCGCGCTCGTCCGGTTGGCGTTGTTCATCGCGATCATCCCCTCTGGCGCCGATCTTTCATTGATCGTGGCGACAGGCCCCCGCGGCGCCCATGGGGTGAAGCCCCCAGTTCGCCGGGGCAAAGCACTGACGCCCCCGCGTGGTCAGAGCGCCTTTTCCATGACGATGAACTCCAGGTCGTCCCGCGCCGGCTGGCCGAAGCGCAGGTCGGCATAGGGGAACGGCCGCGTCTCGCCGGTGCGCGCATAGCCGCGCCGCTCGTACCAGGCGATCAGGGTGTCGCGGATCTGGATCACCGTCATCCGCACCCGCTGCGCGCCCTGCCCGCGCGCGTGGTCCTCGGCCGCGGCCAGCATGGTGCGGCCGAGCTGACGGTCCTGCAGGTCCGGCCGCACGGTCAGCATCCCAAGATACCAGGCCCCGGCGTCCGCCGGCTCCAGCCAGACGCAGCCCAGCAGCGGTGCGCCGACCGCCTCGCGCAGGGTCATCACCATCGCCTGCGGATTGGCCGCCAGGTCGCTGGCCAGGGTCTGCGCGTCCGTGCGCTGGCCGCCCAGATAGTCGGCCTCGGTGGTCCAGCCCTGGCGCGAGCTCTCGCCCCGATAGGCGGAGTTCACCAGCGCTGCGATGGCGGGCAGTTCGTACGGATCGGCGGGAGCAAAATGCATGGCCTTCGGTAATCCATAAGCTACGCCTTCCCGCCAGCCGAAAATTCCAGCCGATCCGGAACGCCGCCGATCGCTTGACGCTTTCGCCGTCAGCGCCTAATTATCCGCATGTGAGTGAGCGCTCACATCCTCACACATCTAGCGGAGTTCCCCATGATCCGTCGCCAAATCGGCCGCACCGGCCGGGACGTGAACGCTATCGGCCTGGGCTGCATGGGCATGTCGATCGCCTATGGCGAGCCGATGAACGAAGCCGACGCCGTCAAGCTGCTGCACGAGGCGCTGGACCTCGGCGTCGACCACTTCGACACCGCCGAGCTCTACGGCTTCGGCGCCAATGAGAGCCTGCTGGGCGCGGCCTTCCACGATCGCCGCGACAAGGCGTTCATCGCCACCAAGTTCGGCCCCGTGGCCGACCTCGCCACCCGCACGATCACCGGCGTCGACGGCTCGGAAGCCAACATGCGCCGCGCCATCGAACAGTCCCTGCGCGTGCTGAAGACCGACCACGTCGACCTCTACTACCTGCACCGGCGCGACCAGACCCGGCCGATCGAGGAGACCGTCGAGGCGATGGCCAAGCTGGTCAAGGAGGGCAAGATCAAGGCCATCGGCCTCTCGGAAGTCAGCGCCGAGACCCTGCGCCGCGCCCAGGCGGTGCACCCCATCGCGGCCGTGCAGTCGGAATATTCGATCTTCACCCGCGACATCGAGCAGGTCGTGCTGCCGCTCTGCCAGGAGACCGGCGTGACCCTGGTCGCCTACTCCCCGCTAGGCCGCGGCATGCTGACCGGCGCCTTCTCCCGCGACCATCGCCCGACCGGGACCGACTACCGTGCGGTCCAGTCGCCGCGCTTCCAGGGCGAGGCCTTCGAGGCCAACCTGGCCCTGGTCGAGAAGATCGAGAAGATCGCCGGCGCGCGCGGCGCGGCCGCCTCCCAGGTGGCCCTGGCCTGGGTGCTGGCCGCCAATCCCAACGTGGTGGTCATTCCCGGCACCACCCGACTGGCCAACCTGAAGTCCAACCTAGGCGCCGCCGACATCGCCCTCACCGCGGCCGAAACCGCCAGCCTCGACGCCTTGGCCGGCAAGGTCGCCGGGACCCGTTACGACGCCCGCGGCATGACCATGGTCAACGCCTGACCGGGGCTCGCCTCCGCCCTGGTCGGGCGGAGGCGACGTCCTCAGACCGCTTCCGGCTCCAAACCGGATGTGGTCGGCGCCATCGGCGGGTGCTTGTCGATCTTCGGCAGGAACGCCGCCAGCAGGCCGATGGCCGGCAGGAACGCGCACAGCCGGTAGACCGTCTCGATCCCGGTCTTGTCGGCCAGCACGCCGAGGATCGCCGCGCCGAGGCCCCCCATCCCGAACGAGAACCCGAACAGCAGGCCGGACATCATCCCGACCTTGCCGGGCGCCAGCTCCTGGGCGAACACCACGATCGCCGGGAAAGCCGAGGCCAGGATCAGGCCGATGATCACCACCAGCGGCCCTGTCCAGAACGCGCCGACGAACGGCAGCAGCAGGCTGAACGGCAGCACCCCCAGGATCGAGAACCAGATCACGTACTTGCGCCCAAACCGGTCGCCCAGCGGCCCTCCGGCCACCGTCCCGGCCGCCACCGCGCCCAGGAACAGGAACAGGTGCAGTTGCGCGCCCTGCACCGACGAGCCGAACTTCTCCATCATGTAGAAGGTCAGGTAGTTGGTCAGGCTGGCCAGGTAGACGTACTTCGAGAAGATCAGCGCTAGCAGGATCGAGATCCCGGTCACCACCTGGCGGCTAGGCGGCGCCACCGGCTGCGGGCCCTTCGCCGCCGCCTGCAGCCGCGCTAGGCCATGGGTGCGGTACCACTGGGCCACATTCCACAGGATCGCCCCGGCCAGCAGCGCCAGCAGCGCGAAGAACATCAGGCTCGACTGCCCCCAGCGCACCACCACCACCGCCGCGGCCAGCGGGCCCAGCGCCGATCCGGCGTTGCCGCCGACCTGGAACAGCGACTGCGCCAGGCCATGCCGGCCGCCCGCCGCCATCCGCGCCACGCGGCTGCTTTCCGGGTGGAACACCGACGACCCCATGCCCAGCAGGCAGGCCCCGACCACCACCAGCCCGTAGCTGTGCGCCACCGACAGCACCGCCAGCCCGGCCAGTGAGAACAGCGTCCCGAACGGCAGCGCCATCGGCGTCGGCCGCTTGTCGGCATAGAGCCCGATCATCGGCTGCAGGATCGAGGCGGTCACCTGATAGGCCAGGGTTACGATCCCGATCTGCCCGAAGGTCAGCCCCAGCTCGGCCTTCAGGTTCGGATAGATGGCCGGAAGCAGCGCCTGCATCATGTCGTTGAGCAGGTGGCAGAAGCTGATCGCCAGGATCACCCCGAAGGCCGTCCCGCCCGCCGCCTGCGCCTGCTTGTTCGCCGTGATCGTCTGTCCGCCCATCTGAGCTGCTCCATAGCTGAGCGGCCCGGATAGGCGCTTCGCCGCGCGCCCGCATTCCTGTATGGGTCTTTCAGTTTTGCGAGTGGGACACATGATCGACTGGATCAATCCGGACGACGTCGAAGACACGCCGCGCCCGGTCGTGGCCATCGCCAACGACTACCCGCCGCATCACGAACTGGAATGGCACCGCCACCGCCGCGGCCAACTGCTCTACGCCGCCAGGGGCGTGGTCGTCGTCTCCACCCCCAACGGCGCCTGGGTCGCCCCGCCCGAACGCGCGGTCTGGACCCCGCCCGGCGTCGAGCACGCGGTGAAGATGGTCGGCTCGGTCAGCACCCGCGGCATCCTGATCGAATCGGGCGGCTGTCCCGGCTTCGGCGAGGCCAGCCGCGTCATCGAGGTCTCGCCGTTGCTGCGCCACCTGCTGCTGGCCGCCTGCGAACTGCCGCGCGAGTACGACCGCGAGGGCCGCGACGGCCTGGTCATCGAGCTGCTGCTGGTCGAGCTCTCCCGCGCCCCGATCGTCCCGTTGGCCGCCCCGTTCCCGCAGAGCCCCGGGCTGGCCGCCAAGTGCCGCGCCTTCCTTCAGGCCCCCAGCCCGCACGACACTATCGACCGCTGGGCCGACGACCTCGGCATGGGCCGCCGCGCCTTCACCCGCGCCTTCCGCCGCGAAACCGGCATGAGCTTCGCCGAATGGCGCCAGCAAGCCTGCGTGCTGGTCGCCCTGCCCCGCCTGGCCGCCGGCGACCAGGTCACCGCCATCGCGCTCGACCTTGGCTACGAAAGCCCGCCGCCTTCGCCACCATGTTCAAGCGCCTGCTCGGCGTCGCGCCCAGCCGCTATCAGGGGTGAATCCCAAAGGGGTTTGGTCAGGCCACGCCGTCACGAGCGTGAGCGGTGTCAGGTTCGCGCCTCGATCCAGCCGACGATGTCGCCCAGCACGCCCTCCTTGCCGAGGTCGGCCAGCAGGTCGTGATAGTGCCCCTCATACAGCTTCAGCGTCTTATCCTTTGACCCGGCGTGGTCGTAGAAGAACTGGCTGCCCTTCGGCAGGGTCGCCTTGTCCTCGGTGCCATGCAGGATCAGCACCGGCAGGGTGATGGTCGGAATCTCCTTGGTCAGCCGCTCGTCGGCGCGCTGCAGCGCCGCCACGGTGATGCTCGGCTGGGTCTCGTCGTGGATCAGCGGATCCTCGTTCATCGCCTTGACCACCGCCGGATCGCGCGAGAAGTCGACGTTCTTCAGCTTCAGGATCGGAATGTCGGGCGCCACGTGGCTGACGCCCTTGATCACCTGCAGGGCGATCTCGGGCGCCGGCACGCGGAAGGCGAAGCTCTCGCAGATCAGCCCGGCGATATCGGCCTGGTGGTCCAGGGCGTAGGTGCTGGCGATCACCCCGCCGGCGCTGTGGCCCAGCACATAGACCGGCACGCCCGGATCACGCGCCTTGGCGATGCTGACAACCTGGACCAGGTCGCCGACGTACTCATTCACGTGCTCGACGTGGAACCGCTCGCCTTCCGACAGGCCGCGGCCGCGATAATCATGCGCATAGACGGCGAAGCCCTTGGCGGCCAACTGCTCGGCGACCCACGCGTACTGGCCGCTGTGCGAATTAAACCCGTGGCTGATGACCACGATCGCCCTCGGCGCCCCCGCCGGCCGCCACGAGCGCATGAAAATCTTGAGGCCGCCGGCCCCTTCGAAAGTTTCTTCCTTCGGAGCCATCGCGCCCTCGCTGAGTTGAAGGGCGCAACCTAACCTCGAAACAGCGAACGCCGCTATCCGAAAGAACCTGGAGTTCGGCTATGCGCCGAACGTGCCCGCATAGCGTTCACGCAGGAGGTTCTTCTGCACCTTGCCCATCGCATTGCGCGGCAGTTCGTCGACGAAGAACACCTTCTTGGGCGTCTTGAACGCGGCCAGTTGCTCGCGCAGCGCGGCGATCATCGCGCCCTCGTCGCCGCGGCCGATCACCACCGCCGTCACCGCCTCGCCGAAATCCGGATGCGGCAGGCCGATCACCGCGCTTTCGGTGACGCCCTCCATCTCGTCGAGGATCAGCTCGATCTCCTTCGGATAGACGTTGAAGCCGCCGGAGATGATCAGGTCCTTGGCCCGGCCGCTGATCCACACGCGGCCGTCCGGGTCCTGGCGGCCGACGTCGCCGGTGATGAAAAAGCCATCGGACGTGAATTCCTGGGCGGTCTTCTCCGGCATCTGCCAGTAGCCGCCGAACACGCTCGGCCCCTTGATCTCTATGGTTCCGGTCTCCTCGCCGCCGCCGATCCGCAGCTCCACGCCCGGCAGCGGATAGCCGACGCTGCCGGCGATCCGCTCGCCGTCCAGCGGGTTGGAGGTGATGATCACCGCCTCGCTCATCCCGTAGCGCTCCAGGATCCGCTGCCCAGTCCGCGCCTCGAACTCGGCGAAGGTCGATTCCAGCAGCGGCGCCGAGCCGCTGATGAACACCCGCATGTGCGCCGCCGCCTGCCGCGTGAAGGCCGGGTTGGCCAGCAGCCGGGTGTAGAAGGTCGGCACCCCCATCATCACGGTCGACTTCGGCAGCCCCGCCAGCACCTGGGCGTCGTCGTACTTGGCCAGCCACACCATCGGCGCGCCCGACAGGAACGCGCAGTGCAGCGCCACGAACAGCCCGTGCACATGGAAGATCGGCAGGGCGTGCAGCAACACGTCGCTCTCGCTGAAGCCCCAGGCCGCGTGCAGCGCCAACGCATTGGCCGCCAGGTTACCGTGGCTCAGCATCGCGCCTTTCGAGCGGCCCGTGGTGCCTGAGGTATAGATGATCGAGGCGAGATCGTCCTCGCTGCGCGCCAGCGTCTCCGTCAGCGGCTCGCGGCTGCGGGCGTCGGCGACCAGCTCGACCGCGTCCTCGACGAACAGCACCGGCTGGGCGTCGTCGATGAAGTAGTCGATCTCCGCTTCGGTATAGGCGGTGTTCAGCGGCAGGAAGACCGCGCCGACCTTCAGGGTCGCCAGATAGACGACCACCGCTTCGACGCTTTTCTCAGACTGCAGCCCCACCCGGTCGCCGGGCTCGACCTCGTACTCGACCAGCAGCGCCGCCGTCCGCGCCACGTCGTCCTCCAGCGCCCCATACGACACCTCCCGCCCGTCGGGCAGGATGAACGCCGGCTTGGAGCGGTCGACGGGAAAACGGGAAGCGAGTAGCGCGTAGAGGTTCATGGCGCCTTGCGTAGCGGGTCGCCCACCCCAGTGTCATCCCGGTTTCGGCGCAGCCGAACCAGATGCTCCCCCTCTGGGGGAGCTGTCGGCCGCATCGCGGACTGAGGGGGACTTTAACTCAAGCAGTTTGAGAGCAATCCCCCTCCGTCTCGTCGCTTCAGCCGATCCACCTCTCCCATGAGGGGAGGAACTGGAGCTCTAAACCGGCAACGCCGTCGTGAACTTGATCTGCTCCATGGCGAAGGCCGAGCTCACGTCGTTCAGCGGCGCCGTCGCGATCAGGCGCTTGTAGAACCGGTCATAGGCGGCGATGTCCGACACCACGACCTTCAGCAGGTAATCGGTCTCCCCGGCCAGCCGGTAGATCTCCACCACCTCGGCCAGGGCCGAAGCGCCCTTGGCGAACTGGGCCAGCCAGTCCTCGTCGTGGCGGCTGGTCTTCAGCGAGACGAACACCACCAGCCCCAGGTCCAGCTTCTCGCGGTTCAGCAGCGCGACCTTGCGGTCGATCACGCCTTCGTCGGTCAGCCGCTTGACCCGCTTCCAGCACGGCGTCTGCGACAGCCCCACCCGCTCGGCCAGCTCGGCCACCGGGATCGTGGCGTCCGCCTGCAGCTCACGCAGGATTCGCCGATCCGTCGGATCCAGGAGAACGCCACCCATAGTATTCACCTCCATAGAGGAACCACATTCTCCACATTGAACGAACCACGACAAAATCGACAATGCCTTTCTCGCCGCCGGCCCGCATCCTCGGGCTGGATAGCGTGGGAGAGTTTTGATGTTGGACGCCTTCAATCGGCATCCGAGTTCGGTCGGCGAGAGCTATGGCCAGCACCTCGCCCAGGCCTCGGGCTTCGGCGTGACCATGATCACCGCCGGCGCCGCCTGCCTGGTGCACGCCGTCTTCCCGTTCTGGTTCGAGAAGACCGCCAGCCTCTGCGTGCAGCGCCTGCACGCCCGAATGTCCGCCCGCGGCCGTCCCGACGCCGCCGCCCACAAGGCCCTCCAGGCGTGAGCCTGATCCCGCTCACGGCGGGAGAGACGCGCCATCCGCTGGTCGGCGGCCTGGCGCTCGGCCTGATCGCGCTCGCCGCCCTGATGCTCGGCCGCGCCAGCGGCTTTCCGGCCCCGATCATCGCCGCCGTCGCCGGCATGGGCCTGGGCCTCGCCGGCTGGTCGGCCGCGCTCGGCCCGGCGCTGTGCTGGTGGGCCAAGCCGGGCCTCAAGACCGGCGTCGCCCTGCTCGGCGCCCAGATCGCCTTCGCCGAACTCGCCGCGCTCGGCCTGCCGGTGGCGCTGGCCAGCGGCGGGGTGGTGATGGCCAGCCTCGGGGCCGGGACCGGCATCGGCCTGCTCGCCGGCCTGCCGCTGGTCGAGGCGCTGATCGCCGCCAGCGCCGTCTCGATCTGCGGCGCCTCGGCCGCCATGGCCGCCGCCAGCGCCCTGCCCGACAGCGACGCCAGCCGCCGCACCACCGCCCTGGTGGTGGTCGGCGTCAACCTGCTCTCGACCCTCGCCATGGTCGCCTATCCGCTGATCGCCCGGCATTTCGGGTTCAGCGAGCGCCAGACCGGCGTCTTCCTCGGCCTCTCGATCCACGACGTCGCCCAGGTGGTCGCCGCCGGCCAGTCGGTCTCGCCGGGCGTCGAGGCCTCGGCCGCCCTCTCCAAGCTCTCGCGCATCCTCTGGCTGGGCCCGGTGATCGTCGCCGTCGGCCTGTCGATGGGCATGCAGGCCCGCGCCCGCCGCTTCCCGCTGCCGCCGCTGTTCGTCTGGGCCTTCGCCGCCCTGATGGCCGCGCGCAGCTTCGGCCTGATCCCGGCCGCCCTGCTGCCGGCCCTGGCGCTCGCCTCGCAATTGCTGCTGCTCGGCGGCGTCGCGGCCATCAGCGCCCAGGTCGCCCCGCGCGACCTGCTGCGCATCGAACCGAAGCTCGCCTGGACCCTGGTCGCCGCCACCGGCGTCATCGCCCTGCTCGCCGCCGCGACCAGTCTGATGTTGGTGGGGTAGCCGCTCGCCGCCCACAGTGTCATCCCGGTTTGCGAAGCAAGACCGGGACCCATTCCCGCCGCATCGGCGGAGTCTGCGCGAACTTTGCAGGATCAGGTGTTCATGGGTCCCGGTCTTCGGCTGCGCCGAAACCGGGATGACACCCGTATTCAGCCGATCACCGCCTCCAGCGCCGCATGCGCTTCCCGCGCCTGGGCCCAGAGTTCCGGCTTCACCAGGTCGCCCGGCGCGATCTGCTCGGGCCAGTACGAGACCACCACCTTGGCCAGGCTGGTCCAGCGAGCCTCGTCCAGAATGAAGCGCGGGTCGATCCCGGCCAGGCCCGGCCCGTCGACCGGGACCCGCAGGCGCAGACAGGCCGGCCCGCCGCCGTTGCGCATGCTCTCGCGCACGTCGACCACCACCGCCCGCTCGATCGGATTGTCGCCGGCCAGCACCGCCTCGACCGCCGCCCAGGCCACCGCGTTCTCCTGCGCGTCCGACGGCAGGATCAGCGCCATGCCGCCGCCAGGCAGGCTGACCAGCTGCGAGTTGAACAGATAGGACGACACCGCGTCCTCCAGGCTGACCCCAAAGGTCTCGACCACGTGCAGGTTCGGCAGCCGCGCGCGCAGCTCGCGGTACAGCCGCGCCGGATCGGCGAAGGCCTGCGGATGGGCCAGCAGCACGTTCTGGTTCGCCACCGCCACCACGTCGTTGTGGAACGCCCCGGCCTGCACCGCGGCCTCGTTCTGCAGCGCGTAGAAGGTCCGCTCGCCCGCCAACCCGCTCAGCCGCGCCACCGCCTGGCTGGCGCGCAGGCTCTGGCGCTCGGGAAACGCCCCGCCCCGGCTCGCCTCGCCATGCACGAAGACGTTGAGGCCCGGCGCGCCATGACTGGCCGCCAGCCGCATGTGGTTGGCCGCCCCCTCGTCGCCGAAGTGCCGCGCGCTGGCCCGCGGCCCATGCACCGCGAAGCGGTCCTCGCTCGCGAACACCCGCCTCAGCAGCGCGAAGGTCTCGGCCGCCTCGAAGCTCCGATGCAGCATCCCGGCCAGGTTGGCGGTGACCAGATGCGTGCGCCCGTCGCCGGTGTCGGGCGCGGCCAGCACGGTCGCGGCGTTGGCCCGCCACATGCTGGAGGCCGAGCACGCCGCGCGCAGCAGCGCCAGGTCCTGCTCGCCCGCCGCCGCCAGCACCTCGTCGTCGGCCCCGGAAAACCCGAACCCGCGCAGCGCGTCCGCCGCCGGCCGCAGCGGCGGCGGCAGGAAGCCCTGGGTCAGGCCCAGCTCCATCGCCGTCCGCATCTTCGCCAGCCCCTGCAGAGCCGCCGCGCGCGGATAGGAGACCTCGCCGAAATGGCTCTGGCTGGCGACATTGCCGACCGACAAGCCCGCATAGTTATGGGTCGGCCCCGGCAGGCCGTCGAAATTGACCTCGATCACGGGGCCAGCCCCGCGCCGATGCGGAACTCGGGGCTCACCGCCTCCATGCTCGCCACCGGATAGGCGCAGTAGTCGGCCGCGTAATAGGCGCTGGGCCGATGGTTGCCCGACAGCCCTGGTCCGCCGAACGGCGCGGTGGCCGCCGCCCCCGTGGTCGGCCGGTTCCAGTTGACGATCCCGGCCCGCGCCCGGCTCCAGAAGTCGCGATAGCGCGCCGCATCGTCGCTCAGCAGCCCGGCCGCCAGGCCGAAGCGCGTGGCGTTGGCGGCGCCGATCGCCTCGTCCCAGTCCTTGGCGCGGATCAACTGCAGCAGCGGCCCGAAGTTTTCGGCGTCCGGAGCCGCCACCCCGGTCACGTCGATCAGGCCTGGCGTCAGGAACGGCTTGCCGGCCTCGAGCCGGCGCATCTGGCGGATCGTGCTCCCGCCCAGCCGCGCCTGCGCGTCCAGCAGCCCCTGCGCGCTCGCCAGGTCGATCACCGGTCCCATGAAGGGTTGCGGCTCATCGAACGGCGCGCCGACCACGATGCGGTCGATCAGGGCGGCCAGCGCCTCGACCACCCCCTCGCCGGCCGCGCCCTGCGGCACGATCAGCCGGCGCGCGCAGGAACAGCGCTGCCCCGCCGAGACATAGGCCGACTGCACGATCAGGTGCGCGGCGCTCTCGACATCGGCCACGTCCCAGACCACCAGCGGATTGTTGCCGCCCAGCTCCAGCGCGACGATCTTCTGCGGCTGGTCGGCCAGGGCCAGGTGGATCGCCCGCCCGGCCGCGACGCCGCCGGTGAACAGCACCCCGTCGATCCCGTCGTGCACGACCAGCGCCTTGGCGATCTCCGCCCCGCCGACCACCACCTGCAGCACCTCGTCCGGCACGCCGGCCTCGCGCCACAGCTGGGCCAGCAACAGGCCGCTGGCCGGGGTCTTCTCGCTCGGCTTGAACACCACCGCATTGCCCGCGATCAGCGCCGGGGCGATGTGGCCGTTGGGCAGGTGCATGGGAAAGTTGAACGGCCCGATCACCGCCAGCACGCCATGCGGCCGATGCGCCAGCCGCGCCTGACCGCCGGGAACGTCGCTGCTCCGTTCGCCGGCCCGCTCGGCCTGCGCCTTGATCGAAACCTCGACCTTGCCGGCGACGGTGTCGGCCTCGGTCAGGGTCTCCCAGTACGGCTTGCCGGTCTCGCGGCTCAGCAGGCGGGCTATCTCCTCGCGCCGCGCCTTGGCCAGGGCGGCGAAGGCCCGCGCCACCGCATGGCGCTCCTGCAGCGGCCGGCTCGACCAGGCTTCGAAGCCCGCCCGCGCCCGCGCCAGCACGCCGTCCAGCGCCCCCGGCTCGGCGGCAGGGCCGCGCCAGACGATCTCGGCGGTGCAGGGATCGGTGGAGACGATCTCAGAATTCGACATGACGGATGAGGTCTCCTGCTTGCACGTTCAGAACGGCCGCCAGCTCGGGACTGATCCGCAGCCCCGCCTCGCTCACCAGAACCCGCCCGCGCGAGGCCCGGAAGCCCTCGACCGCCCCGGCGCAGGCCAGCACCTCGCCCCCGTCCTCGCAGGGCCCGATCTCGTGAACCGTCCCCACCCGGCTGTCGCGCACCGCCTTCAGGCTGTCGATGTCGGCGACCATGGTCGGGCCGGCGTCGAAGATGTCGATGCAGCCTTCAAACTTGAAACCTTCCTCGGTCAGCAGCGCATGCGCCCGCGCGCCGTCCGGGTGGAACTGGCCCACCGACAGCGCCGCGTCGGTCGGCAGCAGGTTCAGATACAGCGGATACTTCGGCCCCAGGTCAGCGATGACCTGTTTGCCGGGACCGACACTGATGCGGTCGGCCTCCTTGAACTCCAGGCCGTAGAATTTGCGGCCCACCGCTTCCCAGAACGGCGAGCGGCCGTCAGCGTCCTGGTAGCCGCGCAGCTCGGAAACCACCCGGTCGCCGAACCAGTCGCGATGCTCGGCCATGAACAGGTAGCGCGAGCGCGCCATCAGCCGCCCGCCGGCCAGTCCGCGCAAGCCGGGCCGCACGAACAGCCCGCCGACCTCGGCCGACCCGTCATAGTCGTTCACCGGGGTCAGGATGGTGTTCTCCACCACCTTGCCCAGAGCCTGCGAGGTCTGGCGCAGCCGCCCGATGCGATAGGAGTAGAACGGCCAATCCCCGCCCACGCTCGGGAAAATGCAGCCCGTGCCCACCACCTCGCCGCCGGCCTCCCCACCTGCTTCCATGACCAACAGGATCTGGCTGCCGGCCTTGCGGCTTCCGGCCAGCGCGTCGGCGCTGGCGTTGAGCAGGCCCAGCAGGCGCTCGCGGCAGGGCGGCAGATTGGTCATGCCGAGCCCGGCGCTCAGCGCCAGGGCATGCAGGGATTCAAGGTCGGTCAGGGCGGCCGGGCGGATCACGACGCCGGTGTTGATCATGGCATCCTCCGCAGAAATCATCGAAGCCTTAGAGTCTTATTGTGCTAGGGCTTGGTCAAAATGGGCGGCGGAAGACCAGGTCTTGCTCCGCAGATACTGCGGCGGGAACAGGCCTTGGACGGATATCCTTCGCTCGACCGGATCGACCTCAAGATCCTGGCGAATCTGCAGGCCGACGGCCGCATCACCAACCAGGCCCTGGCCGACAAGGTCGCCCTCTCGCCCAGCGCCTGCCTGGCCCGCGTGCGCCGCCTGGAGGCCGAGCGCCTGATCCTCGGCTACCACGCCCGCCTGGACATCGAGCGCATCCGCCCGACCGTCACCATCTATGGCGAGGTCACGCTCAAGAGCCATCGCCCCGCCGACCTGCTGCACTTCGAGGCCGTGCTCTCCGAAATCCCCGAGGTGGTCGAGGCCGCCCAGGTCTCTGGCCCCTTCGACTACCTGATCAAGGTCGTCTGCCCCGACGTCCGCGCCTGGGGCGAACTGGCCGACCGCCTGCTGCAGGAAGGCCTCGGCGTCGACAAGATCGCCTCCCACATCCTGATGAAGGACGCCAAGCCCTTCACCGGCGCCCCGGTGACGGCGGGCCAGCGCTAGCGCTTCCACCGTCAGGGCCGCGGATATTCGGCTGACCGCGTCGACTAGACGTGGTCGGGATGGCCGCCATGCCTATAGTCTTCCCACCATGCACCTCGACACCCACGACCTGCCGCTTTCGACCACCTCCGCCGAGGCCGCCGAGCACTATCGCGAGGGCGTGCGCCTGATCCTCGCCGCCTGGCCCGGCGCCGAGGCCGCGTTCGACGCGGCGATCGCCGCCGATCCGGACTTCGCCCTGGCCCGCGCCGGCCGCGCCCGCGCCTATGCGCTGAACGCCCAGCCGCAGCAGATGCGCGAGCAGGTCGCCGCCGCCCGCACGCTGGTCGCCAAATCGGGAACCGAGCGGGAAAGGAGCCACGTCGAGGTCCTGGAGCTCGCCTTCACCGGCCGCTCGGCCGAGGCCTTGACCGCCGCCCTCGCCCACGCCGACCGCTGGCCCCGCGACGTGCTGGTGCTGTCGATGCCGCTCGGCGCGTTCGGCCTGTTCGCGTTCTCAGGCATGGCCGACCACGACCAGGCCCGCGTCGATCTCTGCGCCCGCCACGCCGCGAGTTTCGCCGACGACGACTGGTGGTTCCTGACCAGCCACGGCTGGGCCCTGGTCGAGAACGGCGAGGTCGCCCGCGGCCGCGACATGATCGAACGGGCCCTGGCGCTGCGCACCGCCAACGCCAACGCCGTCCACGCCCTGGCCCACGCCATGTTCGAGGGCGGCGACGGCGAGGCCGCCCAAGCCCTGATCGCCGGCTGGCTGCCGTCCTACGACCGCGCCGGCGTCCTGCACGGCCACCTCGCCTGGCACGCCGCCCTGGTCGCGCTCGAACAGGGCGACGCCGCCGCCGCGCTGCGGATCTACGAGGACCAGGTCCGCCCCGGCGTCTCGCGGGGCCTGCCGATCAACGTCGTCAGCGACGCCGCCTCGTTCCTCTGGCGGCTTGACCTCTACGGCCACGGCGCGCCACAGGCCGGCTGGGAGCAGGTCGCCGGCTATGCGCGCCAGGCCTTCCCCAAGCCCGGCCACGCCTTCGTCGACGCCCACCTGGCGCTGATCGAGGCCGCCACCGCCGGCCGCGAGGCCCTGGGCCGGCGCATCGCGACGCTGGAGGCCGACCCGCGCGGGGTCGCCCTCGCCGAGGTGGTCCCCGCCATTGGTCGCGCCGCCCAGGCCTTCGCCGACGCCGACTACGCCGCCTGCGTCCGAACCCTGGAGCCGGTCGCCGGCGCCGTGGTGCGGATCGGCGGCAGCGGCGCCCAGCGCCAGGTGATCGAGGACACCCTGCTGGTGGCGCTGATGCGCGCCGGCGCGGCGGACAAGGCCCAGGCCCTGCTCGAGCGCCGGCTGCACCGCCGCCCCTCGTCGCGCGACGCCGCCTGGCTGGCGGGCCTCTAGCGCATTTTCCGCCGAGGCGGCCGCCGGTTCGGCGAAGAAAATGCTATAAATTCAAAGAGTCACGAGCAATTTCCGATCTAATCAGATCGGAAATTGCTCTAGGCCTCGGCCGTCAGCAGCCAGACCGGAAGGTCCGCGACCACCTCGAAGCCGAGACTCTCGTAGAGCGGCCGACCGGCCTCGGTGGCCCCCAGGTGGAACCGCGTCATGCCGCGCCGCCGATAGTCGTCGATCACATGGCTCAGCAGGGCGCGGCCCGCGCCCTTGCGTTGATGCTCCGGCGGCGTGGCCATCAGCGAGATCGCGCCCGTGTCGCCCGTCGGCGTCACCGAGACCGTGCACATCGGACCGTCGTCGCCCCAGGCGATATATGTCTCCACGCCCGCAGTCGGCGTCATGCAGACGTCGATGCACCTGGCGATGACGTCGCGCGGCGTGTCGAAGGCCGAGGCGATCAGGTCGCCGGCGACCTGGGCCAGCTCAGGTCCCAGCGCGGGGACGACCTTCATCGGGCGGCCGGGCTCAACCGGCGTGCCTGCACGCAGCACCATCAGCGGCGCTGCGCCGACGGGGGCGAACCCCAGGCGCGTCGCGACCGGGGCCAGCGTGTCCGCCGCGCGCGGGCTCATCGTCGCCACCAACGGCCGGCCGCGCGCCTTCGCCAGCGCCGCCGCCCGGACCAGAAAGCCCTCGCCCTGCGGATCGGCGCCCAGGATCAGCCGGTTGAAGTCGGCGGCCGGCTCGTCGGTCAGGCCCAGCACGCAGCGGCGGGTGACGTGCAGTTCGACGCCGGGCGCCGGGATCATCTGCGAGACCAGCGTGCGTATGCACAGCTCGATCAGCTCTTCGGTCTCGTCCATGGCTCCCCCTCGCTGCAACGCCCCTACTGGCGCAGGATCTTCTCCATCGCCTTCCCCTTGGCCAGTTCGTCGACCAGTTTGTCCAGATAGCGGATCTCGCGCATGGTCGGCTCCTGGATGTCCTCGACCCGCACGCCGCAGACGACGCCCTTGATCAGCGCCCGCGCCGGGTTCATCGCCGGGGCCTGGGCGAAGAAGTCTTCGAAACTGGCCGCCATCTTCTGATCGAGCTCGCCGGGCTCATAGCCGGTCAGCCAGCTGATGATCTCATCGACCTGCGCCTTGGTGCGCCCCTTGCGTTCGGCCTTGGCGACATAGTGCGGATAGACGCTCGCCACGCTCGTCGAATAGATCCGATGCTCGGTCATGGGCCAGGAGCCTATCGGCCCGACGCGGCCGTGAACACCGCCAACTGAGCCTCGAACGCGCGCTGATAGGCCGGCCGCGCCTCGCCTCGGGCGATGTAGGCGCAGATGTTCGGATGCGCCTCCAGCAGGCCCGATCCCGCCAGCCGGCGCAGCACCGTCACCATCATCAGATCGCCGGCGCTGAACGCGCCGTCCAGCCATTCGGCCTCGCCCAGCCGACGCGACAGCTCGCCCAGCCGCTGGCGGACCCGCGCGTCGAGCATCGGCAGCCGCGCCTCGAACCAGGGCTCGTCGCGCTCCACAATCGTCGCCATCGAACGCTCGACGATCGGCGGCTCCACGGTGCTCAGCGCGGCGAACATCCAGGCGGTCGCCCGGGCCCGGGCGACCGGGTCCGTCGGCAACAACCCCGCGGATCGCTCGGCGATGTGCAGTACGATGGCCCCAGACTCAAACAGAACCAGCCCGCCTTCCTCGTAGGTCGGGATCTGTCCGAACGGATGCAGCGCCACGTGCGCCGGCGCCTTCATCGCTGCGAACGACGCCAGCCGAACCTCATAGGGCTGGCCGACTTCCTCCAGCGCCCAGCGGACTCGCATGTCGCGCGCCAGGCCGCGGCCGCGGTCGGGGGAATTTTCGAACGCGGTGATGGTCACGGTCATGTCGTCCTCCTCTCCCAAGGACGAACCACCAGCCGGCCTTGCGACGCCCGCCCTGATTTTTCTCTGGCGGCCGACCGGCCGTTGCAGGGCGCCCGGCCGCGCGTCACTGTGAGCTGTCCAGCTTAGTCGGAGAAGCGCGCCCATGTTGACCGGATCCTGCCTGTGCGGCCGCGTGGCCTACGAGGCCGACGCCGAGATCGAGGGCGTCATCCACTGCCATTGCGAGACCTGCCGCAAGGCCCACGGCGCGGCGTTCTCCAGCCTCGCGGCGGTCCCGAGGGACCGGTTCCGCTGGATCAGGGGCGATGCGGCCCGCAAGTCGTTCGAGTCGTCGCCCGGCAAGCTGCGTCACTTCTGTTCCGAATGCGGCTCCCAGATCGCCGCCGAACGCGCCGGCCGCCCCACGGTCATGCTGCGGCTGGGCTGCCTCGACACCCCGATCGAGGCCGCACGCCAGTGGCACATCTGGCGATCGGACGGCGCGACCTGGTACGACCCCGCCGTCGCGCTTCCGGAATTGCCCGAGGGCTTTCCGCCGACTTAGAGCGCCTCCAGTCGCCGCCGCAGATCCTCCGCCGACGTCCGCGACAGGGCGCCGCCCGTGAAGAACGGGTCAGTCGTCACTTCCTGGGAAACCCACGGCGGCAGGCCGATCCGTGCAACCTCCTCGACGGAATCCGCCTCCACCTCGCTCAGGATCAGTCCTGACAGCTCGCCTTCGAACACGTCGATGCTGAACGCCGCCCACGGCATGCTGTAGCGCCGCTTGCGCACCGCGGCGCCCGGCAGCGCCGCCATCAGGGCGTGCTCCTGCGCCGAAAGGTAGAGGTTCACGATCGGCCCGCGTAGCGCCTCGGCCGAAGGGTACTTCTTGCAGAGCTTGTACTCGGCAGGCCGCCCGTCCGCGTGGGTGATCGCTCGCAGCCGCATCCGGGTGCCCGCGAGGTAGACGTCCTCGATGACCCGCATGCGCGCGCCCGACAGATCGGGGCAATGCGTGACCAGGAACCTGCGTTCGATCTCCATGGCCGCATACTTCGGAATTTCCACATCCACCCCCAGGTCTGTCGCGACGACGAGAATGCCAAAACAGCGAAGCTTGCGACAGCGTCACCGAAATCCCCTGCGGCAAGCCCTCTCGCCTTCACCGGCGCAATAGGGCACGAAGCGCCCCATGAAGCGCCTCGCCTTTCTCGCTCTTTTCGCCGCAGGCGCCTTCTGGGGGCTGGGCTTTCCTCTTGGAAAGCTCGCCCTGCGCGAGACCGACGCCGCCCATATGGTGCTGCTGCGCTTCGCGGTCGCCGCGCTCGCGGCGGCCCCGTTCGCGTTCCGCGACGCTGAGACCCGGGCGCTGTTCCGCTCGCCGCCGGTGCTGGCGGCCGGCGCGCTCTACGGCGTGGCCTTCATGGTCCAGTTCGAGGGCCTGGCCCATGTCAGCGTCACCCTCGCCGCCCTGCTGGTCGGGGCCATGCCGGCGCTGATCGCAGTCTCGGCCCGTATCCTCGGCGAGCGGGTCAGCCGCGCCTCCTGGGCCGGGGTCGCCGCCGCCACTCTCGGCGCGGCCCTGATCGCCGGCAAGCCGGACGCCGGCTCCTCGCCGTTCGGCGTCGCCCTGTCGCTGATCGCTCTGCTGATCTTCCTGGCCTGGCTGCTGGTCCTGCGCCGCGCTCCCAAGACCGCCAGCCCGATGGCGATCCCGGCGGTCACGGTGGTCATCGCCGCCCTGACCATCCTGCCGATCGCGCTCGTCATGCACGGCCCGCCCCGGCTCGACCTCAGCGGCGCGGCCTGGGCCGGCATCGTCGGCCAGGGCGTGCTCTCGACCCTGGTCGCCACCGCCGCCTGGCAGTTCGGCTCGGCCCGGGTCGGCGCGGCCAGCGCCGGGGTGTTCATCAACATCGAACCGCTGATGGGCGCGGGCATCGGCGTGGCCCTGTTCGGCGACCAGCTGACCCTGGCGCTGGCCGGCGGCGGCCTGCTGATCGTCGCCGGCAGCCTGGCCGTGGTGCTGGGCGAGCGCTCGACGCCCGCCATCGACACCCCGGCCCCAACGCCCGCCTAGTCACCTAGACGCCTAGCCGAGCAGCCTGCCGATCATCTCGCGCAGCGGGTTGGCCGGGTCGGCCAGCAGCTTGGCGGTCATGGCCAGCGAGATCGCCACCAGCAGCGGCCGGATAAGCCGCGGCCCCCAGCGCATCGCCGCGCGCGAGCCCAGCCGCCCGCCGATGAACTGGCCGACCGCCATCGCCCCGCCCAGCGCCCACAGCACATGGCCGCCCAGCCCCAGCACCACCACTGAGACGAGGTTGCTGGTCAGGTTCAGCGCCTTGGTGTGCGCCGTCGCCCGCACCAGCCCCATGCCCAGCAGCGTCACCAGGCTGAGCGTGTAGAACGACCCCGCGCCCGGGCCGAAAAAGCCGTCGTAAAACCCGATGCCGCCGGCGACCAGGCCATAGCCCAGCGGCCCCAGCCGGGCGTGCTGGTCCTGCGCGCCGATCTTCGGGCCCAGCAGGAAATAGAGCGCGATGGCGATCAGCATCACCGGCAGCAGCAGCATCAGCCAACGAGTGTCGACCACCATCACCGCGAGCCCGCCCGCCACCGCGCCGATCAGCACCATGACCAGCGCGACCCTGATGGCCCGCAGCTCGATGTGGCCGGCCCGCCAGAACGTCCAGGTCGCCGAGGCGGTCCCGACGCTGCCCTGCACCTTGTTGGTGGCGATGGCCGAGACCGGGTCGACGCCGACGGCCAGCAGCGCCGGCACGGTGATCAGCCCGCCGCCGCCGGCGATCGCATCGACGAACCCCGCCGTCAGCGCCGCCACGCACAACATCGCCACGGCCTGCGGCCCCAACTCAGCAAACAAACCGGCCCCTCCGAGAGGCCGCTGCTATAGGCCCGCCTCGTGGCGCAGGCCAGTGCGCCTGACCGCACAGGCCCACACCAAGGGATTGCCAGACGCGACCCAAGGTAGCAACCTTCTCCATAAAGGGGGAAGACATGAGCAATCCGATCGTTGCGGGCCTGACCCGCCTGGCGCAATTCGAGGGCCGCGATTCCTCCGGCCGCTTCTGGCCCTACGCCTCTCTGATCCTCGCCCTGGCCTTCGTCGCCATGTGCGCGCCGTTCGTCATCGAAGTGAACAAGACGTTCGAGGCCATCAACAGCTTCGCAGCCGAACATCCCGAATTGACCACCGTCCATCGGGGCCCGGGTCAGGTCTCGGTCCAGATCGAAGGCTCTCACCCCGAACTGACCCCGGACTTCGGTTATCTGCTGACCACCACTGGCCTCGTGGCCGCCGGCGCGGTCGCCCTGCTGGGCGCGGCTGTCGCCCGGCGGCTGCACGACACCGGCCGCTCGGGCCTATGGGGGCTTGTCCCCCTGCCCTTCCTGGCTTTCGGCATCTTCGGGTTCAGAGCGTTGATCGACAGCTTCATGACCGACGCGCCGATCATGCCGTTGTTCGCCGCCCTGTTGCTCAACAACATGGTCTATCTGCTCACCCTGGCGGGGCTGGTCTGGATGCTCGGTTCGGCCGGGACGCCGGGCCCAAATCGATTTGGCCCGGCGCCGGCCGCCGTGGAGGCCTAGCCTACATCCGGTGCAGGGCGCAGAGCTTGTTGCCGTCCGGATCGCGCAGATAGGCCAGGTAGAGCTTGCCCGTCGTCCCGGCGCGCACGCCCGGCGGCTCCTCGATGCTGGTCCCGCCGGCGGCCACGCCCGCCGCGTGCCAGGCGTCGGCCTGCTCGGCGCTGGCGCAGTTGAAGCCGACCGTGCTGCCGTTGCCGATGGTCGCCGCCTCGCCGTCGATCGGCAGCGACACCGCGAACACGCCGGTCGGGCTCATGTAGAACACCCGGTGGCCGTCGACGAAGCCGGGCGACACGCCCAGCGCCCCCAGCAGCTGGTCATAGAAACCCTTGGCGCGGGTCAGGTCGTTGGTGCCGACCATTACATGCGAAAACATCTGGCGTTCTCCCCTTCTCGATTCCGGCTCGCTGGCCGGCGGCGGACGCTAGAGCATTTTCCGCCGAAGTGGATGCCGGTTCGGCGAAGAAAATGCTCCCACCAAGACTCGAGCACGATCCAATTGGATCGTGCTCGGCGCCTGCGCGGCCGCCATGTGAAGGCCCGCTACTGCGGCTGCGGCACGATCCGCAGATACGGACGCGGGGCGTCCCAGCCGTTCGGATAGATGGTCTTGGCCTCGTCGTCCGACACCGAGCCGGCGATGATCACCTTCTCGCCCTGCTTCCAGTTCACCGGCGTCGCCACCCGGTGCTTGGCGGTCAGCTGGATCGAATCCAGCACCCGCAGGATCTCGTCGAAGTTTCGGCCCGTGGTCATCGGATAGGCCAGCATCAGTTTGATCTTCTTGTCGGGGCCGATGATGAACACCGTGCGCACCGTGGCGTTGTCGGCGGCCGTGCGTCCGTCCGATCCGCCGGCCGTCTCCTCAGGCAGCATGTTGTAGAGCTTGGAGACCGCCAGATCCGTGTCGCCGATCATCGGAAAGTTCGGCGCCGTCCCTTGCGTCTCGGCGATGTCCTGCGCCCAGCGGGCGTGATTGTCGACCGGGTCGACCGACAGGCCGATGACCTTGGTGTTGCGCTTGTCGAACTCCGGCTTGAGCTTGGCCATGTAGCCCAGCTCGGTCGTGCACACCGGCGTGAAGTCCTTGGGGTGCGAGAACAGGATCGCCCAGCTGTCGCCGATCCAGTCGTGGAAGTTGATCTTCCCTTCGGTGGTCTGCGCGGTGAAGTTCGGCGCCTCGCCGTTGATACGCAGTGACATCGCCCGTTCCTTTCGTTCAGCGCGAGGAGGTCGCGGCTGCGAGGCGACATGGCCTGCCAACGCAGGCCCCCTGTCAAGGCCGGCGAACATCGTTCGCCGACACGTCGCCTAGACGTCCCCGACCGTTCGCAACCGCTGGGCGTCGCGCACCACGATCCGGCCATAGGCCAGTTGCACCATCCCGGCGCATTCCAGCGCCTTCAGCTCCTTGTTGATGGTCTGGCGCGACACCCCGATCATCGCCGCCAGGTCCTCCTGGCGCACGTGCAGTTCGGCCCCGCCGGAGCTGCGCGCCGCCCCGGCCAGGGTCCGCGCCAGCCGCACCCCGATCGGCTGGGCGATGCTGTGGGCCATGAAGGTCAGCGCCGAGCGCTGGCGCGAGCAGATCAGCACCCCGAGATCGCGAAAGAGCAGCGGATGGGCCTCGGCGACCTGCTCGACCGCCGCCAGGGCGACGTGCAGCAGCCGCGCTGGCTTGACCACCACCGCATCGTGCGGCCGCGGCCCGCCGTCGATCACCGACAGCTCGCCGAACCACGCGCCGGGCCCCAGGATCATCGCCACCGACTCCATGCCGACGGCCGGATAGGAGACCAGCCGCACCTCGCCCTCGGCCACCGCCCACAGCCCGTCCGGCGGGTCGCCCAGCCCATAGACCCGCGTCCCGGCGCCCGCGCTGCTCGTCCGCGCCCGCGCCAGCAGCGCCTCGCGGCGCGGCGCCGGCAGCGCGGCGAACCAGGGATCGGTGATCGGGATCATCGGGAAAACATCGCCACGCGCCGCCAATTGTCAATTCGGCGACAATCTGCGCCTCGCGCCCGTGCGAGGACGGAGCCAACAGAAGGAGGAGACTGGCCATGACGACCATGACCGAGACGTGCGCCGAGGCCCCGTCGATCCGCGATCAGGTGTCCGAGGAGGAATGGGCGCTGCGCGTCGACCTCGCCGCCGCCTACCGCCTGGTGGCCCATTACGGCTGGGACGACCTGATCTTCACTCACCTGTCGGCGCGGGTTCCGGGGCCGGAACACCACTTCCTGATCAACCCCTACACCCACATGTTCGACGAGATCACCGCCTCCTCGCTGGTGAAGATCGACGTCGACGGCAACCGGGTGATGGACGCGCGCCAGCCGGTGAACAAGGCCGGATTCGTGATCCACTCGGCGATCCACATGGGCCGCGAGGACGCCCACGCCGTCCTGCACCTGCACACCCCGCACGGCCAGGCGGTCTCGGCCATGGCCGAGGGCCTGCTGCCCCACACCCAGACCGCGATGATCGCCCGTCACGACGTCGCCTATCATGACTTCGAAGGCATCGCGACGGACTTAGGCGAGCGCGCGCGCCTGGTCGCCGACCTCGGGACCAAGAACGCCATGATCCTGCGCAACCACGGCACCCTGACCGTGGGCGAGAGCGTCGCTCACGCCTTCCTGCGCATGTACTACCTGGAGCGCGCCTGCGAGGCCCAGGTGCTGATGCTCAGCGCCGGCCGCGACGGGCTCTACAACCCGCCGCAGGGCGTCGAGGAGAAGGTCGAGCACCAGACCGCGCCGGCCGGCATGAAGCGCCTGGCCGAAGGGCTCGCCTGGCCGGCCCTGCTGCGCAAGCTGGACCGGATCGACCCCAGCTACCGCAACTGACGACCAGCTCCGATGCGCCGTCTCACGCGGCGCATCGGGACTAGGCCGCCCCGAGCTCGGCGGCCTGTCCCTCGCCCTTGGCGTAGGCCCGCGCCAGCTGGCGGTAGTAGCTGGAATTGAAGGCGATCAGCGTCACGATCACCCCGGCCACCCCGGCCAGGGTGAAGACCAGCGCGATGCCGCGATCCTCGCCGCGTCCGAACCAATCGCCGATCGCCTCGGCGCCGGCCCCGGTGGTCATCAGCGGGATGAAGATGAACTGGGTCAGCGGTCCGATCAGGAAGGCGGTCAGCGGCGAGGCCGCCTGCTCCACCGACTGGGCGAAGCCGAACACCCGCCCCTGCCGCTCGAACGGCACCACCTTCTGCAAGGTCGTCTGCTCGGCCGCCTCGGCGTAGGGGCCCAGGAACATCCAGACGAAGCAGCCGGCGATCAGCAGCGTGATCGACGGCTGCAGGGTGAAGACGCAGCACACCGCCCAACTGATCAGGTTGACCAGCAGCAGCGTCCGCAGCGGGCTGCGCCCCAGGCCGGTGCGCGAGATCAGCAGGCCGCTGAGGATGAACGCCGTCGACAGCAGCCCCCACAGCAGGCCCCAGGTCTGCACCTTCACCAGCGACAGGCCGTAGGCGTCCATCAGCGCCATGAAGATCCCGCCGAGGAAGTTGTTGAAGGTGGCGAAGAAGATCAGCGCGAACAGGCCTGGAACCGCGGCGATCACCTTGATGGTGCCGGCGATGTCGACCTTGCGATGCTCGTGCGGCGTCGCCGGGGCCGCGGCGTCCTCGTCCAGCCGCACGAACAGCAGGTGGGCGAAGGCCGCGGCGGTGCAGGCCAGCGCAAAGATCAGCGTCGAGACCATGCCGCCCCAGGCGACCAGAAAGCCGCTGATCACCGAGGTGGTCAGGAACCCGACGCCCGAGACCATGCCGACCAGGCCGTTGGCCTTGTCGCGCCGTTCCTCCGGGATCATCAGCGTCACCAGGGTCGGCAGGGCGATGCTGCGGATATTGCCGGCGATGACGCCCAGCATGACCAGCGCCACCAGGATCCACACCGGCGCCCCGTAGGGATCGCTCAGGCTGCCGGCCGGCGCCAGGCCATAGGCGGCGAACGCCAGGGCGTAGAGGCCGAACGACACCGCGCTCGAGGCCAGCATCACGGTTCGCTTGCGGTGATGGTCGACCAGGCTCCCGAACCAGATGCCGGTGGCCGCGGTCAGCACCAGATAGATCCCGGCCACCATCCCCGTCGCAAAGACCGAGCGGGTCTCCAAATAGATCCAGAAGGTCAGCGCGAACCACACCGTGAAATTGGTGATGTTCGCCAGCAGGTTATTGGCGAGGAGCTGATAGAACCGGACCACCGAACGCTCCCTGCCGACCCCCGCGAACTCCGCCGCGGCGCGCCCGAGACTTAGGCGCCGCCCGGCGCGGGCTCAAGGACTCGCCGCCCTGTGATGAGCAGGCGTGGAGACGGGATGGACATCAGGCGCCGACCCGCGCGGCTCAGTGCTCGATCCAGCGGTTGATCTTGTCGTAAAGCTCGGTCTGCGCGATCGGCTTGGGGATATGGTCGATCATCCCGGCCTCGCGGAAGCGGGCGACCTGCTCGGGCAGGGCCTCGGCGGTCACCGCGATGATCGGGGTCCGCCCGCGCCGCCCATCCAGCGCCCGGATCGCCCGCGTCGCCGTCAGGCCGTCCATGCGGGGCATGCGGATGTCCATGAGAATGACGTCGAAGTCGCGCTCGCCCGCCATCCGGACGGCGTCGTCGCCATCCTCGGCCATCGCTACCTCGTAGCCTTCCATTTCCAGCAGCAGCTTGCAGAGCTCGCGGTTCATCGGGTGGTCGTCGACCACCAGCACCCGCCCCGTCCCGGTCGCCGCCGCCGGCGCGGCCATGGGCGGGCGCTGATCGGCCGTTTCGGGCGCGCCCAGCGGTACGCTCACCCGGAACGTAGCTCCCTCGCCCGGCGCGCTCTCGACGCCGATCTGCCCGCCCATCAGCTCGACCAGCGACTTCGAGATCGCTAGCCCGAGGCCGGTCCCGCCGAAACGCCGGCGGATCGAGCTGTCGGCCTGCGAGAACCGCTCGAAGATCCGGTCCATCTCGGCGGGGCTCATCCCGATGCCGCTGTCGCGGACCTCCAGCCGGAAGATGTGGCCGCCGGGCTCCTCGGCGATCTCGGCGGCGACCCGGACGCTCCCCTGGCTGGTGAACTTCACCGCATTGTTCAGCAGGTTCAGGACGATCTGGCGCAGACGATTGGGGTCGATCTGGAAGCGGGCGTCCTCGTCGCCGCTCGCGCTCACCCGCAGCTCAAGCCCCTTCTCGGCGGCGGCGGCGGCGACGATCCCTGCGGTTTCGCGGACCACGACCAGCGGATTGGCCGCCTGCGGCGTCAACTCGAAGCGCCCGGCCTCCAGCCGCGCGAACTCCAGCACGTCGTCGACCAGGGTCACGAGCGAGCGCCCCGCCGCAGCGATCAGCGCCATCCTCCGCCGCCCCTCGGCCGAGAGGTCCTCGGTCTCGTCGATCACGCTCGCGAACCCCAGGACGCTGTTCAGCGGCGTGCGCAGCTCGTGGCTCATGGTCGCCAGGAACTCGCTCTTGGCCCTGTTCGCCGCCTGCGCCCGCTCCCGCGCCGCGGCCAGGTGACGATTGCGGCGAAGCACCAGGTCCCTGAGCCGGTGCTGCCGGTAGAGGGACAGCGCCAAGGCCAGCGTCGTCAGGAACATCATGGTGATGAACACCTGACCCAGGCGGATGCGGTCGACGGCGGCCCAGGTCGCCGTCTCGCCCATCGTCGTCGCCCCGAGCGCGAACAGCGGCATGGCCAGCGCCGCCACGATGACCGCGCTCCAGGCCGCCCCCTTCGGACCGAGCCGGAACGCGGCGAGCGTCGCGGCGGGAAACACCACGAACGCCATCCAGCCCTCGGCCTGCGCAAAGGCCACGAGCGTGGCCGCCATCACCAGGGCGTAGATGCCGACCCTGACCCAGGGCGCCGGCCGTGGGTTGTGGGTCCAGGGGTGGTCGTCCAGCAGCACCAGCGTCGCCGGCAGGGCGATCGCCATGCCCAGCACGCAGCAGAACAGCCAGCCCACGAAGACCGTGCCGAAGTCCCGGCCCAGCATGAGATCGGTGAGCGTGGCGCCGATCGCCGCCATCGCCGCGCTGACGGGCGCCGCCGTCCCGATGACCAGCAGCGCCTCCCTGACGCTGCGGATTCGCGCCCGCCCGCGGGTCGCGCGCGACGCCACGGCCGCCAGCAGCACGGCCTCGGTCGTGTCGAGCCCGGTGTAGATCGCCACCAGCCCCCAGGGGTCCCCGGCCAGGGCGTGCCCGACCAGTTGCGTCACGACGCATATCGCCAGGAATGCAAATCGCCGGGCCCGGCCGAAATGCAACAGCCCCGCCGCGGCGATGGCGTTCACCGGCCAGAGCGCCGGCATGCCTTGCGCGTCCCGCGTCAAGGCGTCGCAAAACGCGAACACCCCGATGTAGGTCAGCCCCAACACGACGAGCAGCAGGTTCTCTCGTCGCGCCGCCCCCTGGTGGGACCTGCCCGCCATCCTACGCCCCCGCGTTTCCCCGCGAGCGACAGAATCTGAGCCGCATATCCCTGTCAACGATCACGCGCAGCCGTGCGGCGACATGGCGGCTCTACGCCCATCAATCGTCCCGCCGTTCGTCAGGCCGAGCGCCCCCGGCCCATCGCCGCCTCAGAACACCTCCAGCCAGCGCTCGTTGTCGGCGTCGGGATTGGACTTGCCCCGGCAGACCAGGCCGTCCCGCGCGCGGGTCTCCTTGCCGCGCGTCAGCTCCCAGCGCAGCTGCTTGCAGGCGAACGGCCCGACCGCCTCGGCGCTGACCGCGGTGATCTTCCCGACCGAGGCGCGGCCGCGCCAGTTCAGCGACTGGCCGACCTCAAGTCCGCCCAGCGCGCTGTCGAAGGCCCACATGTCGCGCAGATCGAGGAACTTCTTGGCGGCGGAATCGAAACTGACCCCGCCCTCACAGTCGTTGCACGAGACCGCGCCGAACGTCCTGAAGGCGTCCTTCTGCGCCTCCGCCGCCGCATCGAATTTCAGCTGGCCCGGACGCTTCAGCTTCGGATCGCCCAGATTGATCGGCTGCGGGCCCGTCGCGGCGAACACCGCCGGCGCGGCCCCCGCCGCGGTCGCGGCGATCACCGCCGCCAGGATCAAACGCTTCACGAAGACCTCCTTGGAATGACACCGATGGAGGTTGCCGCACACAGGCCACGCCGGCGCGGCGCCGTCGACCGGCGCCGGCATGCTGCGCCCGATCGATCAATCCAGCTTGCCGGACGACGAAGCCCGCGGCCCCGCCAATGCTAGCCAATTTTCAACTCGCTCTGGCGACGCAGCGAACCTCCAGGCGCTGGCCTCGAAGATGTCCATGGTCGGCGCCGACACGGTGCAACCTGACGGCCCAGGACTTCGCCTTCGCCTAGGCTCCCTGCGGCGGCGGGTTCCCGCTAACCCGCCCCCATCGCCGCCTTGATCTGCGCCGCCGGGATCTCGCCGCTGGCCAGCTTGGCGAGGATCAGCGCCGACAGCTGCGCGCGTTCGACGAAGCTCTCGGGCCAGGCGTATTCGTCGTGCGAATGGATGTCGCCGCCGCGCACCCCCAGGGTGTCGACATTCGGCAGGCCGGCGGCGAACAGGTTGTTGCCCTCGCAGACCCCGCCGGACGGCGCCCAGGTGATCTGCTGGCCGATCAGGGCGCCGGCGTCCTTCACCGCCCCGAACAGCTGCTGCTGGGCCGGAGTGAACGGCTTGGCCGGGCGGGTGAAGCCGCCGTGCAGCTCCGCCTCGATCCCATCGGCGCCGGTGGCGGCGACTTGCGCCTGCACATAGGCCAGCGCCCAGGCGGCGGCCTCTGCGTCGGGCAGGCGGATGTTGAAGCGCACCACCGCCACGTCCGGCACCATGTTCAGCGGCCCGCCGCCGTCGATGCGCGCGACGTTCAGGGTCACCCCCTCGCGCTGGCCGTTGGCGGCGGCCAGCCGCACCGCCAGGTCCGCGGCCGCGGCGATGGCGTTGCGGCCCTTGTCGAAGTCGCGGCCGGCATGGGCCGCGCGGCCGCGCACCACAGCGTGGAAGTTGCCCGAGCCCTTGCGCTGGGCGGCCAGCGCCCCGCCGGCCATGGCCGGCTCATAGGTCAGGCCGACATGCCCGCCCGCCGCCAGCTTGGCCAGCACCGGCCCCGAGGCCAGCGAGCCGATCTCCTCGTCGGGCGACAGCAGCACCCGGTAGCCGACCTCGCCCTTGTCCGGATGGTCCTCGAACGCCCGCAGCGCCGCCAGCATGACGCTGATCCCGCCCTTCATGTCGGCCAGGCCCGGTCCGTTCAGCGCCCCGTCCGCCCGCTTGGTCACCGCGGTGAACGGCGTCCCGGCCGGATAGACGGTGTCGTAGTGGCCGGTCAGCACCACCTGCACCGGCGCCTGCGGGCGCACGGTCAGCATCAGCGCGTCGGGGTGGGCCTGGGCGCTCAGCGTCCCGTCGGCGGCGACCTCGTGGCTGTCGGCCAGGGCTACGTTCTCGAGCTCGCCGGGCAGCTGGCGCATGACGCCCTCCAGCATCGCGCGCTGGGCCTCCAGTCCCGGCAGGTTTCGGCTGCCTGACGATAGGGCGCACCATTCCACGGCGCGGCCCAGAATATCGTCTTCCTCCCCGGCCAGGCGGCTGAGGATGGATGAATCTTGCGCGGTGAGTTTCATGGGCGCGAGCCTCGCCCCCAAAACCGGGCTCGCGCAAGACCCTATCGGGAGGCTACTGGAAGCCCATGGCCATAACCTTCCTGAATCGCCTCGCCCCCGACGCCCAGACCCGCTGGCTGGAGGCCCTTCGCGCCGCCCTGCCGGGCGAGACGATCACCGCCGAGCCCTCGCACGCGACAGAGATCGCCATCGTCGCCAATCCGGGCCGCGGCGTGCTGGCGAGCCTGCCGAACCTCGCCTTCGTGCAGTCGGCCTGGGCGGGGGTCGACAGCCTGCTCGACGATCCCAGCCTGCCGCGCGTGCCGATCGCCCGCCTCGTCGATCCTGCCCTGGCCGCCCAGATGGCCCAGGCGACCGCCGCCCACGTGCTCTACCTGCACCGCCAGGTCCCGGCCTACGCGGCCCAGCAGCGCCGCGGCCTCTGGCGCCAGCTGCCCCAGCCGCCGGCCGCGGAGCGCCGCGTCGGCTTCCTCGGCTATGGCGAGCTGGCCAGCGTCGCCGCCAACCTGCTGGAATCCATCGGCTTTCAGACCTACGGCTGGAGCCGCCGGCTCGGCGATCTCGACACCCTGCTGGCCACCAGCGACATCGTCGTCAACCTGCTGCCGCTGACCGACCGAACCCGCGGCATCCTCAGCGCCCCGGCCTTCGCGCGCATGAAGCGGGGCGCGGCGATCATCAACCTGGCCCGCGGCGCCCACCTGGTCGAGGAGGATCTGATCGCCGCCCTCGACGCCGGCCAGCTGTCGCACGCCGTGCTCGACGTCTTCGAGGCCGAGCCGCTGGAACGCAAGCACCCGTTCTGGTCACACCCGCAGATCACCGTCACCCCGCACGTGGCCGCGATCACCGACCCGGTCTCGGCCAGCGCCGTCATCGCCGCCAACATCGCCCGCTTCCGCGCCGGCCAGCCGCCCGAAGGCCTGGTCAACCGTAAGGCCGGGTATTGAGCTCTCCTTCCTCCCCTGCGCAGCGGGGGAGGAAAATCAGCTACACCGGCAGCTCGGTCACCGACTTCACCTCCTCTAGCACCGCATAGGTCCGCGTCTCGCGCACCCCCGGCATGGCCACCAGCACCTCGCCGAGGAACCGGCGATAGGCCTCCATGTGGCTGACCCGCGCCTTGATCAGATAGTCGAAGCCGCCGGCCACCATGTGGCACTCGAGGATTTCCGACGTCCTTTGTGCGGCCTGGGCGAACTCGCTGAAGGTGTCGCCGGTTGTGCGGTCGAGCTGCACCTCCACGAAGATCAGGAGCGCACGGTCGATGGCCTTCGGATCGAGGATCGCCGCAAAGCCGGTGATCACTCCGCGCTCGCGCAGCCGCCGCACCCGGTCCGAGCAGGCCGACGGCGACAGGTGGCATTGCTGGGCCAGGTCCAGGTTGCTGATCCGCCCGTCCCGCTGCAGCACCCGCAGCAGCCGCCGGTCGGTGTCATCGAGCTGCACGATTTCCGTCACACGGCACCTTTTGAAGATATTTGTCCGGTGGACGCCCCAAACGTCCGCCGGACATTCGGCATCATACTCGATACGCCGGACGACAGGAAACAACCCCGCGAAGGCCCCGCCGACATGACCTCCTGGACCGCCCTGGACGATCCCGCCGCCAAGTATCGCGACGAAACCGAAGCGGTGACCGCCCTGCTTGCCGCCCGGCCGCTGAGCGCCGACCAGCAGGTCGCCGTCCGCGCCCAGGCCGAGCACCTGGTCCGCACCGCCCGCAAGGCCGCCAACCGCCAGGGCGTGGTCGAGAGCTTCCTGCAGGAGTTCAGCCTCGGCACCCGCGAGGGCCTGGCCCTGATGTGCCTGGCAGAGGCGCTGCTGCGCACCCCCGACGCCGAGACCCGCGACCGGCTGATCGCCGAGAAGATCGGCGGCGCCGACTGGGCCAGCCACCTCGGCCAATCCGAAAGCCTGTTCGTCAACGCCTCGACCTGGGGCCTGATGCTGACCGGCCGGCTGGTCGAGGTCGACGAGGAGGCCCGCCGCGACCCGCCCGGCTTCCTGCGCCGCCTGGCCGAGCGGATCGGCGAGCCGGTCGTGCGCCGCGCCGTGGCCCAGGCGATCGGCATCATGGGCGAACAGTTCGTGCTCGGCCGCACCATCGAGGCGGCCCTCAAGCGCGCGGCCAAGGAAGGCCAGGTCTGCTCGTTCGACATGCTGGGCGAAGGCGCCCGCACCGCCGCCGACGCCGCCCGCTACGAGCAGGCCTACGCCGACGCCCTGGAGACGGTCGGCAAGCACGGCAAGGGCGCGGGTCCGGAGGCCGGCCACGGCGTCTCGGTCAAGCTCTCGGCGCTGTCGCCGCGCTATGAGGCGACGCACGAGGACCGGGTCTGGGCCGAGCTCTATCCGCGCCTCAAGCGGCTGGCCCTGATCGCCGCGCGCCACGACATCAACTTCACCATCGACGCCGAGGAGGCTGACCGCCTGGTGATCTCGCTGAAGCTGCTCGAGCGGCTGGCCGGCGAGCCCGAACTCGGCGACTGGCGCGGCCTCGGCCTGGCGGTCCAGGCCTATCAGAAGCGCGGCGTCCTGGCTGTCGCCCGCGTCGCCGAAATCGCCCGCTCCAGCGGCCGCCGCCTGATGGTCCGCCTGGTCAAGGGCGCCTATTGGGACTCAGAGATCAAGCGCGCCCAGGTGAACGGCTGCCCCGACTATCCGGTCTATACGACAAAGGCCGCCACCGACCTCTCCTACCTGGTCTGCGCCCGCGCCCTGATCGAGGCCAGTCCGCACGTCTTCGCGCAGTTCGCGACCCACAACGCCCACACCCTGACGGCGGTCCACGCCATGGCCAAGGCGGCGGGGGTGAAGATCGAGTTCCAGCGCTTGCACGGCATGGGCGAGGCGCTCTACCGCGCCGCTGACGCCCTGCGCGAAGGCGCCGTGGTGCGCACCTACGCCCCCGTCGGCGGTCATGAGGACCTGCTGCCCTATCTGGTCCGCCGCCTGCTGGAGAACGGCGCCAACACCTCGTTCGTCCACGCCCTGCTCGACGAGGGCGTCCCGGCCGAGGACGTGGTCGTCGATCCGATCGTCGCGGTCGAGAAGGCCGGCGTCGGCCCGCATCCGAAGATCCCGCGTCCGGCCGACATCTACGGGGCCGAGCGCCGTAACTCCGCCGGCTTCGACCTCTCGATCCCCGACGAGGCCGCCCGCCTGCAACACGCCGCCCGCGCCCTGCCCCAGCTCAGCGCCGGCCCGGCCGGCGGCGCCGCGCAGACCGTGTTCAGCCCCGCGCAGGCCGGCCTGCCCGTCGGCGAGGTCCGCGAGGCTTCGGTCGCCGAGATCGACGCCGCCTTCGCCACCGCCCGCCTCGCCCAGCCGGCCTGGGACGCCCTGGGGGGCTTCCGCCGCGCCGAGGTGCTGCGGGCCATGGGCGACGCGCTGGAGGCGAACGCCGAACGCCTGATCGGCATCTGCACGCGCGAGGCCGGCAAGACCCTGGCCGACGGTGTGGCCGAGGTCCGCGAGGCGGTCGACTTCTGCCGCTACTACGCCCACCTGGCCCAGACCAAGTTCGCCGGTCCTGAAGCCCTCAAGGGCCCGGTCGGCGAGACCAACAGCCTGGAGCTGCACGGCCGCGGCGTCTTCGTCTGCATCAGCCCGTGGAACTTCCCGCTGGCGATCTTCACCGGCCAGGTGGCCGCGGCCCTCGCCGCCGGCAACGCCGTGCTGGCCAAGCCGGCCGAACAGACCCCCCTGATCGCCGCCGCGGCCGTGGCCCTGTTCCACGACGCCGGCCTGCCGCCGGCCCTGCTGGCCCTGCTCCCCGGCCGCGGCGAGACGGTCGGCGCGGCCCTGACCGCCCATCCGGGCTGCGACGGCGTGGCCTTCACCGGCGGAACCGACACCGCCCGCCGCATCAACCAGACCCTGGCCGCGCGGCCCGGCCCGATCATCCCGTTCATCGCCGAGACCGGCGGCCTCAACGGCATGTTCGTCGACACCACGGCGCTCAAGGAACAGGTCGTCGACGACGTGGTGCTCTCGGCCTTCGGTTCGGCCGGCCAACGCTGCTCGGCCCTGCGTATCCTGTTCCTGCCGAACGACACCGCCGACCTGGTCATCGAGACCATCAAGGGCGCCATGGACGCCCTGGTGATCGGCGACCCGGCCGACCCGGCCGTCGACGTCGGCCCGGTGATCGACGAGGAGGCCTGCGCCGCGCTCGCCGCACACCTGGCGCGGCTGGAGCGCGAGGCCAAGGTCCTGCACCGCCTGGAGGCCCCCGAGGGCGGGACCTTCTTCGGCCCCGTGCTCGCCGAGATCCCCTCGGCCAAGTTCCTCGAACGCGAGGTGTTCGGCCCGATCCTGCACGTCGTGCGCTACGAGCCCGCGCAGCTCGCCAGGGTCGCCGGCGAACTGGCCGGCCAGGGCTACGGCCTGACGCTCGGCGTTCACTCGCGGATCGACGCCTTCGCCCGCGAGGTGCGCGCCCTGGTCGCGGCCGGCAACGTCTATGTGAACCGCTCGATCATCGGGGCGGTGGTCGGCGTCCAACCGTTCGGCGGCGAGGGCCTGTCAGGCACCGGCCCGAAGGCCGGCGGACCCAATGCGCTGTCGCGCTACGCCACCGAGCGGGCGCTCAGCGTCAACATCACCGCCCAGGGCGGCGACCCCGCCCTGCTCAACCTCAGCCTCTAGCGGCGGCAGCCGCCTGAAACGAAGAAGCCCGGGGCTTACGCCCCGGGCTTTTTTCGTGTCCTGCGATGGTACCGCCTCCCCGGTTCGAACGGGGGACCTCTAGAGCCACAATCTAGCGCTCTAACCAACTGAGCTAAGGCGGCGCATCGCGGAGCGGCCCTTCTAGTCGCACCCGGGCGCGCGATCAAGGGCTCCAGCCTGCGGCCATGCGTTCTCCCCGAAAGAATTTCGCAAGTCCGCCTGCAGGCAAAGAAAAAGCCCCGGAGCCGAAGCTCCGGGGCCTGATCTTAGGCGTATCCGAGAGGGCTTAGCCCTTCGGCAGGTTGAAGCGGATCGGGATCCGCACGCTGCCGCCTTCGACGGGCGCGCCGTCTTGGGTCTTCGGACGCATCCGGAAGAGCTTGCTCATCCGGAGGGCCGCTTCACCGAAGCCCATGTCGGCAGGCTCTTCAGACTGCACGTCACAGGACTCGAGCGTCCCCTTAGCCGTAACCGAGCAACTGATCGTCGCACGGCCTTCCACGTTCATCCGCATCGCACGGTCCGGATAGTACCGGGCGATATCCTCGCCCGACGGGCGACGAGCCCAGTCCGGGTTCGTGATGACCGACGGACGCGGCGGGGCCGGCGGGGCGGCCTTCGGCGGTTCCGGGGTCTCGATCCGCTTCTCGACCGGCGGAACCGGCAGAGGGGGGATCTGCGGAATGTCAGCCGGCACGTTCACCGGAGGCCGCGGTTGCAGCTTCGGCGGAGGCGGCGGCGGAGTGTTCGGCGGCGGCGGCGGGGGCGGCGGCGGCGGCGGCGGAGCGGGCTTAATGATAGCCACGTCCGTGACGTCGTCGGTGTACTCCCGATACTTCGGCTCGAACTTATTCTTATACAGATAGTAACCGAGAACAGCGTGGACGATGATCGAGCCAACGATGGCCGCGGTCACTGCCGGGTTACGCTTCTTCTTCGGCGCGTCGAAGACACTGCGATGTTCGTGGGTAGTGTCGGTGGTTTCAGCCATTCGTCACCCCCTTCTAGTTCTTATCTTCGCCGATCAGGGCCACGCTGTAGAAACCGTTGTCCTGAAGCATGTTCATCACACCCATGAAGTCCCCGTAGAGGACGTCCTTGTCGGCGCGGATGAAGATGCGTTCCTTCTCCGGATTACGTTGCCCGATCGTGCTGCGCAGAGTGTCTCCGATATCCGCCAGCTCAACAGGCGTGTCGCCGATGTAAATCGAGCCGCCAGCCTGAAGACTGATGTAGACGGGTTTCGGAGGGTTCGTAGAAGGTTTGGCGACCGCGGGCGGAAGATTGACTTTCACAGTCACGGCGGCCATGGGCGCCGCGACCATGAAGATGATCAGGAGGACCAACATAACGTCCACGAAGGGCGTCACGTTGATTTCGCTGTTCGCCTCGACCGAGTACTTGCCACCCCCAGAACCTGAGAGTTTGGCTCCCATGTGGGTTACGCCCCTTTGTCGAGCTGCCGGGAAATGGCGTTCATCAGTTCAGCAACGAAGCCTTCCGTACGCGCGCCGAAAGCCGAGATGCGGGTCTGGAAGTAGTTGTAGAAGATAACCGCCGGGATAGCGGCGAACAGACCAATGCCGGTGGCGAGCAGCGCTTCGGCGATGCCGGGGGCGACGACGGCCAGGTTGGTGGTGTTGGTGTTCGCGATGCCGATGAAGGAGTTCATGATCCCGTAAACGGTACCGAACAGACCGATGAACGGACCCGACGAACCGACCGAGGCCAGGAACTGCATGCCGCCCGAGAGGCGCTTGGCCATCAGGGCTTGCACCGCGCCGACCGCGGCTTCAGCCCGGTGCAGCGTGGTTTCGCGGTGGGCGCCCGACACGGCCAGGCCGGCTTGACGCGACAGTTCGACTTCTTGGGTCGCCGCAGCGGTCATGTCCGCCAGCGGGTTGCCTTCGTACTCGTCCGACATCGCGATGCGGTTCATCTCGGTGACCGACTTGGCGCCGCGGAAGGCTTCGATGAAGCGGTCCGAGGTGCGGTTCAGCGAGCCGAACTCGAGCAGCTTGGTGACCAGCAGGGTCCAGGAGAGGATCGAGGACAGCACCAGGCCGATCATCACGACCTTAACGACCGGGTCGGCGTCCATGAACATCTGCATGACGGTCAGCTTGCCGGCATGTTCGATGGTGGCCGGAGCTTCGTCGGCGGCGGGGGCGGCGGCGTCAGCGGCCGGGGCAGCGGCGGCGTCAGCGGCCGGAGCGGCGGCGGCGTCAGCAGCCGGGGCGGCTGCGGCGTCAGCGGCCGGAGCAGCCGGAGCGGCCGCGTCCTGCGCGAACGCCGGCGCGCTCGCCATCAGCGCGACGGCGCCGATGAGAGCGATGAAAGGGGTCTTTCGTTTATTGTCGAGCATCTGTCGCCAGTTCCTGATTGGTCTAGCACGTTTGGACCGAAGGGTCGTCGCGCGAGAGCGTCTCCCACCCTAACTAAATAGCCCGTCGCCTCGTCTGGTCGCCCAGCCGAAGCGCGAGAGCCGCTTCGCTGCGCCCGACCCTGGCGCCGTCTTCCACCTGCGTGAAACCGGGCGTTCGGATACGGGAGCGAAATCGAGCTTCCCGAGGGGAACCCGAAATCTTACCGCAATGTTAGACGTGCGGCAGGGGTCCTTTGGCAACCCCTATTCCAAGCGTCAAGAGGCCATGCAGAGGGGTGCGACCCCAAGAAGTCTGGGGGGAGACGCGCATTGCTGCGGCGCACAACGGCCCAGCCAAGTAAAGCGCTGAGATTTTCCATTTTTGGCGGCGATTTTATGCTGCGATGCAGCAACCGTCGCGGAACGCTGATCTTAAAATAACGGCTGGCAGCCCGCCCTTTCGGCGCCGGCCAGCCCGAAATTCAGTCATCGAACTGTCGCGCCGGGGACATGAGAGTCCGAGCCTCCCGAGTCAACCAACGTTCGGCAATTGCAGACCAAAGTCGCGGGGGGCGTGTCCCCGGCGCCATGGCTGGGCCGCGCGGGCTCCGATCGCCTCGAAGGGCGAAATCGCCCCCATAACCGCCGCGACTGACCCATTGCGGAAAAGGAAACCGCGTTTGCGGACGCCAAATCGGAAAATTTCCGATCGAAACCGCTTCGCGGGCGGCCTTTCCGACGTCCCACCGCAAAGCGTCGAGAATCGAACGGGGACCGGATCGCCCCGTGCCGGTGATCGTCCGGCGCTGGTCGACGACGCATGGTTGGGGCACAGTCGCAGCGATGAGCTCCGACGCCGACGCCGACCGCAAGGCCTCGTTCGCCCCCGTGGCCGACGCCCGCACCCGCCTGCTGGTGCTCGGCAGTCTGCCGGGCGAGAAGTCGCTGGCCGCGGCTCAATACTACGCCAACCCGCAGAACCAGTTCTGGCGTCTGATGCAGGCGGTGACCGGCGCCCCGCTGCTCTCCCTGCCCTATGGCGAGCGGCTGGAGATGCTGCTGGCCGCCGGCGTCGGTCTCTGGGACGTGGTCGGCTCGGCCGTCCGCCCCGGCAGCCTCGACACGGCGATCCGCGATCACCAGCCCAACGCCCTGCCCGAGCTCTGCGAGCGCCTGCCCGCCCTGCGGGCGGTCGCCTTCAACGGCGGGGCGTCGGCCAAGCTCGGCCGGAAGATCCTGGCGGGCCGCCGCGACCTGGCCCTAATCCCCCTGCCTTCCAGCAGCCCCGCCCACACGCTCCGGTTCGCGCGCAAGCTGGAGTCGTGGGGACCGCTGGCGGCTTATCTCGACTAAAGCGGCCGAGCCAAACCTCAGCCCGCCGCGGCCTCGAACTCCGCGACGGCCGTATCGCAGACGAAGGACGAGCCGCCGAGGCGAACCAACAGCCGGCTCTCAACATCACGCATCGTGTGAACGACGCTGAACCGCACGCCTTGCCGCTCCAGCTCGGCGCAGAGCAGCGCCCGCACGCATTCCGGTCCGCTCCCCAGCATGAATCCAGGCGCTTGCGTGATCGCGGTGAAGCGCGAGATTTCCGCCGCGCCGTTCAGGAAGTCCGCGGGCGTATAGAATGCTCCCTCGCGCGCCAGGAAATCGTGCAGGCTGGCATAGATCGCCATTGGGTCGGGAAGCGCCGCCGAACAGTAGATGGACCAGTCCGCGGGCTGCGCCCACGCCACGTCCGTGATCGGCCGGATCGCGAAGTCCTCAAGCGCCTCGTCGTCGTCCATGACGCCCGGCCGCAGCGTCCCGTCCGCAACGCCGCCGAACACGAACCTGATTGCGCCGTCCGCTCGGCGATCAGCGTACGCCTGCTCCCACCAGCGGTAGCCGGTCAGGCTCAGGACCAGTTCGCTCCCGGCCCACGTGACGGCGCTGATCCGGGTGGGATGGACAATCTCCCGATCCGCCAGCAGGTCGAGCAGGTCTATCCGCAACCGGCGCCTACCCCTCCAGGGCCTCGATCATCTCCACCCGCGTCGCGTGGCGGCCGCCCTCGAACTGTGCGTGCAGGAAGGAGTCGACGATGTCGAGCGCCAGGCCCTCGCCGACCACCCGCGCGCCGATCGACAGCATGTTGGCGTCGTTGTGCTGGCGGATCATGCGGGCCGAGAAGGTGTCGGAGCACACCCCGCAGCGGACGCCCTTGACCTTGTTGGCGGCCATCATGATGCCCTGGCCGGTGCCGCAGAGGATGATCCCAAGCCGGCAGTCGCCCGAGGCGACCAGCCGCGCGGCGGCCTGCCCGTGCTGCGGATAATGGGTGCTCTCGGGACTCGTCGGGCCGATGTCGACCGGCTCCCAGCCGTGGGCGGCGATGTGGGCGGCGATGGCCTGCCGCAGCTCGATGGCGGCATGGTCGCTGGAAAGAGCCACGCGGTTGTTGGCGGTCATCGAAATCGTCCTGTCTGCCCAGGCGGCCTGGCCCGGCCGCCGTCTGCGCCGTCAAATCGCAGGCGCGCGCACGAAAGTCCACGACCGCTTCGCCGCACGCCGCCTAGCCATCGAATGTCGAGAAGAAGATGGTGCCTGGGGGCGGATTCGAACCACCGACACGCGGATTTTCAATCCGCTGCTCTACCAACTGAGCTACCCAGGCGCCGGGCCGTTCCGATCGGATCGGAGGGCGAAGCAAGGTCCCGCCTGCGCGGGAGCCGCGTCTATAGAAGAGGCGTTCGCGCCTGTCCAGCGGCGGATTCAGTCTTCTTCACTTCCATCGCCTTCCGCCTCGTCCCCCGTCGAGGGAATGGCGTAGCGGCCGGTCAGCCAGCGCTGCAGGTCGACGTCCGCGCAGCGCTTGGAGCAGAACGGCCGGTACTCCTCCTGCGCAGGCTTGCCGCAGATCGGACAGGGCGCGCTCATAGCGCCCTCACCTCGATCCGGGTGCGGGCCAGGCCGTCCTGCGGGGTGATCGCAAAGCGCGCGCCGATCTTGCCGGCCAGCCGCTCGGCATAGGGGCCGGCCGCCTTGGCCGTCGCCGGGTGGCAGCGGGCTTCCAGCCGCGCGCCCGGCTGGCTGGCGGCCTCGGTCTCGATCGCCCGGATCAGGCGCAGCGCCAGGGTCCGGTCGCTTAAGCCCCCGCCGGCGTCGCAGAGGATGTCGCTCAGCGGCGCGGTCCGCCGCGGAATGGTCATTTCCATGGTGCCGAAACGCCCGACCGGGCCGATCGCCACGCCGGGATTGTCGGGACCGAAGGCGGCGCGCGCGGCGGTCAGCAACGCATTGCCGTCATGGCCGCGCCCGACCAGGTCGAACACCACGATCCCGCCCAGCCCCTTCAGGCGCAGCAGCCGCGCGCCGTGCGCCAGCGCCGCGTGGTTGGCCGCGCGGGTCACGCGCTTGACGTCGGCGCCCTTGCGCTCGCCGATGTCGACGTCGACGGCGACCAGCGCCCGCGTCGGCTCGATGGCGATGTCGCCGCCGCCGGGCAGCTTGTGAATGGTCTGCAGCGCCTCGTCCTGCGCTTCGTCGGCCACCTGCCGCGCCTCGCGGCCCTCGATGATCTCGGCGTCGCGGGCGAAGGCGGCCAGCTGCTCGGCCAGGCTCGGCGCGGCGCTCAGCAGCTTCGGCGCGCCCTGCGCCGGGCCGATGACCCGCACCGTGGCCAGCTTGCCATCCCGCGGCTCGCTGCGGATCTCGACCTCCAGCGAAGCGCCCTCGACCGGCCGGGCGTCCGGCTTGAACGACAGCAGCGCCTCGACCCCGCCCAGGTCGACGAAGGCCGAGGCGAAGGCCGGCTCGACCTTGCGCACCCGCGCCACGTGCCGCGCGCCCAGCCGGGTGCGGGCGTCGTCGCCGTCGCGCTCGATCAGCAGCCGCTCGGGCGCGCCGTCCAGCAGCACCACCCCGCGGCTCTCGCCGATCCCGCGATCCAGAAAGAGGGTCCGCTCGTTCATGCCGCCGTAAATCCCACGCCGCGCAGAAGGTTCAGGGTCTCATAGAGCGGCAGCCCGACCACCGCCGGGTAGGAGCCCTGGATCGACATCACGAAGGCGCCCGCATGGCCCTGGATGCCATAGCCGCCGGCCTTGCCGACGCCCTCGCCGCCGTCGAGATAGGCCTCGATCTCGGCGGGCGTCAGACGCTTGAAATGCAGCCGGGTCTCGACCAGCCGGCTGGCGGTCTTGCCCCCGGCCCCGTGCACGGCCACGCCGGTCAGCACCTTGTGGGCGCGGCCCGACAGCAGCTCCAGGCAGCGGCGGCCCTCCTCGCGGGTCTCCACCTTGGGCAGGATACGGGTCCCGACCGCCACCACCGTGTCGGCGGCCAGCACGAAGTCGCCTGGGCGCGCACGCGCCACCGTCGCGGCCTTGGCGACCGCGAGGCGCAGCGCCGTGCGGCGCGGGGTCTCGTCTTTGAGCGGGGTCTCGTCGATCTCCGCGGCGATGATCTCGGCGGGCTCGAGCCCGACCTGGCGCAGGAGATCCAGCCGCCTGGGACTTGCTGAAGCCAGCACCAGGCGCTGAAGGGGCGGCGTGGCCAAGCGGCCTAGCGGACGCGGAAGGTGATGCGGCCCTTGGTCAGGTCATAGGGCGTCATCTCGACCAGCACCTTGTCCCCGGCCGAAACGCGGATGCGGTTCTTGCGCATCTTGCCGGCGGTGTGGGCGATGATCTCGTGGTCGTTCTCGAGCTTCACGCGGAAGGTCGCGTTGGGCAGGACTTCGCTGACCACGCCCGGAAACTCCAAAAGTTCTTCTTTCGCCATGCAGGCTCCCAAGTGGTGTCTTCGAATCGCAAACGGCTCGCGCAGTGTGTCGCGGCGCGAGCCGTGGCGTACAATCCAATTGTAGCGCAGAGGCCTTTACGCCCTCAGCGCCCAGAAGGCTAGCGCGGGAAGCGTTCGGCGATCCGCTTGGCCAGGTGGTCGCGCACCTCGCGATAGGCGGCCAGCCGCGCCTCGCGCGATCCTTCGGCCAGGGTCGGGTCGAAGGTCGGCCAGTACTCGATCTCGGCGGCGCGGCCGCGGGTCATCTCGACCGCCCGGTGCTGGGCCTCCGGCGTCAGCGAGATCACCAGGTCGAACGAGGCGTCCTCCAGCTCGTCGAAGGTCTTGGGCGCATGGCTCGCCAGGTCGACGGAGATCTCCTCCATCACCGAGCGTACGAAGGGATCGGCCCCCTCGCCGGCCTCGGTCGGCTCGAGCTTGAGGCCGCAGCTGTCGACATAGACCCGGTCGCCCAGCGCCCGCTTAAGCAGCGCCTCGGCCATCGGCGAGCGCACGCGGTTGAAGTTGCACGCGAACAGGACCGCGCCCGGCAGTGGCGCGCGTGATCGAACTGACGCCACCCCTAGCCTCGCCAGTGCAGCGCGCAGATCAGCGTGAACAGTCGGCGCGAGGTGTCGAGGTCGGTCTCGATCTTGCCCGCCAGCCGCGTGCGCAGCAGGGCGGACGCCTCGTTGTGCAGCCCCCGCCGGCCCATATCCAGCGCCTCGATCTGCTGGGGCGAGGAGTTGCGGATCGCCTGATAGTAGCTCTCGCAGATCATGAAGTAGTCTTTGATCAGCCCGCGGAACGGCGACAGCGACAGGATATGGCGCTTCTCGTAGGCCGGGCCGTGGACGTCCAGCACCAGCCGGTTCTCCATCAGCCCCATGCGCAGGTCGTAGGGGCCGCTCTCGGCGCCCTCCGGATAGAAATAGTTTTCTTCCAGCAGGTCGAAGATCGCGATCTGCCGTTCCTGCTCCTGGTCGCGCGAAACCGCGGCGAGGGAATCCTCGTCGATCTCGACAGACTGCAGTCGATGCTTGGTACGGTCTTCGTCGGCCATGGCGCTGCGGGAGAGGCTTGCCCGGAGCTTTATTGCAAACCAACCCCTAACGTCATCCTGCCGCGTGCGATCTTGCCCGCTCGCACACAAGAAAAGACGCCCGGCGTGGCCGCCGGGCGTCAGTGCTCTCCATTTTTGTCCGCTTTTTAGTAGCGGGCGTACTGGTAGCCGCCGGCCGGGCGGACATAGGCGCCGTGGACATAGCCGACGCCGACGCCGTTCTGGCCGACCAGGATCCACTCGCTGCCCCGCACCCGGGCCAGGGCCTGGAAGCCCTCGCCGGCCCGCAGCGACCCCACCCGGGCCGAGCCGGTGGTCGGGGCGGCGCGCAGGTTCAGCGTCGAGTTGGCGACGAAGGCGCCGCCGTCACGCTGGAAGTTGGCCGGGGCGATATCCCCGCTCAGGCGATAGCCGTTCTGGGTGTAGGTCGCCGGGCGATACGAACCGCCGCCCTGGTAGGCGTAGCCGCCGCGCGCCGCCTCGTCGCGCTGCATCTTGCAGCCGACGTACGAGCCGGTGGCCGCGCCGGCGACGGCGCCGATGGCGGTGCCGGTGCCGCGGTCGTTCTTGGCCAGATTTGAACCGGCCGCCGCGCCCAGCAGGGCGCCGATCAGCGCACCGCCGACCTGCTTGTTGCCCTGGGCGTCGCAGCTGACGATCGAGCCCGGCCCGCCGCCGGTCGGCGTGCGGTATTGCTGAGCGTTGGCGGTTCCCACCGCGCCCGCCGCGATCACGCCGGCCAGGGCGACCACAGCCAGCTTGCTGTTCATCAGATTGCGCATTGCTGGTCTCCGTCTTTCATCTCTTGGGGGCCGCTGCGGCCCCGATGAAGGAGACCCTAGAGGGCGCTACCTGAACGGCCTCCAAGACGAAATTGACAGGAACTGTTCAGCTTCAGAGCGGGTCGAGACGGACTTCCGCTGCGCCCTACTGCCCCAGCCGGATCGCCGCAGAACGCGCGTGCGCCGGCAGCCCCTCGGACTCGGCCAGCGCCACGGTGTGCGGCCCCAGCACCGCGAACGAGGCGGCGTCGCACTTCACGATCGAGGTGCGCTTGATGAAGTCGTACAGCGACAGCCCCGACGAGAACCGCGCCGCCCGGCTGGTCGGCAGCACGTGGTTGGAGCCGGCGACATAGTCGCCGATCGCCTCGGGCGTCACCCGGCCCAGGAAGATCGCCCCGGCGTGACGCACCTTGTCCGACAGCCGCTCGGGGTTCTCCATTGCGAACTCAACGTGCTCGGGCGCGATCAGGTCGACCAGGCGCGGCGCCTCGTCCAGCGGCGCGATCACCACCGCCCCGTGGTCGCGCCACGACGCCGCGGCGTCCTCGCCCGTGGTCAGGGTCGCCAACTGCGCCTGCACCTCGGCTTCGACCGCAGCGGCGAAGGCTTCGTCGTCGGTGATCAGGATCGATTGCGCGGCCGGGTCGTGCTCGGCCTGGCTCAGCAGGTCGGCGGCGATCCAGTCGGGGCGGTTCGCGCCGTCGGCCACCACCACGATCTCCGAGGGCCCGGCCAGGGCGTCGATGCCCACCGTGCCGTAGACCCGCCGCTTGGCGGCCGTGACATAGGCGTTGCCTGGCCCGACGATCTTGTCGACCGGCTTGATCGGTCCTGCGCCATAGGCCAGCGCGGCCACCGCCTGCGCCCCGCCCACGCGCCAGATTTCCGTGACGCCGGCTTCCTTGGCCGCCGCCAGCACCGCCGGCTGCAGCCGTCCGGGCGGCGTCACCATGGCGATGCGCTCGACGCCCGCCACCTTGGCCGGCACCGCGTTCATCAGCACGGTCGAGGGATAGGCCGCGCGACCGCCCGGCACATAGATCCCCACCGCCTCCAGCGGAGTCCAGCGCCAGCCCAGCTCGACCCCGGCCTCGTCGGTGAACGCCTGGTCGGCCGGACGCTGGCGGGCGTGATAGGCGCCGATCCGCGCGGCGGCGAAGGCGATGGCCTCGCGCACCTGCGCCGGGCACTGGGCCGCGCCCGCCTCGATCTCCTGCGCCGAGACCCGGATGTTGCTCTCGTCGATCTCGACCTTGTCGAACTGCCGGGCGAAGCGCAGCAGCGCCTCCATCCCCTCGGCCCGCACCGCGGCCAGCACGTCGCGCACGGCGGCGTCGACTTCCTCCGGCGTCTCGCGACGCTCGTCGACAAAGGCGGCGAAAGCGGCTTCGAAGCCGGGCTCGGAGAAGGAGAAGCGGCGCATGCGCGCTCTTTAGACGCCAGGGCCTGGTGGCGCTAGGGCTGCAGCCTCAAGGAATAGCCTCGACGCCCTGACCGGGCCTTGGAACGGCGGGTCGAAGTCGCTCAGCCCCCGAGTTCGCCGACCAGGGCGCCGGCCGGGATACGCCAAGCACGACTGATCTTGCGGATCTGATCGAGGTTGATCTCACGTCGGCCGCTCAGGAGCTCCGACGCACGCGCCTTGGAGCCCAGAACCTGGACTAGGTCGGATTGGCTGTAGCTGTTCGCGGTCATGACCGACTTCAGCACCTCGACCGGCGTCGCACGCGGGATTGGATATCGCCGCCGCTCATAATCTTCGATCAGCAGCACCAGGGCGTCGAAGTGCGCAACGTCGGGGGAGTCCTCCGCCGGCTCGTTCTCGAAATAGGGCCGCACGGCCTTCAGCGCCGCCTCGTACTCAGCTTCGTCCGACAGCGTGCGCACTTCGGTCAGGTCCAGCATCGCCTTCTCCTTCATCATAGTTCGCTCACCTTGATCCTGTCGTACTCGGCATGGGTGCCGACAAACAGGATGAAGACCCGTTTAGTGCGAAACCCGATCAGGCCGACGATCCGATACTTGTTGCCGCCGACGTCGAAGACCACCTTCCCATCGCTGACATAGTCCGCCGTGTTGAACGTGGCCTTCACCTCAGCGAAGTTGTTCCATGCTGCGTCGGACGTCGTGGTGTGCCATTCGACCATGGCCGCCTTGGCCGCGGCTTGTTCCTTGCCGCGCGGCTGGCTTTCCCAAACGCCCGACCTGACAGCGGACAGGACGCCCCTCTAATCCTCGTGCTTCGGCGTCCGCGGCGTCGCCCAGGGGGCGCTGACGTCGGCCAGCACGACGTCCAGGCATTCGACCTGCGCGCGCAGGTCGCCGCCCCCGGCGAAGGTGAAAGTCACCGCCCCGCCCGGCGCTTCGCCCGGCTCGAAGCCGACGTCCAGCAGCTCGACCACCGCGTCCTTGGCGTTGCGCCGCAGCTTGCGGGCCTGCACCGCTTGCACCGAGCCCAGCTGCAGGGCCGCGCGCACCCGCTCGGAGCCTTTGGCTTCCCAGCGATAGCGGTTGAGCGCCAGGGTCAGCCGCTGGGCCCCGGGTTCATACGAGATGTCGCCGATCTTGCCGACGGCGTCCTGCAAGGCCGCGGCGATCACCTTCAGGTCCTCGGCGTCTTCGGCCAGCAGCCTCAGCGGGGCAACGCGCGTCATCTCAATCCTCGGGCTCGCCGTCGCCGACGATCCGGCGGACGTTTGCGCCACAGGCGCTGAGCTTCTCTTCCAGCCGCTCGAAGCCTCTGTCCAGATGGTAGACGCGGCTGACCATGGTTTCCCCACGCGCGGCCAGGGCGGCGATCACCAGGCTGACCGAGGCGCGCAGGTCGGTGGCCATCACCGGGGCGCCGTCCAGCGCCTCGATCCCGCGCACCCGCGCCTCGCCGCCATGCACGAAAATCTCGGCGCCCAGCCGCGACAGCTCCGGGGCGTGCATGAAGCGGTTCTCGAAGATGGTCTCCTTGATCACGCTTTCGCCGTCGGCCAGCGTCATCAGCGCCATGAACTGCGCCTGCAGGTCGGTGGCGAAGCCCGGATAGGGGTCGGTCTCGACTTCCACCGCCTTCAGCCGCGTCCCGTTGCGGCGGATGGTCATGCCGTCGGCGTGGCGTTCGACCTCGACGCCCGCCTCCTCCATCTTGACCAGCAGGGCGTCGATGAAGTCGCTGCGCGTCCTGGTCAGCCGCACCTCGCCGCCGGCCATCGCCGCGGCCAGGGCGTAGGTGCCGGTCTCGATACGGTCAGGAATCACCGAATGGGTCGCGCCGTGCAGCCGCTGCGCGCCCTCGATGACGATGGTCGAGGTCCCCGCCCCCGAGACCTTCGCGCCCATGGCGTTCAGGCAGTCGGCCAGATCGCCCAGTTCCGGCTCGCAGGCCGCGTTCTTCAGCACCGTCTCGCCCTTGGCCAGCACCGCGGCCAGCATGGCGTGCTCGGTCGCCCCGACCGAGACGAACGGAAAGACGATCTCCGCTCCGGTCAGGCCGCGCGGGGCCTGGGCGTAGACATAGCCCTCGTGCAGGTCGATCGAGGCGCCCAGGGCGCGCAGCGCCTCCAGGTGCAGGTCGACCGGCCGCGCCCCGATGGTGCAGCCGCCGGGCAGCGAGACCTTGGCGTGGCCGGTGCGCGCGATCAGCGGCCCCAGCACGTTGAACGAGGCCCGCATCTGGCGGACCAGGTCGTAGGGGGCCAGCGCGCTGACGATCTCGCGGGTGTGCAGCACCGTTTCCGGCCCGTCCTCGCCCTCCTGTTCGACCACCTCGGTCCCCAGCCGGCGCAGCAGCCGCGCCAGCAGGCGGGTGTCGGCCAGGCGGGGCATGTTGGTCAGGCGCAGCGGTTCGTCGGTAAGCAGGCTCGCCGCCATCAGCTTGATGGCGGAATTCTTGGCGCCGCTGATCGGGATCTCGCCCATCAGCCGTGCGCCGCCGGTAATGGCGATGCGATCCAAACGTGTCCCTCGGCGGGCCCCAGGGCGCGATCACCGCGCCGCCCGGCCCTTTGGGCGCTATCTATCGCGCGGCCGGCGCGCCGAAAAGCGGGCGACCCATCACGAGACCTTGTCCGAATCGTCCGGGCTCGGCGCCGGTTTCGGCGCCGCCTTGCGCCGGCGCAGGTTGGCGCGCAGCGCCGCCGCCAGCTTGGCTTCGCGTTCGCTTGCGGGGGTTTTGTCGTCTTTTCCCATCGAAACCGGGGGTGCGGCGAGACGCTCCACAGGTCAAGCGCAGTTTCTGCATATTGGGGCTTTCCACCGGCCCAGGGTTTGGCTATAGCCCCCGCCTCGTCGCCGCCGTAGCTCAGTGGTAGAGCGCATCCTTGGTAAGGCTGAGGTCGGCAGTTCAATCCTGCCCGGCGGCACCATGATCCCCCAATCCTTTCAAAGGGTTGGGGGATCGCCACATCCCCCGACGAAACTCCCAAACACAACTAATAAGCACATAGTAAGCACGAGAAACCGTCCCATTTCGCGGAATCGTGAAGTGAAAGCCACGCGCCCAGTGTGGTTCGCCGGGCTTTTGAGGCGGGTTCGCGCCGGTCGCGGCAATTTATTTCCGCCCGCCCTCAGGGTGATCACCCCTCGCAAACGTCAAGCCACAGACCACCGCCACGCTGTGAGCCCGTCGATTCCGACTGGGTCTGCTTCCGTGTGCGTATCTCGGAGGCTGACTTGGAGCTCGATCGGGGCGACTTCTCGCTCGCCATCTCGCGATATTGCCGCATTGGACTGCCGCGGGCCTTCAGCGGGCACGAGGTTCAGAAGCTGCAGAACTACCTTCTTGGGGCATGGGCCCAAGCTGATGGACCTGCGCGACGGGGTTGCGGCTATGACTGGGTATCCCTCGGGACTGAAGGTCCGCAATCCACCCTGCCCGGTCGCTCGCGAGATCCGCTTCCTGGCAAGATGTCTGATGCGCCGTAGGATGTCGGCTCGGCGCCAACAGGAGACATTGGATCTCAGCCGGGAAGCGGACTCGATTGATGGTCCGCGAGAAGGAGCGTCGCGGTCAACCGGATCCGACCCAAAGCCGACGATCATGGATCGGCCGCGAACATTGGGGGCGAAGGCAGCCAGGATCTCCGGGGTTCACCCGATCACCATGGGTGGGAGTAAGCCCTAGCCTACCTCCAGAGCCTGCCCAATGCAGGCCCGGCAGGGAGATGGCGATGTCTGGCGATGCAGCGGGGGCCGCCCCAACCGCTTCGGATCAGGACATCAGCGACGCCTACATCTATTTGCTCGGCCGCTTGCTAATCACTCGCCAGCAACAGGTGGACTTCGACGACGAAGGGTTCGTCTGGAACCAGCTTCTGCATCGCAAGCCGGGCCAGGTGGACTGGCCCAATCCGAACCTAGACGTCGCCTATTCCGAAGCCTGGGTGGCGCTCGACGAAAGCAGCTTCCTGCTGGTGACGGCGCCCGAGATCACGGGGCGCTACTATGTCGTCGAGTTCCTCGACGGTTGGGGAGAGACGGTCGCCAACATCAATGAGCGGGTCTACCCCGACCACCCGAACGGCCTCTTCGCCGTCTGCCTCGCGGGCTCGCAGGTCGCTATCCCCGCCGGCGCCCAGCGCGTGGACGTGCCGACTAAGGTGACGCGGGTGCTGCTGCGGGTCGAACTGGGCGCTAACTGGGACGACGCTATCGCGCTCCAGCACCAGTTCAAATTCGAGATCAATGGCGATCCCCCGCTCCCGGAGATCCCCCGGACGGTCATGTTCGACATGGCGGCCTTGCCTGGCGTCGAAGCCTTCGAGTCCGCCGAACTCGCGCTGCAGGAAAGGGATTCCAGTCCGCTGCAGGATCTTCAGGCGAAGGTCCGCGCCATCGCCCAGGCCATCAAGGACCCTGGCGAACGCACACGGATCGACAAGGTCGTCCGCTCCAAGGCCCAGGCGGACTTCGCAGCGGCCGCCCCGGTGATCGGTCGCGGGTCGATCCGCAACGGCTGGGCACGGCCGGTGTGTTGCGGCCACTGGGGCGACGACTGGCTCACCCGCACCACTGTCAACTACGGAGGCATATGGGCCAATGTGTTCGAGGAAGTGCTCTACTATCGCGGCGCGCTCGACAGCACCGGCGCGCCGCTGGAGCAGAGCGGCAGCTACACCCTCACCTTTCCGGCCGACGACCTGCCGGAGAAGAAGACGGGTCGCTGACCTTCTATTTCGCGCCGGAGAAGCCGGCCGACGCCCCCGAGGGCAACTGGCTGCCCACCGCCGGAAAGCCCTGGAGCCTAACCTTCCGCTTCTATGGTCCCCGTGGCGGCGTCGCGGACGGCTCGTACTATCCGCCGCCGTTGATCCGGCGCGCTTGATCTCCACGACACACCCCGGAGGACGACATGGCTGCCGCAGACGCATTCAATCCCGCACATCCCGACCTGCCGAACGGTGCCGGCGCGCCCGCCCGGCTGGCCGCCGAACACTATGCTGAGGCGTTGGCGCGGGTGGTCTACATCTGGGGCCATCCGCTGGTGAACACCTTCGGGCGCACCAGCACCTGGACCCTGATGGAGGGGCACGGGCCGGGCATGGCAATGGGGCTCTTCCCCGGCTCGCCCAAGAACCGCATGGGCTACATCGACGACTACATGCCGGCCGCCCAACGCAAGGTCGTGACCCCCAACAACGATACGATCTACGGCGCCTGCTTCGCCGATCTAGGCGAGGAGCCTGTGGTGGTCCAAACGCCGCCAGACGTGCCGAAGGGACACTACTGGACGATCCAGATCGTCGACGCCTTCACGACCGTGATCCACCAGCTCGGCTCGGCCTCGGAAACGCCAGGCGGCAAATACTTGCTGGTCGGGCCAGAGTGGCGCGGTGAAAAGCCCGAGGGCTTCGCGGGCGTCCTGCGCTCCCCGACCAACATCGCCGTCGCCATGGCCCGGAGCTTCACCGCGCACAGTCCGGAGTCCAAGGCCCAGGCGCGCGCCGTACTGAACCAGATGGGCGTCAGCCCGCTCAGCGAGGACAAGCCGGGACTCCGCCAGTTCGACTGCGAGGCCAGCGCCCGCAACAAGGTCTATCCGGAGGGCCTGAGCGCTGAGGCCCTGGCCGCCGACCCCGATCTCCTGCGGGCCCGGCCGGTGCATGGCGAAAGGTTCTGGGACGATCTCGAACGAGCGCTCGACGCCAACCCCGTCGTGGGGCCAGGCGATGCTCCCATGGCAGCGCAGGCGCGAGCCCTGCTGGAGCTGCGCAAGAGCGACACGGCGTGGCGTCTCCTGCTCGACCGGGCTGTGCTGGCCGCGGATGCGGAACTGTTCGAAGGCGCCCGCTACGAGCAGGTCGGCGTGCAGGTCGGCAATGGCTGGCAGCGCCAGGAGAATGGGGGGCGCTGGGGCGCTGACTGGCTCGGTCGCGCCCAGGCGGCGGCAATCTACATCTATGTCAACGACTTCGAGGAGGCTGTCTACTTCATCCGTGGCACAGATGCGGACGGCGCGCTGCTCCAGGGCCGCTATCGCTACAGGATGCGCTTCGAGAAGGACCAGCTTCCCCCGGTCGACCGATCGCGGGGCGGCTTCTGGTCGCTGACTATGTACGACAAGGATTACTACATGGTCCCGGCACCCAACGGGCGGCACAATATCGGAACGGTCAACCTCGACGCCGACGAACTGAAGTTCGCGGAGGACGGATCGCTGACCCTAGTGCTCTCCAGCCAAGAGCCGATCGACGAGATGGAGCGAGCCAACTGGCTGCCCGCCCCCGCCGACCAATTCGCCTTGATCGTGCGGTCCTATGTGCCGACCGCGCCCATTCTGGATGGTGGATACAAGCTTCCCCAGGTCGAGCGTCTGCGTTGAAGTGCTCAGGCGAATGACTGCTCACCACCCTTTGCGGACACCTCTCACGTCCGCGCCTGGCAGCGCCGGCCAATCTCAGCCCAGGTCGCAAGTGAGCCAGAAGCGGTAGTCTCCCCCTATTTCAGCACGCCCAGAGCGTGAAGCGTGGCCATGTCCATATTCCCGCTGACGGTCAGGCCGCCTGCAGTCTGAAAGGCACGCAGTGCCTCGCGGGTCTTGGGCGAAAGCACGCCGTCCGCGGGGCCGGGATCGTAGCCCTTGATCATCAAGGCGATCTGCACGCGTTGGACGAAGCGGCTGATGTCGTCCTGGCTTAAGCGCTCCACGCCGGCTGCGACGTCCTGTGGCGCTTGCCCAGCGCTTCCTGTGGCGAGGCCGCTGCTGGCGCCTGCAGCGCTCGGGGGCGGCGCGGGCGTCGAGGGCCTGGCCACGGGCGACGATCCAAAGAGGGTCGACGGCGAGGACGGTTGGTAGGATGGCGCAGGCCTCGGCGCCGGAGTCGCGACGGGCTTGGGTGCGGCCGGGGCCACCGGCAGCACGGGCGTGTAGCTCGGCGTATAGCTGGGCGTGCCCGAATAGTGTGAGCCATGTCCGCCGCTCCCTGAAACGTGCGACCGGTGGCTGGAGTGGCTGCTGTGGCTCGAATGGCTCCGGTGTCCGGCCAGCTGCAGCAGGTGCTGCGTGTGCGCAGGATCGTTCCAAAACTCGAGCGGCTGAAGGCTGACGGGTTCGTCGCCCCCCTCCGTCCACAGCAATGTGTTCGGCGTCGCTGCTGCGCTGTGGTCCGAGATAGCGAACGGACTTGCTGCGCCCAGGAGCAAGGCCAGACGCTCACGCCATGTCATTAGGTGAACTCCTCAAGCTTAAGCGGTCGAACAGCGCGACTGCGCCAGCTGGGGCCCGCTGAGGCAAAGAAGCCTCCGCAGTGCCGCCGCACCACGCAGCCGTCGCAGGTCTCGGGATAGGCGTTTTTCCAAGCCGAGATCGACTGTTGGGCGAAGGGCCAAAGGTCCCGCGGCAGTATGCAGAGCGGCAGGTTGTAGAGCGACAATGACATGCCGCGGTCGGCCAGATGGAAGGCCGCTGCGCGCAGCTGCTCAATGTAGTCGGCCGGATCGATCCAGAGACGATCGCGATTGGATTTGGCGAAGCCCATGGGCTCTAGGCCCATGAGCGCCACGTGGCGCACGAACGGCAGGCGCCGGTAGATGAAGGCCGCCAGCTGCGGTAGCCGCGGAATGGTCATGGCGTGCAAGACCACGCGGATCTCGACGGCCGCGCCGAGCCGGCCAAGTTCGTAGAGGCCTTGCAGGGTCTCCAGGAACGCTCCCTCGGCGGCGACCACCTCGTCATGGATCTCGGCCACGTCGGCGTAGAGAGGGACCGCCCAGGTGACGTGATCTGGATGAGCGCTCACCCACCGCTCGGCCCAACCGCGATCCTTGAACGTCCGGCCATTAGTGAGGACGTGCATATGAGTGGAAGGCAGATAGTTCCGGCAGGCCGTGAGGACGTCGGCAAGCCCCTGGCCCAATAAGGTCGGCTCGCCTCCGGTGATCCCAAGCTGTAGTTCGTCGGCATCGACGAGCGAAACCTGCCGCAGCAGTTCGCCCACGCGCCAGCTGTCGTCCTCGTCCCGCGGCGGCTGTGAGCACATCAGGCAGAGGCTGTTGCACCGCTCCGTGGCGAACAGCGTGTTGGAGGTCGACCCACGGCGATAGAGAACCGAGACGAGGCTGGAGCCGGGGCGGAGGCGCACCACATCCCCAGGGCCCACGACCTCGGGATTGCGAAGGCTGCTGATCCTGATCGGGCCGCCGCCGCGGCGCACGAGCGCCTCGTCCTCAAGCAAGAGCACGTCCGTCTCGCCTAGGTGCGACCTCCTCGCCTCCTCCGGCGTCAGCACCTTGAGCAGTTCGACCCGCTCGACGCCTTCGACGGCGGCGTGTGTGTGCAGCGCCAGACCAAGGCTCATCGCTCGACAAATCCCGACGTGCGAACCTCGCGGCGGTCTTTGCGAAACGCCCAGGCCGTGAAGGTCCGCAGAGTCTCCGGGTCGCCTTTGTCAATGTGCTCGAAGAGGATCCGGAAGAGCCCCGTCTGCCGTTCGCAGAAGTCGCTCGCAGCGCGGGCGCCGACCGGATCGCCGTGCACGACGGCGTGGTGCACAGGATCGGCGCCGCAGTACGGCAGGAAGGCGCAGCGGTTGCACGTCGGGATGGCTTCTGCGACAGCGCCGGCTGCAAGCCAGCTCATCGCCGGCGAGGCCAGTAGCTCATCAAGCGGCTGATCGACCCGGCCGAGCGCGAAGCGCTTGTCACCAGTCTCGGCGGCCATACGCGCCTCATCGGACGGGTAGGCCAGGCCATCGTAGTTGTAGACCATGGCCCCAAGGCCTGCGCCGGCCGGCGAGCGGAGGTCGACATAGCCGGAGTGAAATGGGCTCCAGATGTGGCGCAGGAGGATGGCCGCATAGACCTCCTCGATCGCCTCGCCGGCCGCGCTCAGCTTGAGAATGTAGTCGAGCGCATGCGCATAAAACGCCAGGAATTCTGCAGTGCTGTAACCGTGCACACGCGCTGTCTTGCGCGCAAAACCATAGGGGCTGACGGGCCGCAGGAAGATCGAACGCAAGCCGAGCGCCCGATAGGTGTCGACCAGGCCGTGCGGATCTTTGAGCGCCGCGCGCGTGACCGTCGGCAGCGCCGCAACGGCGTGCTCACCCAAGGCCGCCCGCGCGCGCCCGATTCCCTCGACTGTTCGCGCCCAGGCGTCGCGCGAGGGATTGGGGCGTTGGCGATCGTGGAGCGGCGCGGCGCCATCGATCGAGGTCGATAGTTGGATCTCGTGTTCGGCACAGAACGCGAGCTCAGCTTCGCCGAGATGGTGCAGCGTCGAGACCATGGTGAAGCGCAGCGCCTTTGCACTACCGGCGTTGCGGGACTTCGCGCCGAGCACAATGTGGCGGACAAGGTCGAAGCGAAGGGCCGGCTCACCGCCTTGAAACTCGATCGTCAGGTCACGCCCGGGCGCCTCGAACACCCGATCGAGGGCGGCTTCGGCGTCCGCCAGGCTCATATCGAAGCGGCCCGAACGCCCAGTTCGAGGTCGGCGATGATCGACGCGGTGACGCGGCCGTAGACATCCTGGCGCGCGGGGTGTGCGGCAGAGTGGGGACGCGGCATGGCCGGCCTCCTATGCAGTGATGTGGGAGAGTGACCGCCGCCCCGGCCCGACCGGAGCAGCGGTCGCGGGGTCAATCGGCGGTGCGGGCGCGCGACCAGATCAGCGCGTAGCCCTCATCTGCATCCACCAGGGAGGCATAGATCGGAGCCGAGAAGCTGGGGTCGTCGAGCTTGACCGAGAGGTAGTCGCGATTGTCCCGCGAGACCTTCTTCCAGGCGGCGCCGAACTCGGTCTGGCCGGCGAAGATGCGGAAGTCAACTCGACGAGCAGGCGGTCGGACAGGGCGATACCCGTTTCTTCCTCGTCGGCCGAGGCATCCTGAGTGGACTCATTTTGGTCCGCCTCCGACGCGCCGGCTTCGCCATCCTCCTCGTCCGGTGCAGGCGTCGCCATATCCTCGGCCCGGATGAAGCCACGCTCGACGCGCGCGGTCCCGTCGTGGCCGAGCAGCACGAAAACGCCGCCGCGCGCGAGGTCGCCGGGCGTGAAGGCGTATCCGTCTCCGAACGCCGCCAGTTCGGCGTCGATTTCGGCGAGACGCGCCTCGACGTGGGGGTCCATGGGCGCGTCGTCCGAGGCCTTCTCGATCAGGCCGTCATACTCGGCGGCCAGGGCGTCGATCTGCGCCTGAGTGGCCGCATCGCGCTCGACCCGCTGGGGATAGACCCGCGCCAGGCCATGGCCGCTCGGATAGTCGAGCTGCGCCTCGCCCCACTTCTATCCCTCACGGGCGACGACCTCGTCGGCGAGCGCTTGAAGCTGGTCCAGCGCAAGCTGGTCCAGGAGCGCAACGTCGTCCAGCCAGCCGCCGCGATCTTCGGTGAAGAGGTCGCGCGTCACCCTTCCGCCGGCCGCCTCGTAGGCCTCGACGCCGACAAGGACGGCGCGCCGGTCAAACTGGTCGGCCGGATGCATGGCGGAGCGGGTGACGTTTTCGTCGAGACTGATCTCCTGCGGGTCGCACTCGGTGTCGACCAAACAGGGGACCATGCGGCCCTTGGCGATTTGCTTTCGCTGCGCCAGCAGCCGCAGCGCCAGCCTGCGTCACTCCCCGATCGTCACGAGCCAGAAGCCGGTCATTGCGCCGGACGCGTCGCGCTCAGGCTCGACCACCGGCTTTTGCAGGAGACGCTTGGCTGCGATGCTCGCGGCCAGGGCTTCGACGGCCTCTGGGCTGTGAGCCGTCTTGCGAGCATTGCGCGGCGACTTCTTGAGTTTGTTGAGGGGGATTTCGATCTCGGCGCCCGAGACGACCTCGACTTGAGACACTTGGGTCATGACGACCTCCTTTGGGGTCAGGGTTGCAGGCGCACAGGCGCGCCTGCGGCCCTGCCCGTCGGCGAGACCGGGTGTGCAAGCGGAGGCGCGCTTTCGCGGGGAACCGGCTGCAGGCCCGTTCAACGCGCCGGCCAAATGCCTTCGGCCGGGCCGAAGCTGGGCGGAAAGCGCGCCCGAGCGCGCTGAGGGCGGAGCCCTAAGCTCGGCCGCGTAGCGGCCCAACCAAAGTGAAGGCTGCAAGGAGCCGCGTCTTGCGCGGCGGGACGCGCCGTCGATCGGCCGGCGACGCCGCAGGCGCGCGGTGCGGCGCCCCCGTAGGAGCAGCGAAGCTGCGGGACCGAGGGCGATCGCCGGCCGGTCTCAATCTATCCGGCCGCGGCCGGAAGGCTCAGCCAGACCTGCAGAAGCCCGAGACAGGCGAGCACGACCAGGATGATGCCGATGACAAAAACGCCAGCGCCGGTGGCGTTGGCCTTGAACCAGCCGCCCACCTCGACGGTAAGCGAGTCCCTGGCGGCGGATGGCGGGGGTTTGGAACGCGAGACCATGCGTTCACTGTATGTTCTACACAGCCCTTTCGCAACCGATTTGCGTATGATACATACACATCATGTCGATCCCCGAACGCGCCGAGCGATTGAAGGCGGCCCGCCGTCGGGCGGGCTTCAAGACCGCCGCTGCGGCCGCCGCGCACTTCAACTGGAACCGCAACACCTACTCGTCCAACGAGAACGGCAATGCGCCCTACTCGTACAAGATGGCGAAGGAATACGGCGCCGCCTTCGACGTCTCACCCCAATGGCTATATGACGGCTTGGGCGCGTCAGATCCGGACGTGCCCACCCCGCCTCCGCCCGCGCGTCTCTCACTGGTTCCTGTCATCGGGCGCGTGGGCGCCGACACCGAGGGGCGCGTGCTGTTCGCCAGCGGCCAGGAGGCCGGCGACCTCGTGCCGCTGCCGCCGGGCGGGACGGACAAGGCCGTCGCCCTGAGGATCGTCGGACACTCGATGCGCGGCGTCGCCGATGAGGGCGGCCTGATCTACTTCGAGGATCAACGCACGCCGCCGACGCCGGACATGTTCGGGCACGTCGTCGTCGTTGAGACCTTGGAGGGAGAGGTCCTGGTCAAGCGCCTGCTGCGTGGGTCGCGCAGCGGACGCTACGACCTTGAGAGCGTCGTCGGACCTGTGCGCGAGGACGCCCGCATCCGTTGGGCGGCCCACATCACCGCGATCATTCCGCCGCATCAGGCGCGCCGCATCCTGCGAAGCGCCTAGCCGTGGCGGGCGCCCTCTCACGGCGCGCCGCGCAGTATCTGCGCGTCTCCAGCGACCAGCAACGCTATTCGCTGGCCGGCCAGTCCGCCCAGGTCGCCGCCTATGCAGAACGGCACGGCTTCCAAGTTGTGCGCACCTATCAGGACGCCGGCGTCAGCGGTGTGACGACGGCCGGCCGCAAAGGACTGCGCGCGCTCCTTGCCGACGTCGTGGGCGGTCATCCTCGGTCGGAGATAGCGCGGCGATTCTCATCTTCGCGGAAGGCGCAGCTACCGCTTGCGGTAGGGCTCGCAGGCGACGCCGTCATTGTCTCGATCAAGATGGCGGCCATATCCGGGCTCGCCGCGATAAAGGGGCGCAGCGCCCGCCGCCCGCGCCTGCGTGCAGTTGGCGAAGGCGCCGCGGCCGCTCAGCGTTTGAGGCGCCTTCGCCGGAGTCGCGCGCTGCGGCGCGCGGTGACAATGATAGCCGCCCCGCTTTCGGTCATGATGGCATCCCTGGCCGTCGAGCCCACCCGGATGGGCTTGCGCCATGGCGGCCCACAAGCCGAAACCGATGGCGAGCGCCCATGCGCGATTGATGGTCCGACTCACGACGCCCTCCCCAGAGCTCCGCCATCGAAAGCTGATTTCACGCCATTTCAATATCATGCGCCGATTTCCAAAGCGCGGCGCAACTCTCCGTCGCGTCCGTGAAGGCAAGGTTGCTTGACTCTTGCGTTCTCGTTCTGTTCACGTCCATTGCATGGAATGGAAGTGGCCGGACTACTACGCAGAAAGCCTGCAATCGCAGACCGTTGGGCTCTGCCGTGAGCGGGGCTGGTGCATCCTGCTGACCTGCGCCACCTGCGGTCATGGCGGGCGGTCCGGCGCACTCATCGAGTGGGCCGACCTGGAGCGCTACGACCCGTCGATGACCATGGCGACCCTCGCGAGCAACGCCCGATTTGAACGCTGCGGCCACCAGGGCGCCTGGATCGATCATCGTCATGATCCGGGGTTCGTCCTCGCGGGAAATCGCCCAACGCTGCCGGCAGCCGGCCAAGAGGCCGACCATGGGCGCCCGCAACACTGACCGCGTCCACATCTCCGAGTACCGGAGCAAGGCCCACACGATCTCTGACATGTGGAAGTACAACTGGCGCCTGCGCTCGGTCTGCGAGACCTGCGGCGTCCAGCGTCAGGAGAACCTCGACGCGATGATCCGCCTGCGCGGTCCCGGCCTCGTGCTCTGGGATAAGACCGGCGCCTGCCAGCGCGTGCTGGACATGGGCGTCTGTCAGGGCCGGCTGTTCTTCAAGGCCAAGCCGCCCGGCTCATCGGGCTACGACTTCCTCGGCAACGGCCCCCGGCCGCGGCGTCCCGCCAGCGGGCCGCAGTCCAGCGGTCAGGGCCCCTACATCAAGCCCGAGGAGATCGAGCCGACCGCTATGACCGCCGCCAGAGGGCCCCGCCCGCCGGAGCCAGGGACATGAGCAAGTACGAGACGCTGATTTCGGAGATGCGTTACCAAAACCGGCTGAAGATCACCTGCGCGTGCGGCCACAAGGCGGACTTCAGACAGTCCGACGCGATCAAGGTGTTTGGCCCCGACGCGACGCCGTTCGACATCCGCCGGCGCATGCGCTGCAGTCGGTGTCACGAGATCGGCAAGGTCGAGGTGACGATCTAGCCGTAAGCGGACCGACGAAATGGCCGAGATGGGTGGATTCCGGACCTTTCGCGGGGCAACCTGATCCCATGGCGAAGCTGCCCGTCAACCCGCTTGCTTGGGTCGAACCAGACCGTCGTTGGCTCTATCTCGCGTTGCTGGTGCTGACCCATCAACGGCTGACCAAAAGCCGTTTCGCGGTGGCCCGCCATGTGCTGCTCGATGATATGGAAATCTACGATGACCCGCGCCAAGGCGTAGGGAGTTGGCTGTTTCCGAATGAAGTGCGGCTTCTGGATCGGCTACCCCCCGCGTTCCTCCGCCCTCACCCGTGCAGTGACACGAAGGTAGACGACAATCAGGTACGTCGTGGCGCTGAAGATGACGCCCAACCCGGCCAAGCCGATCGCAGTCCTTGGCAACTCACCGCGCACGACCGACAACGCGACGGCGATGCCCGCTATGGACCATAGCCCCCAGGGACCAAGGGCCTTCTGCACGCACAGATAGTCTCGCTCCCTGACAGCCACATCGAAACGCCGAACCACACGCTCGTGATAGTCGCGCGCAAATTTTGGAAGCACCTAGTTCGCCCTCACAACTGCGCCGGCCGCGGCCTGATCGAAGCGCTGAAGCCCATCCTTCAGCAGCTCGATCGCCTGCAAGCGGATTTCGGCCTCTTCCGCACTGACCTCGACCTTCAGGCCGGCTGTGATCGACCTCATGGCGTCGCGCACGGCCTCCGGGTCTATCCAGGCCGCCAATTCGACCAGGGCGAGCTCGACAGCGGCCAGGCGCTTTTCTGTCTCAGTCATGCGGCGAAGGTGATGGCACTGAGTGTCGAGCGTCAATCGGCTGAGCTAGCGACTGCGCAGGTCGGACGAAGGTCCCCGTTCCGGCTGTGGGGGCTCGCTTAGGAGCGGGGCTCTTTCGGGGATCACCGGGTGGGGGGTCCCAGCAGGGTTCAAACTCGCCGGGCCTGTCGACGTTCGGTTGTGGCGCCTGCGAGCGCGGTTTGACGCCGCGTCGTCATGATCTGCACCGCCAGCTGGCTAAGGACCGCCTCTGCTGCAGCAGGCTTCTCAAAGAACGCACCGCGCGGAGCTAAGTCGGGAAACAGATCGTGGTCATAGCCGGATACAATCACGTAGGGGATCATCCGACGCCGAAGAATGGCTACGACTTGGCTGACGCTACCGTCTCGCAAGCCGACGTCCAGCACCGCGCCATCGAGATGGCCGCCGTCCAAGAGCTGCATCGCTTCAGCGGCCGTGCTGACAGGCCCTACGACGCGACTGTCTGCTTCCCGCAACGCCTCCGCCATATCTTCAGACAACAGGTAGTCGTCCTCGGCGACGAGGATGCGGTAGTTCGCCAGGTTCATAGCCGCGGATGCCTAGTTGGCCCACAGCGAACCAAAGTTTGTCGAACTGTCGCTGAAACGGGGTCAGCGCGCCGCCAGGATGGCGGGCTCTCTATAAATGCAACGTCTCATTGTCGAGTATGCTCCGCCAGGCCGATCACGATTGCGCGTCTGCGCGCTCTCGCGTGACCTCCTGGGGCCGCTTATCCTCGCGCAGGCCTTTGAACGACGCATGCCGTAGCTTGCCGCTGTCGTCCATTCGGCGATCTCACCGGCTCGAACGGCAGGAAGACGCGCGGCATGGTGGGGGCCACGTATGGCCGGCTTCGGCCCTGGCCTCGCACGCCAATGGAACCTCCTGGGTCTACCAGGAGTCGAGTCGGCCAGGAGGCCAGCGGTTCTATGATCAAGCCCAGCGACTTTTATTACATCGGCCGGAAGGACGGTGAACCGATCGACGAGGCCCGCCACTTCCACCGCTGCCAGACCTGCGGTCAGGCCGTCGACAAGCGCGACGTCGGTCAGGTCTTTCACCACAAGGTTCGCGAGCATTTGCCCCTCCCTGGCATGGACGAGACGCCGGCCGGCGCCGTTCCATCCCGACACTGAGGGAACGCCCTGGCGCGCGATGCGCTACTAACCAGCTGGGAATTGCCCGGAGATCGCCATGCGACCCGACGAGCCGAAGACCTTCGACCGGCACGAGCCCATCGACCTCGCCAACCCTGACAAGGTCAGGGAGATCACTGAAAAGCTGGACTGTTCAGAGCAAGAGCTAGCCGACGCGGTGGATCAGGTGGGGGCGCACCCCGTCGCCGTGGCGCTCAAGTTCGGCCGGCCGGAGCTGGTGGTTTAGAAATCACCTTCCACATCGCCGACCGCCCTTTCCGATTTGGGAGAGAAGTTCTTTCGTTCAAGTGTTGTCTCGCCACGGAATATGCCCAGACTTCGGGACCCTCAACGGGAGGGTCAACGCTTGTCCAAAAATGCAACACCGTTCGCGCAGGCCTACTTTCACGGCACCAAGGCCGACGTCGCGGTCGGCCAGATTCTTGAGCCGGGATACCGCTCGAATTTTGACGGCCGGCCTTCCACCCACGTCTACATGACCGCAACACTAGACGCGGCGATCTGGGGTGCTGAGCTCGCATTCGGCGATAGTCCAGGTCGAATCTATGTCGTCGAGCCCACCGGCCCGGTTGAAGATGATCCAGACCTCACCAACCAGCGATTCGTAGGCAACCCCTCGATGTCATTCCGTACGCAATCACCGCTGCGTGTCCTGGCGGAGGTTGTCGGCTGGACCGGACACTCCCCAGATCAACTCGCGTCGATGAGACGGCGCGTAGAAGATGTCATGGCTTCGAGCGGCGAACGCAGGTGAAACAAACGTGCCTGCCCGGACCTAGAAACGGGCGCCCGCCTCCCGTTGGCGGGGCGGCATGCGCTGGACTTCGCCAAGCTCACAACTGGCGGGTAGCGCATGGCGGGACGATGTCGCTCTACCCTTCAGGCAATGTCAGACGAAGAGCTCGAAGAACTCGCTATAGCCCTGCACGAGATCGCCTTTGACTAACGACAAACTCACCGCCTCTCAGCAGACCGCTCTGGCTGAGGTCTCACAGATCGAGCTTGGCTGCGCCCTGGTCCCGACGCCGGACAGGCGCGATGACTTTCGCGCGCTGGTCGCACGGGGCCTGGCGCAATCCTACGGACAGGGATTGGGCGGCGAAGGCTTCGCGCCGACCGCCGCTGGCCGCAAGGAGGCCAGCAAGAACTCGACGCCCGGTGCACGGGAGCGCAAGCCCCGGGGGTTCGCCCTGCTATCTCCTGAACGACGCCGCGAAATTGCGAGCATGGGCGGCAAGTCCGTCGCACCCGATGACCGGGCCTTTTCGAGGGATCGAAATCTTGCCTCAGCCGTCGCCCGCAGTGCTGCGCAGAAACCCTGCTGGCTAAGCCTCAGGCCTCGACGGCCCCGCGGAAGCCAGGGGCGCCATCGGAACTGCGAAGTCCTCAGGCGGCGACGGCTCGTGGCGCCGGAGCGTCATGTTCGAAGTCGGCATCGTGACGCTCAGGATCATCCACGCCGATGACGCGCCAAGCGCCTGCGATGGCGCCTCTCGCCTAGCGCTATGCTCCCCTGATTGGCTGTTGTCATGCTGTCTCTTCTTTGAAGCGAGCGATATCTACATGCTCAGAACCTGCAAACTCCTCGCGGGCGGCTTGGGGCGGCCTCACGCCCATGCCGCCAGGGTCTAGTATAGTTTGGAGTTTGTCGGTTCAGAGCAAATATTTGTTAGAACTGCGCGCATAGGATCGGATCAATATTGCGCAGCAAGGGACACTTGAGGACATTGCGTGGCGGCCCTACCCGTTTTCAAGGCATCGTCGGGTTCAGCTTGCTGACGATCCCCGCCGAACGCCCGCTAGGCGTTGCCTGCGATCAGCGTACTTGCACCGCCCCCCTGTGGCGTTCGATGGGTGTGCGACCTTGCATCGACCGACCACTGGCGGGGGAAGGCTATCTTAACCGCCGTCGATCGCCGGTTTCTGCGGCGCCATGAACGCCGACGACGATGGGCAAGCGAGCCTGGCGGATCGTTTTCTCGCGCGCTTCAACGCCGCCGGTGGCGATTCGTCCCCTCTGTCACTGCTGGCGGATGATTCTGCTGGGTATCTCGAGGCGGTCACCATCCGCACCAGCGAGTTTTCGGCGGCGATCGAGCAAGCGGCGGACGCGGTTCAGGGAACCACGGCTGACCTGATTGGCGGCTCCTTCGCTTCTGCGGCCTGCCTGCCCAGCGGCGCGGTCCTTGTGGCGGATGACGCGTTCAGAGCGTGGCTGATAGAGGGGGAGGATGTCGCCCCCAGCATCGACATTCGCGTCGATGGCAGCGCGCAGCTCAGCTTGCTTCTTCAGAGCCGAACCGGACGCCCCGTCGCGGTAACCTCGGCTGGGAAGGCGGCGGCGCGCAGCTGGCCGCTTTCGCGCGACGTGCGGACGGAGCTGGATGCAGGCCGTGCAACCCATGCGGTCCTGGCCTTCTGCCCTGACGGCCTTGGGTGGGCCCGAGCTTCCTCCGCGCTTGGTCTTACCCCTGCGCAATCGCGCCTCGTCACCGCGTTGGTTCTGAAAGGCGATCTGCGCTCGGCCGCGCGGGTCGTCGGCATCAGCTATGAAACCGCACGCACCACGATCGGCGACGCCATTCAGCGCGTTGGCGCCAAGCGGCAAACGGAACTCGTACGTCTTGTCCTAAGGCTGGCGGGCGGCGATCTGCGTGAGCCTGACACGGTGACCCGGGTCTTCGCGGACCTTTTCGGGCTCACGCTTCGCCAAGCGCAACTCGCGCGCATCATCGCATCCGGTGCGACCCGCGCAGAGGCGGCGCGCTTGCTGGGGTTGTCGCAACATGCCGTAAAGACTGATCTTAAGCACGTCCACGTGACATGCGGGGCGACCAGCGCGCTCGACCTCACGCGATTGAGCGCAGAGGTCGACGCCCTAACAGGCCTCGCCACCGCCTGCGACATACGCCTGGCGCGCGCCGAGCAATCGACGCCATTGCGTCTCCTGGCCAGGATCTGGGCGCCAGGACGGATCGCAGTTTCTGATCACGGACCGGGCGATGGCTTTCCGGTGTTCATCCTTCACACCCTGGCCATGGGCAGGGAGCTTTCGCCGCGATTTATCGAGGCCCTGAAGTCCCAGGGCCTAAGACCGATCGTCTTTGAACGTTCCGGATTTGGCCTCACCGACTTCGTTCAGGGCGAACCGATCGAAACATTCGTTCGCGATTTCCAGACCGTCATCGACGCGCTTGGATGCGAGCAAGTGCTGCTTGTCGCGATCGGGATGGCGCATGGCGCGGTAAGCGCGGCCGGACGTTTGCCAGATAGAGTGAGGGGCGGCCTCCTCATAAATCCCGGCCCGCCCGCTCGGCTCGATCGCTCGCGTCGCGGCTTCCTGGGCGCAAGCCGAGCTATCTTCTACGAAAGGCCCTGGCTGGCCGAAAAAATGGCGCGGTTGCTCTCCCAGCGAACCAATTCGGAAGCGATCGCACGCCTAGTGCTTGATAGCGTGCGGGGCAGTTCGGCCGACGCCGCTGCGCTCCAGGATCCCGCCGAGCTCGATGTTCTCGTGCGGGCCTGTCGCCAGTGCGCGCAGTCGATGCGGGGCTTCCTCGCAGAGATCATCGCCAGGGGCGCGGGCAGTGAGGCGGCGGCTCTGGCTGATGGTCGCGCATGGACGCTTGTCTTCGGCGACCAGGACGCCGTCTTCGACCAATCGGCGTCAATGCCGTTCTGGCAGGAGAAGCTTCCAGGAGCGCGCATCGTCCGCCTGCCGGACGCAGGGCGCCTGGTCCATCTCACCCACAGCACGATTGTCGCTGAACTCTGCGGCGAACAAGTCCTTCGCAGATAGCGCCGGACTTACCTCAAATGGGGGTTCCGCCGGTCCTTGGCCGAAATTACCGCTGGTCACCTCGCGGGAAGAGGAGCTGGGCGGCGCGCCGCTGCGGTCTTGGACCGCATGGCACGCAGTTTCACGCCGCGCGGCTTCTTGGCCCGCGGGTGACTAAGGGGGACTTATGGAAAGGAATTTTCGCCGATTGGCGCTGGCGGCCGCGTTCAGCTTCGTCGCTTCGCAGGCTATCGCCACGCAGGCCGATGCAGGGGTGCTGGTCGCCTCGGGTGACGAATGGACTTTGAGCAACCACGCCTTCGCCGCACCATATCAAGCTGGAACCACGGCCTTTGTGAAGGACCTAGCGGCGACCTTCGGCGGCGCCAACTATCTTCTGCTGACGGGCAATGGAAACGTCTCGAGCAGCCAACTTAGCTTGCTCACCGCAGAACTCACGGCGTTGGGCAAGACCGTCCAAAGCTCAAACAGTTTCGATGCCGCCACCATCGACGGCTATGACGCCGTCTTTCACTTTGGCCAAGGTCTAAGCGCAGGGCAGCTTACTGATCTCGATTCCTACCTGACGGGCGGCGGAAACGCTTATGTCTCCCTGGGCGCAGGTTGGTATGGAACAGCCGCCGGGGAGGCGGCCACCTGGAACCCCTTCCTGGCGAACTACGGGTTGGTGGCCGGCTCGACCTGGTTCACGGCGACCGGCTTCGTCGATGCTGCGGTGACCACAGGGCCAGCGGGCGCGACCAATCTGATCTGGGGCTATGGGCAATCTATTGAGCGACTGCCGGCCGGTCAGGGCGTGTCGTACGTTCGAGGAAGCTTTGTCGGCGGTCCTGAAGACATCGGGTTGGTGGGAGCAAGCCAGTCGCTGGGCGTCAGCGCGGTCCCCGAACCCAGCAGCTGGGCGCTGATGATCCTGGGCTTTGGCCTGACGGGTCTGGCGATTCGGCGGCGCGCATCAGCCGCCGCGCCGGCTTGAGGAAGTGGAGAGCCGAGCCCGGGGCCGCGTGAGATGAGCCGCCGGCGATAGTGAAGGTCGTGCAGCGCGCTCAGGCGAAGCGCAGCGTCCCGGCGCGCTGCACTCCCGATCGCTTTTTCTCCAGCAGGTCCACGGGGTCGCGCCTCCGCCCATAGGTTCCGAGGAGCCCGGCCGCGCAGGGGGGAACTGATTACTTGATAGGACAGTCCGTGCGGATGTCGGGAGAGCCCGACGCCCGTCCTCAGGACTTATAGCCGGTGCTAAATAACGACTTTCAATTGATTGTTGCCGCTTTGCCGCCTTTGCGCGTCCCCCCGCCGAAACCGCAGGCCTCGAATGGGCTGATGCGACAGGGGAGCTATTGTCGCCGTCCGGTACGGCGACGTCCTTCTCTGGTCGAGCGACGGCCGCTTGCTTGGGCTTCAATTTCCCAGCCGCGAGTGGGGGCGTCAACGCCCAGTGCGCCGGTGCTCGAGCCTTGGGGCGTGGGCGGGGCGCGGTCTGGTTTGGGAGCTCTCGATCAGGTCAGAGCCATGCCTTTCCCGATCGGTGCATTCTCCGTCCTCTGCGATCCGGGCTCGGATCCGACAGAAAAGCTCAATTGGTTTGGGCGTGGTTCACGGGCCCACGCGGCAGCCGCGCCAGCAAAGAATATGGCCCAGTGTTGCGCGCCGTACGCGCCTCCCAGCTGCAGACCCACAGTTCCAGGGCCGCGCTGGTCATGATCGCCCCGTAACCGCCTCGCCAGACCAGTTGCTCGACCGTGAGCATTCGCTCGAGCGCCTCCCGATCCAGCAGCCCCTCGGCCGCCAACCGCCCCTCAAGCAGGAGCGGCCGCAGCTCGTCCAGGCCGGAAGCGATCAGGCGCCCATAGTGGCTGGTGAGCCGGCCCTTGCCCTGACGCGCGATGACGCCGGCGGGCAACCGGTCGGCGAAGGCGGCGCGCGCGAGCGCCCGGTCGTGTCCGCCCGCCGTCAGCTGCACGACGTCGAGCGGCAGACAGGCCTCCATCAGCGGCTGGCTGAGCAAGGGATGGCGCAGCCTGGCCGCCGTTCCGCGCCGGCTCGCGCCGTTCAGCGACAAGGCCGCGGCCAGGCACGCGACCTGCAGCGCCTTGGCCGGCGGGAGACCGGCTGCGTCGGCGAGCCAGGGATGGACGCCGGCCGCCCTGGCTCCGTCCCAGGCGGCGGGCGAGAGGTGCTGTGGCCGGGCCTTTAGTCCAGGCGCGCCCAGCCGCGCGCCGAGCGCTTCGCGCAGGATGCTCCAGGTCGAGCGGCCGGTTCGTCGGGCGAGCACCGCGAGCAGCGCCGGACGAATCGCGCCCGGAAGCGCATCGGCGGCGATCAGCGCGCTGGGCGCCTGGAAGAACAAATGATCGCCGCCCTGGCCGGTCATCAGGACATCGGCGCCCAGCTCCCGGCAGCAACGGGCCATATCGCGGTCATGCTCGAAATCGAGCGCATTGAGCGCCGGCCGCGCCCCCGTCGCCCGCTCCTCCAGCGCGGCGAGGTCGAACGCCGGCGGGGACTTTTCGATTTCGATGAGCTCGAGCCCAAGCCGACGGGCGATCTCACGCGCAAACGGACGCTCGTCGGCGCCAAGCTCGCGCGAATAGTAGTTCACCGCCACCACGTCGCGGCCCTTGAGCGCGCTGGCGACGATCGCCGAGTCCAGGCCGCCGGAGAGTTCGATCACGGTCCGCGTGCCTGCCTGCGCGCCGACGACCTCGTCGACCACCGCCCGCAGCCGCTCCTCCGCCTGCCCCCCGCCGCTTTCCCTCCGACGGGCGACATGCGCCGGGCGCCAGATGGGCCTCGCCCCGTCGCGCACCGACCAGAGCTCGCCCGGCGCGATGGCCTGCACGTGGCTCAGGGCCAGTTCGCCAGAGGCCATGGCCGGGTCGGCGAGGATCGCCCCGAGCCGCCCCCAGTCGACGCCCAGACCGGGCGGCAGCCAGCGGCCCAACCAGGCCGGCAGGTCGTCGGCGATCAGCAGGGCCTCGCCAAATCGCCAGGCCAGCGCGTCGAGTTCGCCGGAAGGACAGCGGAGCACCGTCCAGGATCCGCCCGGCCCGTTACCCACGACCGCGACATAGCCGCCCCAGGCGGTTGCACAGAGATGTTCGGCCATCTCCCGCGCAGGCCGCCGGGCGATCGGCGTGACGGCGCCCGCGCGCTCGTGCAGGTCCCCGATCAGCACGCCGCCTGCGATTGCGCGGACCGGCGGCGGACATGGGCCGCCATGCGCCACCGTCAGGCCGTCCGCCCGCAGGGCGATCGTCCAGTCCTCTGGCGCGGCCCGCTCCAGATCGGAGAGCCATACAGGCCGTTCCCCCGGCCAGGCGATGACCAGGTAACTCATGGCTCGAGCGCCAGGATCGGCTCAAAGCCGGCGACATGTTCGAGATGGTCGTCGAGCACCAAGTCCCCGGCCTGAAGCCAGCAGTGGGCCTCGAAGGTGTAGGTCTGCACCCCGAACACCCAGCTTGCCGAAACGCCGTGGCGTCGCAGAAAGGCGAGCAGAAAGCAGCTGCGGAAGAGGCAGACGCCCTGCGCCGGAACCCAGGGCAGCATCCTTTCGAAGTCGTGCGCCAGGCGCCCGATCAGCGCCTCGTCCCCACATGCGCCGTTCGCCTGGCGCTGCGATCGCGCGATCATCTCGCCAAAGGGAACGCGCCAGTAGCTGCGGGCAAGGTCGCTCCATGCCAGCGCCATCGTAAGAGGACGGGCGCGCCGTCCAGGCAGGCAGGCGGCCAGGTCGCGCGCCGCCGGCGGGGCGAGGAAACGCGGCTCGGCCGGACCCGTCTCGATCGCGCCGGCTTCGGCAAGCGCCTCGGCCAGATCCTGGGCGCCGACCCTGAGCGCCGTCGTTCCGGCGCTCAGGGCGATGTAGGGCGCGCAGCCCGGAAGGCAGGCATAGGAGCCTTGCCTCAGATTAAGGAGAACCAGGTCCTCGCCGCAGCAGGCGGCGTGGACGTGGGGCGAGAGGCGATGGGTCATGCGGTGATGAGATTGCGAAGGAGCGAGCGCCGCCCCGGGAGCGCGGCGCTCGCAAAGTCGCCTTACGGGTGCGGCTGGTAATCCAGCTCGTAGTCGGCGCCCACGATGCCGCGGGTCAGGCACTTGGCGTCACCGAAGGTGATGAGCTTGAACTTCGAAGACATGGCTGCCTCCTTGCTGGCGTTCGTCGCGGTCTTGCGACAGGACCAGGAAGCATTCGCCTTCAAATTGATTCAAAGCATATCTCGACTATTGCGGGACTATATTCTCGTCCTGCCCGGCCTGGCTCCGCAGCGCCGCGACGATGGCGCGGCCGCTCGACAGCCTGCGCTCGTGATAGGCCGCCAGTTCCTGACGCAGGTCATCGATCTCAACGACCCCTAGCAGCGCCGACAGTTCGCCTTCCACGTCGCTGAGCACACGCTCCTCGACGAGCCGAGGCGCGGCGAGCCGGTCGGCGAGCAGGCGGTTGGCCCTGGTCAGCGCAGCGCTGTGGCTCTGGTGGACGATGTGGGCGAAGAGATCCTCTGCGCTCGCGGCCGCGCTCGGTTCGAGACCGGGCCCACGGGCGCCTGCGCGCGACAGCGCAATGTCCAGATAGGCGCCCTGCAACTCATAGAGATCCGTCAGGTCGACGACATCGAGGCGCCAGGCGAAGTAGCCCTGTCCCCGGCGGTCCTCGATCAGGCCTTCGCCGGAGAGCCGCGACAAGGCCTCGCGGACAGGCGTGGCGCTGAGGTCGAGATCGTTCGCCAGCTCGGTGATCGCCAGGCGCTCGCCCAGTACATATCGACCTGCCCGCACGCGTTGACGCACTGCACAGATCGCCTGCCCGAATGGATCGCGATCCTTCTCCATGACCTGCCTGAACCGCCCCGATCCGCCTCGACCACTGGTTGTCGTCTCTATGGCAGGGTGGGAAGAGACGGCGGCCCCGAAAATCCCGCAGAGGAGAAAATCGCACCCTACCCCGCGCTTGCGGCGAATATACGCAAACTTCTTTCGCAACCAACCGCCGTTTCCAAAAGGTTTCCACCGCGAAAACACGCGATGCGGCGCCGGCGCGGCGCCCCACAGGATTGCGGGGAGCACGCTGGCGCAAATTCAGCTAACGATGGGATGCTCGACAGCCGGAGGTTGCGACGCATGACGACAGGCCTCGGCGAACGCCAGAGCCTTTCCGCCGCGTTGGAAGAGATCCCAGCCAACCTACCTTCGGCTGAAGCGCCGGCGCTGACCCTGATCGGAGACGACGGCAAGCCGGTCCTTGCCAACTACCGCCAGCAGGGGGGGGCTATTCACGGTCGATGGCGTCATAGACCTCGCCGAACTTCGGCTCGGCAAGGCGCAGGTCGTCCGCATCGCCCGGCAGCGGGAGGGCTCGCGATGAGCAAGACGCCTCCAGCCGTGGCTCCTGACCAGGGACTCCTGGCTCGCGTTCTGCGCCCGCCGGTTATCCGGCTCAAGAAGAGCGCGGCGATCACGCTGGTCCTGGCCGGCGCCATGCTGCTGGCGGGCGCTCTGACCTGGTCGTTCGTCGTCGTTCCGCAGATCCGCGACGCCCAGCGGCAGGCCGCTCGGGAAGAAGACCCTCCCAACGCCCAGCAACAGGCGCGGCCAAGCGAGATCGTGACCAGCCAGCCGGCGAGCTATGACCGGCTGCCTGCCCCGCGCGTTCTCGGCGGCGCGCCGGATGCGCGGAGCGAGCCACCCAAGCCGCAGCCCGCTCGCGCTCCGCCCACGCCGGCGCCGAGATCAATCGCGGCTACTGATCGCCGTGAGGCCGAGCGCGCGGCCCTGCTCTTCACCCTTCCCCATGCAAGCCCTGGCCGCCCTCCGCCCGAAGCGTCGGCGGCGACCTCGCCAGAAGCTTTCGCGCTAAAGGCCGGCTCGATCATCCCCGCGCGGCTGCTGAGCGCCATCGACACCGCCCGGCCAGGGCCCGTGGTCGCCGTCGTCAGCGCCGAGGTCTTCGACAGCGCCAGCGGCCGCAGACTCCTGATCCCGCAAGGCGCGCGTCTGGTCGGGAGTCACGAAGGCGCCTCGCGCTACGGAGATCGACGGGTCGTCCTCACCTGGGAGCAGCTTCAGTTGCCGGACGGTCAGACCGTCGCGCTTTCCGGCGCGCCTGGTGTCGATGCGCAGGGCGCGAGCGGCGTCGAGGGCCGAGTCGATCGTCGCCTGGGACAGCTTTCGATCGCGACGCTCTTCGCCGGGGCCGTCACCGCGCTCGGCCAGGCTGCGCGGGACGGCGACAACGAAGCCGGCGGCCTTCTGCTGGACGTCGGCGACGCTGCGGCCATCGAGGCGGCCCGTGTCGGCGGCAAGCTGATCGATCGCGAGCTGCAGGTCTCGCCGTCCATTCGTCTCGAGGCTGGCGCTCCGCTACGCGCGCTGCTCACCCGCGACCTCCAGTTAAAGGCCTGGACGCCATGATCGCTTCACGGCGCACCGCCCTGGCGGCGTTGGCGATGTGCGCGCTCGGCCTGGCCAGCCAGACCGGACTGAAGCTGGCGATCGTCAATGAGAGCCCGAGCCTTCCGCGGGGGCTCTATTTGCGCCAGCCCTCCGGCGCCCTGCAGCGCGGCGCCATCGTCGCCTTGCCCCAACCGTCCAGCGCGCGCGCCTATCTGGCCGGGCTGGGCGCGCCCGGCGACATCCTTCTCCTCAAGAGGATCGCCGGCATGCCTGGCGACATCGTCTGCGCAAGCGATGGCCTGGTGCAGGTGCAGTCCAGGCAGGTCGCGGTCCGGGCAAGAGACCATGGCGCACGAGCGCTGCCGACCTGGGCCGGCTGCCGCCCCCTGCTGGCCGGGGAAGTGTTCCTGCTCGGCGACACCCCTGACAGCTTCGACAGCCGCTACTTCGGGCCGGTCTCCGCCGAAGACCTGGCCGGGACGTTCGCACTGGTCGTCCGATGGTGAGGTTCGTCGCCGTGCTGCTTCTGATCGCCTCCTCCCGGCCCGCCTTCGCCGCCGACTGGTCGCGCGCCGGCGGCGGCCTCCTCATCAGGCAGGACGCCGGCGCGCAGGCAGACAGCCCTGCGCCCGCGCCTCCAGCGCCCCGACGGGCCGCTCAGCCGTTCGACGATCTGATCGTCTCCGCCGCCGCGGTTCATGGTTTGGATCCGAAGCTGCTTCACGCGCTGGTCGTCGTGGAGAGCGCTTACCGCCCCGATGCGCTCTCGTCGGCAGGCGCCGCCGGCCTCACGCAATTGATGCCGTCCACAGCCGCCGAGCTCGGCGTGCGGGACCGCTACGACATCGAGCAGAACCTTAGCGGCGGCGCGCGATACCTTTCTGAGCAGCTTCGCCGTTTCGGCGACGTACGTCTGGCCCTCGCCGCCTACAACGCCGGCCCGTCGAGGGTCAGCGCGCAGGGGCGGGTACCGCAGATCGCCGAGACGCAAAACTATGTGTCGGCCGTCGTTGACTGCTACCTGGCCCTGAGCGCCGGTCGCGCCGTGCGCACAGCCAGCGGATGCCGCTCGCCGGCAGGTGCAAGATGACACCGCCGCCGCCCCACGCCGCCCGCCATGGGTCGATGGCCGTTCGATCTGCGGCTCCTGGGGAGGCGCGACATGCCCCCGCCTGAAGACCACCTGCCCGTCAGCGGCAGACTGCTGTCCTGGCCCGCTGTGCGCGAGAAGGTCGGCATCAGCCGGACGACCGCCTGGCGGCTGCAGAACCGTGGGGCCTTCCCGCGACCGGTCGAGATTTCGGCCGGGCGCGTCGGCTGGAGGGAGGAAGACATCGAGGCCTGGGCGGCCAACTTGCCGCCCCGCACAGTGCGCAAGACAGGCGTGGCCAGGGTGGACGGCCAAAGACTCCGGCTCATCCCGCCCGATCAGCCATCGCCGGCCGCGGCGGGCGCCAAGCCGGTCCGAGGCCGTTCGCGTCCGCAAGCGCCTTCCCGCCAGCTCGGCTTCGACTTCTGACACCCAGCGTCCTCATAGCGACGTTCCGAGATCACGCGCCGCGCCCAGGACGGTCAGCTTCACCCCTTTGGGCGAGACTTCCATCACGACCTGCGCGCCGCGATCTGGCGGGGGCGTTCCAGGGCCAAGCGTCGCATAGTGCTCTGCGCCCGCGCGATCGCGCACGATCGCATAGCTGACCGCGCCGATCTCGTCGTGATGGCCCGATCGCGCCACTTCCCCCACGATCCTGCCCGCCGCCTGAATGCTCACGCTTCGCCCGATTTCGAGCTGGCGCTGGTTGAGGGTCCGGATGACGTCCATCCGAAGCTGGGCTTGGCGCAGGTGTTTTTCGAGGCCGGGGCTCAGTCGGTATCGGGCCCCGACGCGCTGGGCGAGCCCGATCTGCTCCAGATGACGCAGCCTGCCGCGGCTCAGCGCCGACCAGGCGTCGGTACGTCCGACGCCATCGGCGACCAACCCATGCTCGTCGGCGTCGGCCACCAGCTGGCGATCGAGTTGCGTAAACCGAGCGGCCTTGGTCTGACGCCAAAGTCGCTGCTCGGCGGCCTGGCGGCTGAGATCGCCGAGACGCTCCTGGGCCGCAGCCTGGGCGTGGATCCGGATGCCGTGCGAGATCACCGCCCGGGGCATGACGAGGTCAAGTCCATCCGCCCGCCGGCCGCGCACCAGCACATGGGCGTGGGGCTGGTCGGTATCGAAGTGGCAGGTGGCGATCCAGGCAAGCTGCGGTTCATGCAGATCCTTCGCCGTCCGCGCCATCACGTCCCTCACATAGTCGGGCAGATCAGCGATCCTGTCCCCATGCTCGGGAGAAATGATCAGCCGGAAGTGATGGCGGTCCTGGCGCCAATCCCTGATCGCCTGCGCTGCGGAGAGGCCGTCCTCGTCACGACTGAAAAACGTCGGCCGCGCGCTGTCTTCTCCCGCTCCCGCGCGGCCAAGATAGGCGACGTGGCGGCCCAGCACGCCCGCGCCTGCAGAACGTCCGAAGCGCCGGGAAACCAGCGCCTTGACGACGCCCCTCTGCGAGGCGTCGATGTGCATGGGCCGCCGTCCCCATGCACCGCTTCGATCGCCAAGGGCGAACCGGCGGTTGGCTGCAAGCTTCACAAGGATCTGGGTGCGGACCGGTTCCCCTGCTCGCCTCAATGACTTCGGCAGCGCGACGTCGGGCGGCTCGGCGGCATGCGGCCTCGCCGCGAGGCGCTCTTCCATGAAGTCGCGCACCAACATGGCGCTAGCGCTGCGCGCCGGGCATCCGGCTTGGCGGCCGCGCAGGCGCCAGGCGTTCAGCCGTGACGTCGCTGGTCGATGCCCGGCGTCCGCGTTCGGCCCAGTCCTGCAGGTCCGCCACGGCATAGACGACCCGCCCGCCAATCTTGCGATAGGTCGGACCGGTGCCATAGGTGCGGTGTTTTTCGAGCGTGCGGCCCGATACTCCGAGAAGCCTGCCCGCCTCGGGTGTGCGCAGGAAACGCTCGGGGAGCGGCGAGAAGTGGGTGTCCATCATGGCCTCCGATGCTGCTTGGAACCTCATCACTAGGCGCCAAGCTCAGATCGCCGCAAAGCTCCTTCATGAAAGCGGACCACCCGCCGCCAGTTCCTCGCCGTGTTCAGGTCGTTTCATTGAAACAGCGGGAAACAAGGCGCACACGCCCGCAACCTTGCATCACATTTTCTTGAGATAAATCAGTTAGATCGACCTGCGTCGTGACTCTAGGCCGACGCCGATCTGCGCGCGCTCAGCAAGACGACATTTCCTCCGATAGCTGGCGGCGGCGCCTTCGCGGTCGGGTGCGCCGCGCGCCAGGCGTCGAGGTCCCCCATCGCATAGACGATGCGCCGGCCGACCCGTCTGAACCGGGGTCCGGTTCCCATCCAGCGGTAGGTCTGCAGCGTGCCGACCGTGTGCCCGAGGAAGTCCGCCGCTGCGGCGGTGTCCATCCAGCGTGTCTCGACAACCGCACCCAGCACGGACTCCATTCCGGGCGGCGGCGGCGCGAGTTCGGCGCGGCGATGTCGCTGCGGCGAGGGCCCCTCACCAATTCCCAGGAGCCGCGCCGCCTCCGACGAGATTCTAGAGGCCGCATCCTTCAACGGATGGTCCGACAGGTGCGCATAGCGCTGCGTGGTCTTCGCGCTCCGATGCCCCAGCAGCGCGCCGATCACCAGCAGGCTGTCTCCACCGGCCGCGCCAAGGCTCGCGAACGCGTGCCGAAGGTCGTGCACTCTCAGGTCGCCCAACCCCGCGGCGGCGCGGATGCGCCTCCACGTGGATTGGAGGTCGGCGAGATGGCCTTCGCCGCCGCGTCCGGGAAAGAGATAAGGATTTCCGACGACCTCGGGCAGCGCCAGCAACACCTCCAGGGCGGCGGCGCCAAGGTGGACGACCTTCGCTCCCGTCTTGCTGTCGGGAAGACGAAGGCAACTGTTGTGGGCGTCGAGATAGGATCGCTGAGCGGTCAGCACCTCGTTCCTGCGGCAACCGGTGAGCGCCAGCACTCGGATGGCGGCGAGCGCATAGGGGCTCTCCACACCCAAGGCCTCGGCTGCAGCCAGCGCTTCGCCCAACCGAGCCAGTTCGGCAGGCGCCAGAAACCGCCCGAGCTTTCTTTCAGGGAACTTTCGCACCCCTTGCACTGGGTTGTCCGGCCGCACTTTGTGGCGGACAGCCAAGGTGAAGGCCGCAGACAGCGTCGTCACGGCCGAGTTCGCAGCGCCCTTGCCGCCTCGCACCCGGCTCACCCCGCGCTTGACGGCGGTCTTGGCCCGGCGCGCGGTCTTGCCGGCGGCGATATCGACAAGCAACTGGTCGATATCGGGCGCATCGACGTCGCGAGCTCGCCGGGCTCCAAGCAACGGTTTGATGTGGTTTCGGATGTCGGCCCGCGCCGAGGCGACCGAAGAGGGCTTGGAAGCGGCCATGCCGACCTCAAGATAGAGATCGCAGAGCTCAGCGATGGTCAGTTCGGCGCGCTCGGCGGCTTTTTGATCCTGCGGGTCGCTGCCGCTCGCCACCTGCCCCAAGAGAACGCGCGCCCGCTCCCGGGCGGTCTCGACCGTCCATGGCGATCCATGAACGCCGATCTTGTAGCGGCGCGAGCGGCCGGCGAAGCGGTACTGTAGGACATAACTGCGATGCCCGTCCGGGGTGACCTTGACGCCGAACCCCACCACCTCGCTGTCCCAGACGAAGCGGATGCGCGGCCCGCATTCCACGCTCTCGACCAGCTTTCTCGTCAGTTTGGAACGAACCATGACCATGGCCTCCGATTTCAACCACAACCTGCAGATGGCGCCAGGTAACTAATAAGCACCCGGTAAGCGCCAGAACGCTTGCTGCAGCGAAAAGGATCGAAGGCCGTCGAAGCTAAGTCAATGTATTATCGTAGTTTTTCGCACGCCCGCGAGCTATCGGAAAGGTTGTGGGCGGTTTGGTAAGGCTGAGGTCGGCAGTTCAATCCTGCCCGGCGGCACCATCAACCCCCAGTCCAGCACAGGACTGGGGGTTGACCACACCCCCCCCCCCACATCGAAACCCGGATCGTCTGACGCAGGACGCCCTTCGGCAGGGCCGCCCCAACACGTACACGTCATGCGCGAGCATTGCGCGGATCGGTAGATCGGCTATCTCTGCTCTCAGCGCAGTCGCGCTGGGGGGAAGCATGTCGGGTAAGGAACGCCTTTCGGCGCGCGGACGCATCGGCGTGCGTCACGGATGGCTTGGACGCGCCGCGCTTGTGGTCGCCCTGCTCGCCTTCCTGGCCCTCGGCCTGGCGCTGGAACTGCGCCAGACGCCCTAGGCGCTGGCGCGCACGAAGGCCGCGGCGATCTCCTCGCGCGTCGCGCCGGCCCCCAGCAGCAGGCTGAGCAGCAGCCGCGCCTTGCGCGCGTCCAGCAAGCCCGCGCCGATCAGGCCCCGGCCCAGCAGGTCGATCTCGCCGCCCGCATAGCCATAGGTCTTGTCCAGCGTCTCCCCGCCGCCGGCGCGCGAGGCGAGCACCACCGGCGCGGTCGCGGCCAGCTGCGCCAGCGGCTCGACCATGGCCGAGGGCACGTGGCCGCCGCCCACCGCCTCGACCACCATTCCGGCCACCGGCTCCCGGGTCAGGTCGCGCAGCGCCTGCGCATCGCCGCCGAACACCATCGGCAGCAGGATCACCCTCGGCGGCGGCCCCTTCCAGGCGATCGTCGGCGCGCGCTGGGCCGGCCGCAAGGCGATCCGCACCCGATCCTCGACCACCCAGCCGAGCGGACCGATCGTCCCAGAGCCGAAGGCCGAGGTCTTGTGCGTGTGGCGCTTGGCGACGAACCGCGCGGCGTGCACCTCGTCGTTCATCACCGCCACCACGCCGAGGCCGCGGGCCGCCGGGCTGGCGGCCACCCGGATTGCGGCGGCCAGGTTGGCCGGACCGTCGGCGCCGGGCTTGGTCGGGTCGCGCATCGCCCCGGTCACCACCACCGGCTCGTCCAGGTCGAGCAGCAGGTCAAGCAGATAGGCCGTCTCCTCCAGGGTGTCGGTGCCCTGGGTGACGACCACCCCGTCCGCCCCGCCGGCGACCGCCGCGGCGATGCGCTCGGCCAGGGCGGCGACGTCGGCGAAGCCCAGCTCGACGCTCGCCGCCTTCGAGACGCTCTCGCCGGTGACCTGCGCCACAGCGGCCAGCTGCGGGATCCCGGCCAGCAGATCATTGGCGTCCAGCTTGGGGACCACGCCGGAGCCGGCCGCTCCCTCCATGGAGATCGTGCCGCCCAGGGAAAAGACGGTGATGCGCGGGCGTGGGGCGGCGGACGGCAAGACTGACCTCAGGGAACGGTTGCGAACGGCTCTCTTGGCGCGCTTGGCGGCCCTGCGCCAGTCCTGATGCGCCGCCGCAGGGCTAGGCCCGAGGCCAGCAGCTCGGCCCTCCCCGTCCGTCGCGTTCTGCTATGATGGCGCCATCGCTCTCCGGCCGCCCCAGGCCGCGCGCTTCAGGACGATCCCATGCCGAGGGAACTCCACTACATCGATCGCCAGGATCACGAGCCGATCGACGACGCCCGCCATTTCCACATCTGCGCCCGCTGCGGACAGCCGGTCGACAAGCGCGACCCGGGCGCGCTCGCCCGCCACGAGGCCAGGGGCCACCTGCCGGCTCCAGTTCGGACCGACGCCGGCGCGCCCCCGGCCGCCCCTTGAAATCGGCACGCACAATGTCGGCATCTTGCCGCCACCGGGGCCTGGAGGTAGGCTCGACGCCTCCCCCGATCATGCGCCGCGACTGCGGCGATCGGGGTCGCATGCGCGTCTATTCCTTTTCCCTGGTCAATCATCTCGGCGAGCGGTTCCGCACGCGCACCGCCTCTTGTGACGACGATGCGGCGGCCATCGCCCACGCGCGCCGCTTCGAGCGCGAGGGCTACCCTGTCGAGGTCCATATCGAAGGGCGCCGCGTCTCGCTGTCGGCGATGCCGACCTGGAGCGCCGAGCCGTGGCTGCGCCACCTGCTCTAACCGGCATCGGCAGGTTCCAGGGTCCGAACCTGCCGATAGCGACGATAGAGACGCGCCCGGCGCCGCCGGACCGCGCTTTCCGGCCCCTATCGTGAGCGTTCCTGCAAGGCCCGGGGCCGAAACCTGCCGCTAGCCTAGGCCGGACGCAGCAGGATCTGCACGCTTCCGTCCGCCAGCAGGGCGACGCCCCGCGCGCCGCGGGCGGTCAGCGCCGCCTCGTCCAGCGCCGCCGGATCGATCAGCCGCACGCAGACCCGGCCGGCCTTCAGCCCCGCCTCGACGACGTTGCCCGCCCCGCCCAGCCCGGCCAGCCAGGGCCCGACGTCGAACGCCGCGGTCGGAGCCGCAACCGTTTGCGTCATAAGGGCTCCGCCGGCGATCGCCGCCCGGATCTCGCCGGCCACCTGGTCGGCGATCGGGCCCAGGACCACCTGCAAGGCCTTGTCCGACGGGCGCACCATGCCGCGCGAGCCCAAGGCCTTCAGCGCCGCCTCATCGACCGCGCCCTGGTCGGCCACCACCAGCCGCAGCCGCGTGGTGCAGGCGTCGACCCCGATCAGGTTGCCCGCCCCGCCGAGCGCGGCGACGAAATCCTCGCCGCGCTTGCCGCTCAACGGCTTGGCCTCGGCCGCCGTCGGCTCGGCGTCGCGGCCGGGGGTCTTGAGGTCGAAGCGCCCGATCGCCCAGCGGAAGACGCCGTAATAGAGCGCGAAGTACGCCGCCCCTATCGGCAGCAAATACAGTGGGTTGGTCGCCTTTCCGAAGTTCAGCGCATAGTCGAAGAACCCGGCCGAAAACCCGAAGCCCAGCTTCACGTCGAGCAGGCTCATGACGATGAACGACAGCCCGGTCAGCAGCGCATGGATCGCGTAGAGCACCGGCGCCAGGAACATGAAGCTGAACTCGATCGGCTCGGTCACCCCGGTCAGGAAGGTGGTCAGCGCCATCGAGGCGAGCATCCCGCCGACCGCCTTGCGCCGATGCGCTGGGGCCGCGTGGTACATGGCCAGGCACGCCGCCGGCAGGCCGAACATCATCACCGGGAAGAACCCGGCCATGAAGGCCCCGGCGCTCGGATCGCCTGCGAAGAACCGGTTGAGATCCCCTGTCGCGCCGCGGAAGTCCCCGACGATGAACCAGGCGATGTTGTTGAGGATGTGGTGGAGCCCGGTGACGATCAGCGCCCGGTTCAGCACCCCGTAGATGAACAGCCCCGCCTCGCCCGAGCCGACGATGCCGCGGCTAGCGGCGTCCATGCCGGCGTTCAGGCCCTCATAGGTGAAGCCCACCGCCGCGCCCAGCCCCAGCCCGGCCAGCCCCGCGACGATCGGCACGAACCGCCGACCGCCAAAAAAGGCCAGATATTCCGGTAGCTTGACATTCGAAAAGCGGTTGTAGAACTGCCCGCCGATCAGCCCGGAAAGGATGCCGATCGGCACCGAGACCTTGGCGATCGCCTTCTGCTTGAAGGCCGCGGTGGCCAGGGCGACGGCGTCGCCGCTCATGCCCTTCAACGCTTCGGCCGGCACGTGCAGCAGCACCTCGGCGCTGCGCGTGGCGATCAGGAAGCAGACCACCCCGGCCAGGCCGGCCGCGCCGTTGTTGTCCCGCGCCAGCCCCACCGCCACGCCGGCGGCGAACAGCAGGCCGAGATTGGCGAAGATCGCCTCGCCCGCCGCGGCCATGAACGGCACGTCGAGCAGGTCGGGCTGGCCCAGCCGCAGCAGCAGGCCGGCGGCCGGCAGCACGGCGATGGGCAGCATCAGCGCCCGTCCAAGGGATTGCAGCGCTTCGAGGGGCGAGGCCATCAGGCTTCTCCGGTCAGGAAGGTGTTCGACAGGGCCCGCACCGCCTCGGGCGACGGCTGGTCTAGCGCCTTGCGGGCGAGGTTCGCGCAGGCCTGCGGCGACAGGGTGCGGATCAGGGCCTTGGCCTCAGGGATCGCGGCCGAAGGCATGGAGAGCTCACTGACCCCCAGGCCGATCAGGATCGGCACGGCCGCCAGGTCGCCGGCCAGGCCGCCGCAGACGCCGGTCCAGAGGGCATGCTTGCGGCCGCCCTCGCTGGCCTGGGCGATCATCCGCAGCACCGCTGGGTGCAGGGCGTCGATCTCGCCGGCCAGGTCCGGATTGCCGCGATCCATGGCCAGGGCGTACTGGGTCAGGTCGTTGGTCCCCACCGACAGGAAGTCGGCCTCGGCGGCCAGCAGGTCGGTGATCGCCGCTGCGGCCGGGGTCTCGATCATCACCCCGAGGTCGGAGCGCCCGACCCGGCCCATCTCGCGGCGAGCCTCGTCGAGGGCCGCGCGCACGGCCCGCAGCTCCGACAGGCTGGCGACCATCGGGACCATGATCTTGGCGTGCGGCGCGCCGCGCAGGATGGCGCGAAGCTGGGTCTTCAGGACCTGCGGACGGCGCATCAGCACGCGCACTCCGCGCACCCCCAGCGCTGGATTTTCTTCAGGTCCGATAGGTAGATAGCTCGCCGTCTTGTCACCGCCGACATCGAGCAGGCGGATGATCAGCGGCCGCCCGCCCATGGCCGCGGCGATGGCGCCGTAGCGCTCGGCCTGCTCGTCCTCGTCGGGCGCGGTCTCGCGCTCGAGGAACAGGAATTCGGTGCGCAGCAGGCCGCAGCCCTCGGCCCCAGCGGCCTCCGCCGCCTCGGCGTCGGCGACAGAACCAAGGTTGGCATAGACCTTGATCCGCGTGCCGTCGGCCATCCGGCAGTCCTCGCGCGAGGCGAGCCGGGCGGCGGCCCGGCGTTCGGCCCGCAGCGCGAGGGTCGTCTGCGCCGTTTCCAGCGCCTTGGCGTCAGGCGCCACGTGCAGCAGACCGGCGTCGGCGTCGAGGATCAGGCTGGTCCCCTCGTTGATCGCCGCCACGCCCGCCCCGGCCGCGACCACCGCCGGCACGCCCATCGAGGCGGCCAGGATGGCGACATGCGAGGTCGGTCCGCCCTTGGCCGTGCAGATCCCGGCCAGCCGGCCGGCGTCCAGGCCCATCAGCTGCGAGGGCAGCAGTTCCTCGGCCAGCAGGATGGCGCCCGGCGGCAGGTCGGGCCCGCGGTCCTCCTCGCCGGCCAGCACCAGCAGCACCCGCCGTTCCAGATCCAACAGGTCGTCGACCCGCTCGGCGATGCGCCGGTCGCCGAGACCGCGCAAGGCCTCGACATAGGCTCCGATGGCGCTGCGCCAGGCGAAGCCCGCGCTCTTGCCCTCGCCGATCAGCCGCGCGGCGTGGCCGGTCAGCTCCGGGTCGTCGAGAAAGGCGGCATGCGCGCCCAGAATGGCGCGCCGCGCCTGGTCCTCGCCGCTCTCGGCCTGGCGGGCGATGCGGCCGGCGACGGCGGCGACGGCGGCGTCCAGGGCCGCCCGCTCCTGCGCCGCCCCCTGGCCGGCCTCGACCACCGCCAGTTCCTCGACGAACAGCCGCACGGCCTTGCCCACCGCCAGGCCCGGCGAGGCCATGACGCCCTTGAGCCGGGCTAGGCCCGCCCGCTTGGCCGGCGCGCTCTCCAGCGCCGGGGCGGCGGCCGCCTTGCGGATCGGCGCGCCCTCGCCCATCCCGCCCTCGATCAGCTCGGCCAGCGCCTCCAGCGCCGCAGCGGCGTCCGGCCCGGCCGCCGCCAGGGTGACGCTGTCGCCATGACGCAGACCCAGCGACATGATCCCGACCGGGCTGCGGGCGTTGGCGCGGCGATTGAGCGCCAGCAGCGAGACCTCGGCCTGGAAGCGCCTGGCGACGTCGGCGACCCGCGCCGCCGGCCGCGCGTGCAGGCCGTGAGCCAGCGGCACCACGATGGCCCGCGTCAGCTCCGGCCCTGCCGCGACAGACGTCTCGACCGCGCCAAGCGGGGCCGAGAGGGTCAGCAGGCGGTCGCCGGCCTTCACCGCCGCGCCCGTGGTCCGCGCGGCGATCGAGCGGCCGGCGGCGTCGGTGACGATGATCGGGGTGATCAGGCTCTTGGCCCGGTCGGCCAGCACGGCAAGGTCGAACGAGATCAGCCGCTCGCCGGCGCGCACCGCCTGCCCTTCGGCGACATGGACCTCAAAGCCCGCCCCGCCCAGGGTCACGGTATCCAGTCCGACGTGCATCAGAAGTTCGACCCCGCCCTCGGCCCGCAGGCTGACGGCGTGGCGGGCCGCATGGACGGAAATGACCACCCCGTCGCACGGCGCGTGCAGCACCGAGCCGGTCGGATCGACGGCGACGCCGTCACCCAGCATCGCCTGGGCGAAGACCGGATCGGGAACCTCGGCCAGCGGCGCGGCCCAGCCGTCCAGCGGCGAAAGCAGGACCAGTTCAGCGGCCATTGGCGGCTCCTGCGACCAAGGTGACGCGGTCGACGACCCACATCGGCTCGACGGCCTTCTGGGTGAAGGTGAAGCAAAGGTCCTGCGGCCCGGTCGCGCCGGCGATCTTGCCTTTCAGCACCGTGACGCCCTGCGAGCGGGTCGCCGGCGCCAGCGGCAGGGTGGCGACCACGGCGCCCTGGCACGAGCCCTGGCGGATCTCCAACTCGCCCTCAGGCGTGGCGGGCGGCCGGAACTTGATCTTCTCGATGTCCTTGCCGATCTGGAAGTTGAACGGGATCTGGCCGACCGCGACCTCGACCTCCGATACGCCCGTCAGGTCCGCGCCCTCGTAGAGCCAGCACGGGCTCAGGATATCGACCAGGAAGCGGGCCCGCTCGCCCTGGATCGGGGCGTCGTCCTCGAGATTCAGCACCAGCGCGCCCTGGCAGGCCTTCAACTCCTGGCTGGCGCGTGAGCGCACGCTGCGCGCGTCGACGACGATGTCGGACGCCGCCGCCAGCGGCTGGCCGCCACGGAACGCCTGGGCCCGCACCCGCGTGCCCAGCGGCGCAGTGAACGGCTGGCTGTAGAGCGTCGAGCCCGCGCCGGGAACCGAGGCGTCGAGCGTATAGCGGATCTCGCCGATCTGCTCGGCGCCCAGCAGCGCGACGCGCGCGCCCCGCCCGTCCGGCGCGCTGAGCGCGCGCACCTTGAGCGGCGTCTCGTCGAAGGTCAGGCCCAGGGTGCGATAGCGGGCGAGCTCGGCCGGCAGACGGTCGGCGAAGCTGGTCCAGTCCTTGGCCGCAGCCGGCGACCAGGCAGTCTCGGCGACGGCGGCGACGCGTGGAAACAGCATCCTGGAGACCCGCTCCTCGGTCCGTGCGTGCTCGGTCCAGATGTTGCCCTGCATACCCAGCACATGGCGCTGCTCATCGGGATTGAGCGCCGCCGGCATCGGTTCGTAGTCGTAGACGTCCTTGAGCGTCACCACCCCGCCGCGGCCCGGCGGCTCGTCGGGCGCGGCGCTCTGGCGGTAGTTGAGATACATCATCGGCTCGGGGCTCAGGATCGTGTCGTGGCCCAGCTTGGCGGCGATGATCGCCCCGTCGATCCCGCGCCACGACGTCACCGTCGCAGTTTCAGCGACCCCGCCTTCAAGGATCTCGTCCCAGCCGATCAGCCGTCGGCCCTTGGCGTGCAGCATCTGTTCGACGCGCGAGATGAACCAGCCCTGCAGCTGGCGCTCGCTGGCGATATGCAGCTCCTTCATCCGCGCCTGGACGGCGGGATTGGTCTTCCACTGGTCCTTCACCGCCTCGTCGCCGCCGACATGGACGTAGGTTCCGGGAAACAGGGCCACGACCTCGGTCAGCACGTCGTCGAGGAAGGCGAAGGTCCGCTCATCGACATTGTAGAGATAAGGGAAGACGCCCCAGTCCGAGGAGGTGGCGGTCGGCGGCGTGGCGGCCGAGCCCAGCTCCGGATAGGCGACGATCGGCGCATGGGCGTGGCCCGGCGTCTCGATCTCCGGGACGATGGTCACGTGACGCGCGGCCGCGTAGGCGACGATCTCGCGGACCTGGTCCTGGGTGTAGTAACCGCCGATGACGCGCGGCTTGCCGGTCTTCGGGTCGATGTCGGCGGTGGCGGCCGGGCCGGCGGGCACGCGCCAGGCTCCGACCTCCGTTAGCTTGGGGTACTTCTTGATCTCCAGCCGCCAGCCCTGGTCGTCGGTCAGATGCCAATGCAGGGTGTTGAGCTTGGACTGGGCCATGCGGTCGATCAGGCCCTTCACGTAGTCGACGCTCTGGAAGTGGCGGGCGCTGTCGAGCATCACCCCGCGCCAGCCGAACCGCGGCGCATCCTCGATCTTGCGGGCCGGGAGCAGAGCGGGGCCCTTGCCAGGCTCGGCGGTCGCCAGCTGCCAGGCGGTGACCACGCCGTAGAACAGGCCGGCGTCGCCGGCCGAGGCGATGGTGACGCGCTGAGCGCCGACGTCCAGTTTGTAGGCTTCGCCGGCCGGTCCCTGCCGGCTGAGCACGATCGCCCGCTCGCCGGGCTTGGGCGCGCGGATCGCCGGCTTCAGTCCGCGGCTGCGCTCCAGCAGGTCGGCCAGGTAGCGCGCGCTGGCCAGGGCCTGGGCGTCGTTGGCCGGCGGGCTGATCACCGTGCGGGCGTCGAGCTGGAACACGCCCTCGCGGGGGGTGTCCGACACCGGCGCGGGAATGATCGGCGCGGCGGCCGAAGCGCCGGTCGCCAGCATGGCCGCGGCGGCCGTGGCCAGGAGAAGAGAACGGATCATCGGCCGGACTCGCACAAAATAAGGGCGGAGCGGCAAGCCGCCCCGCCCAGTGGCCTCGACGAGGCGGGGTTCGGGGGAATCTCGGCGCGGCGGATCATCATGGACGCATCCTGTATCGGCCGAGGCGCGAAGCGAAGGCGCGGACGGGGTTCCCGGGCATGGGCTCCCCGTCCGCCGCGGGCGCAGCTCAGGACCTGAGCTGCTTCCACGTTGGGGCTTCGCGGTCGCGCGATCAGAAGCTCAGGCTGACCGTCGCCATGTACTTGCGGCCCGTGCGGTAGGCGGCGCGGGGCATCGCCTCGACATTGGCGTAGGCGTAGTACTCGGCGTCGGTCAGGTTCATCCCGGCCAGGGTCAGGCTGACATTGTCGGTGAAGTTGTAGGTTCCCGAGATGTCGAGGTTGTCCGAGTCCTTGACGTACATGTTGTCGCCGCGGTCGACGCCGGTGAAGTACTCCGAGCGCCAGGTGTAGGTCGCGCGCAGCTGGATCGGACCGTTCTCGTAGAACGGGCTGATGTTGACCTGGTGCTTGGAGTTGAACGGCAGATCCTGGCCTTCGCTGCCGTTGCCGTCGGCGTAGGTGTAGTTGGCCAGCAGGCCGAAGCCGTAGGCGTAGTTCTGCTGGTAGGCGATCGACACGCCCTTGATGTCAGCCGTGCCGGCGTTGTGCGGACGGCTGATCTGGTAGGTCGTGACCCGGCCCTGCGACTGGTTGAAGTACTGCTCCGGCGCGGTCTGCTGCAGGATGTAGTTGCTGATGTCCTTGTAGAAGAACTCAACCGCCACGATGGCCTGCGGCTGGAAGTACCACTCCGCCGACATGTTGAAGTTGCTGGACTTATAGGGATCCAGGTTCGGGTTGCCGCCCGAGCCGATCAGGATGCCGTCCGACAGCTGGAAGAAGTTGGTCATGTCGGCGTAGTTCGGCCGCGCGATCACCTGGGCGGCGGCGAAGCGCAGCAGCAGGTCCTCGCGGACGCTGTAGACCAGGTTCACGCTGGGCAGGAAGTTGTCGTAGCTCTTCTGCGAGGACTTCCAGGTCCAGTCGGCGGGCCCCGCGCAGGGCGAACCCGGGTTGCAGACGTAACCGGCGCTGTCGACGTCGGTATAGACGTAGCGGACGCCGAAGTTGCCGCGCAGCTCGCCGGAGTCGATCTCGGCCTGGGCGTAGAGCGCGTTGATGTCCTCCTGGATCGCCCAGTTGCCGGCGGTGAACTCCGGCGCGGCGAAGATCGACGGCGTCGGCATCGCCCGTCCGGGCGCCAGCCAGGTGCCGCCCTCGACATAGCTGACCATCGCCCCGCCATCGATGCGGAAGCGGTTCTTCATCTGCTGGTTGGAGTTGAAGCCGTCGAGATAGTTGCCCGGCGCGGCGCTCGGGTTGAACAGGCTGGCGGGGGCCGAGACGCCGGTGACGGCGATGCCGGCGTACTGCTGCGTCGTCTCGTGGCGACGGAACTTGTAGCCGACCTGGACGCGCTTGATGACGCCGTCGAGATCCATGCCGAAGTCGGCCTGGGCGTACTTTTCTTCGTCGGTGGTCGGCTTCTCGACCAGATTGCCGCTCCAGCCCGGATCGGTGGCGAAGGCGGCCGGATTGCCCTGGACGTTGTTGGCGTATGTCAGCTGGCCCGGCTGGCTGCTGATGTCGACGGTGTAGTCGGCCCAGTTGAGGAACTCGAGGAACACCTGCTTCTTGGTGCCGCCGTCGGCCTTCGAGAAGCCGGCCGCGCCCGACAGGTCCCAACCATCGCCCTGGTACTTCCCGCGGAAGTCATAGGTGTCGGAGTTCATCTCGGCTTCGCGGGACTGCACGTCCAGCACGCTGAGGGCGTTGTGGAAGCTGGCCGAGGTGACGATGCCGTTGTTCACGGTCAGGGCGGTCAGCGCGCCCAGGCTGTTCCAGGTGTTGCCCTGGAAGGCGTACATCGACTGGTTCAGGTTGTCGTAGTTGGCCTGAATCTTCAGCCAATTGAATTCCAGCTCGATCTCTTCCGTCGGGCGGTACTGCAGCGAGGCGGTGTAGCTGGTGCGGTCGCGCTCCTGCTCGAAGAACGAGGTGCCGAAGGCGTTGGGGCTGCGGGCGTTGAGGTTGGCGCCCAGCGTGCTCGCGCACGTGCCGGTGCAGCCGAAGTTGCGCGAGTCGACCGGGTTGTCGGCGTTGCCGCCGGCCCAGTTGGAGGCCGCCATCGTGCCGTAGGTCTCGATGCCGTCGCGGCGCAGCTGGTCGGTGGCCTTCTGGACCGACAGGGCGATGCCGAAGGTCTCGGCCTCGTTCTTCCAGCTGCCCATCAGGGCGCCCTGGAGGTCGCCCTCTTCCGAACGGTCGTTATAGAGGTAGCCGATCGAAGCGGCGGCCAGCATCGGCTTCATGTCGAGCGGGCGGCGGGTGACGACGTTGACCGTGCCGCCGATGCTACCTTCGTCGATGCGCGCTTCCGGCGACTTGTAGATGTCGACACGGCCGACGATCTGCGGCGCCAACAGGGCGTAGTTGAACGTCCGGCCCGGCGAGTCGAGGATGAACCAGTCAGCCGAGGCGACGGTCTGGCCGTTGAGCAGGGTGCGGTTCAGCGCCGGGTCGGTGCCCAGGATGCTGACCTTTTCGCCCTGACCGAACTGGCGGTCGACGGTGACGCCAGGCACCATGGTCAAGGCTTCGGCGACGTTGGTGTTCGGGAACTTGCCGACATCTTCGGCGGTGACCGAGTCGACGATGGCGTCGGCGGCGCGCTTGGTCTCCAGCGACTGCTGCAGCGAGGCGCGGATGCCGGTGACGACCAACTCGTCGACCTGGGCGTCCTGCGCCAGGGCCGGGCCTGCGCACGCGACAGCCAACAGGCTCGCGGACGCGATCAAAATGGATTTGCGATGTTTGTTCACTCGGCTTCTCCCCTAATTCCGGGCCTTCCCCCGGAGCCGATGCGAGCCCAATGTGATACCAATTCTTCGCATTCGCCTGCGAAGACCGGCGTTACATCGACTTGCGGAGCCGATCTGTGCGCAGTTTCACAAAATTGACAAGCCCAAAAAGAGACCAATTGCACAGTCGGTACATATTGGTATCTAAATGGTCCCAAGAGACGCCGGCGAGAGATCGGCCGACGATCGACGCGGAGACACGCCCTTGACCTTTTCAGAGCGCATCGGACAGCTGGACGCCAAGGACCACGCACCGCTCTACCGCCAGCTTCAGAAGGTGCTGCGCGAGGCGATCGCCAACCACGTCCTCGGCCCCAACGACGCCCTGCCGGCCGAACGCGATTTCGCTGAGGAACTGGGCGTGTCGAGAATTACCGTCCGCAAGGCGCTGGACGGGCTGGTCAGCGAGGGGCTGCTGGTCCGCCGCCAGGGCGCCGGCACCTTTGTCGCCGCCCGGGTCGAGAAGAACTTCTCCAAGCTCTCGTCTTTCACTGAGGACATGATCGCCCGCGGGCGGGTTCCGCACTCGGCCTGGCTGTCGCGGACCGAGGGCCTGGTGACGCCCGAAGAGTCGCTGACGCTCGGCCTGTCGCCCGGCGCGCCGGTCTACCGCTTCAACCGGATCCGCTTCGCCGACGGCGCGCCGATGGCGCTGGAGTATTCGACGCTGGCCGCCTTCTGCATGCCCAGCCCCGACTTCGTCGAAACCTCGCTCTACGAGGCGCTCGAGAAGACCGGCCATCGCCCGGTGCGGGCGCTGCAGCGGCTGCGGGCGGTGCTGTTCACAGACGAACAGGCCGAGCTGCTGGGCGTGGCGCCGCGCGACGCGGGCCTGCTGATCGAACGCCGCGGGTTCCTGAAGGACGGGCGCGCGGTCGAAGTCACCCAGTCCTATTATCGCGGCGACGCCTACGACTTCGTCGCCGAACTGAACGCTCTTTAGAGACAAGTCCTGTGGCCCGGAGAAAACGCGTGACCCTGAAGCCCCCTGCCCTGCGCCCCGAGGCCACGCGCATGTTCCAGGAGGCGGCCGAGGCGCCCGCGGTGGTGGCTCGGATGCTGGCCGCCAATCATGAGGCGGCCCAGGCGCTGGGCGCCGAACTGCGCGCCGCTCCGCCGAAGGCCGTGGTCACCTGCGCGCGCGGGTCGTCAGACCATGCGGCGACCTATGCGAAGTACCTGATCGAGACCGGCGCGGGCGTCGTCACCTCCTCGGCGGCGCTGTCGGTCAGCTCGGTCTATGCTGCCGAGCCCAAGCTGGACGGCATGCTCTATCTGGCCATCTCGCAGTCGGGCAAAAGCCCCGACCTGCTGGCCGCCGTCGAGGCCGCCAAGCAGGGCGGCGCGCGCACCATGGCCCTCGTCAACGACGAGACCTCGCCGCTGGCCAAGCTGGCCGACCGGGTGCTGCCGCTGCACGCCGGCCCCGAGGTCAGCGTCGCGGCGACCAAGTCCTACATCGCCGCCCTGGCCGGCATCGCCCAGCTGGTCGCCGCCTGGACCCAGGACGCGGCGCTGCAGAAGGGCCTCGCCGATCTCCCGGCCATCCTGGAGAAGGCCTGGCCGCTCGACTGGAGTCCGGCCGCCGAGCGCCTGAAGGGCGCGCGCAACCTCTACGTCCTGGCGCGCGGCGTCGGCTTCGGCGTCGCCCAGGAAGCGGCGCTGAAGTTCAAGGAGACCTGCGGCCTGCACGCCGAGGCCTTCAGCGCCGCTGAGGTGCTGCACGGCCCGATGGCGCTGGTGAAGGAGGGCTTCCCGGTGCTGGTCTTCGCCCAGGACGACCAGAGCCAGGAGAGCGTCGTGGCCCTGGCCAAGGACCTGGCCGCGCGCGGCGCCGAGGTGATGCTGGCCGGCGGCGGCGGCGACCTGCCGACCCTGAGCGCCCATCCGATCCTGGAGCCGATCGTGCGGGTGCAGGGCTTTTATCGGATGGCCAACCAGCTCTCGATCCTGCGCGGCCACGATCCCGACCGGCCCCCGCACCTCAACAAGGTGACCGAGACCGTCTGATGAGCACCGCGTTCGTGAACGGCCAGGTGCTGACCGCACGGGGCCTGGAGACCACCGGCGTCGTCATCGACGGCGGCCGCATCGTCGCGGTCGGCGAAACCTCCGCAGATCGCACCGTCGACCTTGAGGGCGGCTATCTGCTGCCGGGCTTCATCGACACCCAGGTCAACGGCGGCGGCGGGGTGCTGTTCAACGACGCCCCCACAGTCGAGGCGATCGCCACCATCGGCGCGGCGCATCGGGCCTACGGAACCACCGGCTTCCTGCCGACCCTGATCAGCGACGACCTCTCGACCGTCGCCAAGGCCATCGCCGCCGTGGACGCGGCGATCGAGGCCGGCGTGCCCGGCGTGCTGGGGATCCACATCGAGGGCCCGTTCCTCAGCGAGCAGCGCAAGGGCGTGCACGACGCCTCCAAGTTCCGCACCCTCGACGAGGCGGCGCTAGAGCTGCTGACCTCGGCCAAGCACGGGCGGACGCTCGTCACCCTGGCGCCCGAGACCACGACGCCGCAGATGATCGCCCGCCTGGCCAAGGCCGGCGTCACCGTCGCCGCCGGCCATACCAACGCCACCTACGAGCGGATCGTCGAGGCGCTAGAGAGCGGCGTGACCGGCGTCACGCACCTGTTCAACGCCATGTCGCCGCTGACCAGCCGCGCGCCAGGCGCGGTCGGGGCGGCGCTGGAGCACCAGGAGAGCTGGTGCGGGATCATCGCCGACGGTCGCCACATCCACCCGGCGGTGCTGCGGATCGCCTTCGCCGCCAAACGCCTCGATCGCTTCATGCTGGTCACCGACGCCATGCCCAGCGTCGGCATGTTCGCCAAGAGCTTCACCATCCAGGGCCGCCCGATCCGGGTGGTGGACGGGGTCTGCGTCGATGCGAACGGGACCCTGGCCGGATCGGACCTCGACATGGCCGGCGCGGTCGCCAACGCCGTGCGGATGACCGGACTGTCGCTGGCGGACGCCGCGCGGATGGCCTCGGCCAGCCCGGCCGAGTTCCTGGGCCTGAAGGGCGAGTACGGGGTCATCGCGCCCGGCGCGCGGGCCGACCTGGTGCTGCTGGACCAGGACCTGAAGGCCAGACGGACCTGGATCGCCGGCGTCGAGTGATATTGCGAGTCGTTCGCATATATGATGTGGTGGGGGGGCATGTCCCAGGACGCCTCCCCACCGGCCTCGCCCTACCGGCTGTTCGACGTCACGCTGAAAGCCAAGGCGCCGCTGTCGCCCCACCTCTGGCGGTTCACCTTCGCCGGGCCGGAGGTGAGCCGGATGGCCGCCTTTGCGCCCGACCAGCGCATCAAGATCTTCTTTCCAGACCCACAGGGCCGCCCGCCGGCCATGGCGATCACGCCGGACTGGTACGCCCGCTACAAGAAGCAGGACGTCGCCACGCGCCCGCCGATGCGCACCTATACGATCCGCGCCCTGCGCGCGCCGGCCGGCGAGGTCGACATCGACTTCGTCCTGCACGGCGAAACCGGCCCGGCCTCGACTTGGGCGACCCGCGCCCAGCCCGGCCAGGCCTTGCAGATCATGGCCCCCAACGCCGCCTTCGAGGGCGATGGCGGCGGCTATGAGTGGAAGCCGCCCCAGGGCCTGAGGCGGCTGCTGCTGATCGCCGACGCGACCGCGCTGCCGGCGGTGGCCGGGATCCTGGAGGAGCTGGCCGCCCTGCCCGAGCCGCCGCAAACCCAGCTGTTCATCGAGATCCCCGGTCAGGATGACGAGATCCCGCTCGCCGGATGGCCCGACCTGCGGGTCGAATGGATGCCGCGCGGCCTCGGCGCACCGGGAGCCCTGATGGTCGCAGCCGCCCAGCGCGCCGCCGTCCCGGTCGCCACGCCCAGGCCGGCCCCGGCGCTGGCCGAGGTGGATGTCGACGAAGCGATCCTCTGGGACGTCGCCGCCCCCAGCGACGCCGGCTTCTATGGCTGGGTCGCCGGCGAAGCCGCCGCTGTGCTCGCCATCCGCCGCCTGCTGATCGCCGAGCGCAAGGTCGACAAGGCAGCGCTGAACCTGATGGGCTACTGGCGCGAGGGCCGGGTGCTGGACTGACGGCTATTCGGCCAGGGTCTCGATGACGCTCAGAGGCGGCCGAACACTGTCTCCATGTCCGCGGCCAGGGCGTCGAGGCGGGCGGGGTCGGCGTCCCAGGAGAACATGAACCGGGCCCCGCCGCCGATGAAGGTGTAGAAGCGCCAGCCCCTGGCGCGCAGGGCTTCCAGGCGATCTTCCGGCGCAGCCACGAAGACGGCGTTGGCCTGGACCGGGAACATCAGCGACGCGCCGGGCAGGCCCTCGATGCGCTCGGCCAGCCGTCGCGCGCAGGTGTTGGCGTGGGCGGCGTTGGCGAGCCAGGCGCCGTTCTCCAGCATGCCCGTCCAGGGGGCCGCCAGGAACCGCATCTTCGAGGCCAGTTGCCCGGCCTGCTTGCAGCGATAGTCGAAATCCTCGGCCAGGGCGCGGTCGAAGAACAGGATCGCCTCGCCCACCGCCATGCCGTTCTTGGTGCCGCCGAAGCAGAGCACGTCGACCCCGGCCTTCCAGGTGATGTCGGCCGGATCGCAGCCCAGGTGCGCGCAGGCGTTGGCGAAGCGGGCGCCGTCCATGTGCAGCCGCAGGCCGAGCTCGCGGCAAACCGCGGATATCGCCCGGACCTCGGCCTCCGAATAGACCTGACCGGTCTCGGTCGGCTGGGTGATCGTGACCACGCGCGGCTTGGGATAGTGGATGTCGCTGCGCTTGCCGGCGATCTCGCGGATGGCGGCGGGGGTCAGCTTGCCGTCCGGGCTAGGCGCGACCAGCAGCTTGGAGCCGTTGGAGAAGAACTCCGGCGCGCCGCACTCGTCGGTCTCGACGTGGGCCGACTCCGCACAGATGACGCTGTGATAGGACTGGCAGAGCGCGGCCAGGGCCATGGAGTTGGCGGCCGTGCCGTTGAAGGCGAAGAACACCTCGCAATCGGTGGCGAACAGGGCGCGGAAGGCGTCGGCGGCGGCTTGCGTCCACGGGTCCTCGCCATAGGCCGGCGCATGGCCGCGGTTGGCGGCGTCCATGGCCGCCCAGGCCTGCGGGCAAATGCCGGCATAGTTGTCGCTAGCGAACTGTTGAATGTTGGACATGCGCCCCCTCGGGTCTGCGGCTTTGCGCATCACGAAGATGAATGACGCTGAGGCTTCGTCCCGTTTAGTTGCCGGACCGGCCACATCCCTCCTGGCGGAGGCGCCACCTTGCTCGGGGAGCAGGTTGGCGTTTGAGCGTCAGCTCAAACTCTTGATGCAATTGGGCGCTCGATAGCGAGGATCGATCCGATCGGCAAGCGCCCGCTCCCTAGGGTCACGCAGCGCAACAACTTTTCGGTGCGCGTCACACGCCTTGCGAGTGGCCAGCCACTGATATACCGTCAGCACAAATTAAGGGGTCGCTAACTTTTTGAACACGGCCCGGGCTGGGTGACGTCCCGGCTCAAGAGCGCGCAGCAACGTCAGCAACATGACAAGAACGGCCGCACCGCCCGGCCGACATCCAGGGAGAACCGATATGAAAGCGCCTGTTCGTCAGTTCCTATCGGCCGTCGCCCTTGTGGCCGGTCTGTCGACCGCCGGCATGAGCCATGCGGCGTCCGTCACCATTGCGCCAGGCTCGTCGCCCGGCGGCGGGTATCTGCCGCTCTCAGCGTTCGGGATCGCGGCGCTGACCTTCGGTTCGAGCGACGGCTTCGTCTCCTTCAACACCAACAGCTTTAATTTCGGGGGCCAAAGCTGGTCGACGCTCCAGATCGGAGCTGACGGTTTGGTGGTGCTCGGCGACACGGCGCCGTCCGGATCCTGGAGCGCCGCCAACGTCAGCCTTCCTGGCGGCCCGAACGCGGCGGTCCTCGCGCCGTTTTGGACGGATCTGGATCCGACCGCGGGGGGTGGGATCCGCGCCGGCGTCCTAACCGACGGCGTCAACAGCTGGGTCGTCGTCGACTGGCAGGACGTGCCGCTGGAGAACGGAGGCGGCTTCTCGTCCTTCCAGGTCTGGCTGGGCGCGGGCCAGGACGACGTCACCTTCGCCTACGGCGATCTGGCGAACCCGGCCCTGCTGACGATCGGGGCGCAGGACGCCACCGGCACGGTCGGGACGAACTACGTGTTCAACGGCTCGGGCGTTCGTCCCGTCAATGGTACCCAGCTTCGCGTGACCTCGACAGGCCTGCCGATCTCGACCGCGGTGCCTGAACCGGGCACCTGGGCGATGATGATCGTCGGCTTTGGGCTGGTCGGATCAATGGTCCGCTCGGTGCGTCGGGGCGGCCTTGGCGGCCAGCCCGTCGCCGGACAGGCCTAACCTCTGGCAGCTGGCGCGCGGCTACTTGCGCAGGATGTCCTTACGCTTGCGCTCGTATTCGGACTTGCTGATCATGCCTTGGTCGTCGGCGGCCTTCAGGTCGATCAGTTGCTGACCCGTGGTGGTCGTTTCGACCTCGGTCCTGGCTGTGCTGCCGCAGGCGGCGAGCGGAACGGCCGCCAGGCTGAGGACGGCGGCGGCGACAAGCATGCGGGTCATGAACTGGTGCGTTCTCAGAGCGCCCCCGCCCCAACTTGGACCAATTGAAAGGGCGCGCACGCGCTTTGCGTCGCGCGCGCCCAGTTTCGGTCAAAGCGCAGTGAAGGCCTGGTCGAGATCGGCGATCAGGTCGGCGACGTTCTCGATGCCGACCGACAGGCGGATGACGTCGGGACCGGCGCCGGCGGCGATCTGGTCCTTCTCATCCAGCTGGCGGTGGGTGGTCGAGGCCGGGTGGATGATCAGGCTGCGGGTGTCGCCGAGATTGGCCAGATGCGAGAAGAGGTTCACCGCCCCGACCAGCTTGACCCCGGCCTGGTAGCCGCCCTTGAGCCCGAACGAGAACACCGAGCCGGCGCCGTTCGGCGTGTAGCGCTTGGCCAGCGCGTTGTACGGATTGCCGTCGAGGCCAGCATAGGAAACCCACGCGACCTTGTCGTTGGCCTCTAGCCACTTGGCGACCGCCAGCGCGTTGTCAGCGTGGCGCTGCATGCGCAACGGCAGGGTCTCGATGCCGGTCAGGATCATGAAGGCGTTGAACGGCGAGATCGACGGGCCAAGGTCGCGCAGGCCGAGCGCGCGGCAGGCGACGATGAAGGCGGCCGGGCCGAAGGCTTCGGTGAAGACCTTGCCGTGGTAGCTGGGATTGGGCTGCGACAGGTAGCCGAACTTGCCCGAGGCGGCCCAGTCGAAGCGGCCGGAGTCGATGATCGCCCCGCCCATCGAGTTGCCGTGCCCGCCGAGGAACTTAGTCAGCGAGTGGACGATGATGTCAGCGCCGTGCTCGAACGGCCGGCAGAGGTAGGGGGTCGCCAGGGTGTTGTCGACGACCAGCGGCACGCCGGCGTCATGAGCGACCTTGGCGATGGCGGCGATGTCGGTGATCACCCCGCCCGGATTGGCGATCGACTCGACGAAGACCGCGCGGGTCTTGTCGTTGATGGCGGCGGCGTAGTCGGCCGGGTTGTCGCTGTCGATGAAGGTGGTTTCCCAGCCCATGCGCTTGAAGGACTGGCCGAGCTGGTTGATCGAGCCACCGTACAGCTTGCGCGAGGCGACGATGTTGCAGCCCGGCTCCATCAGCGAATGAAAGGCCAGGAACTGCGCGGCGTGGCCGCTGCCGACCGCCAGGGCCGCGACGCCGCCTTCGAGATCGGCCAGACGCGCTTCCAGCACGCCGGTCGTCGGGTTGCCCAGGCGGGTGTAGATGTTGCCCGGCGCTTCGAGGTTGAAAAGGTTGGCCGCATGGTCGGCGTCGTCGAAGACGAAGGCCGTGGTCTGGTAGATCGGGGTGATCCGGGCCTTGGTCGTGGGATCGGGCGCGGCGCCGGCGTGGATGGCGCGGGTCTCGAAGTTCTGGGTCATGGGCGTCCTCTACGTCTCGTTGCATAGGACCTAGCCCGGCGCATGCGGCGCGGTCCAGCCTGGGAGAGTACGGAAAGGCCCTAGATTTGCTGCGCCCAGCCTAGGCCGTGCGGATCCAGCCGTCGGCAAGCACCACCGGCCAGGGCCTTAGCGCCGAGCCGGCGCAAGGGCCGCCGACGCAGGCGCCGCTGTCGATGTCGAACAGGGCGCCGTGCCAGGAGCAGGCGATCAGGTCGCCCGTGGGCGTCAGATAGTCGTCGAGCTTCTGGGCCAGCGGCAGGCCGGCGTGAGGGCAGCGGTCGACATAGCCCCTCACCTCTCCGCCGCGGCGGACCACGAAGCCGTGGAAGAAGCCCTCGCCGATCTGCAGCACGAAGTTGCGCGCCGCGCCGTCGGCGATCAGCTCCAGCGGGCCGAGCTTCACGCCCGCGGGCGTGAAGAACAGCCGTGCCGGAAGCTGGGGCGTCTCCTCGCTCACCCGACCACGGTTCCGGTGCAGGGACCAAAGCCGATGGCGACATAGCCGTCGGCGCGTGCATGGCCGGCGATCGAGAGCTCGTCGCCGTCCTGCAGGAAGGTGCGGGTCTCGCCGCTGGGCAGGGTGATCGGCTGGGCGCCGCCGCGGGTCAGCTCCAGCAGGCTGCCGAGGCCGCTGTCGTCGGACGTCGAGATGGTGCCGGTGCCGAAGAGGTCGCCCGGATTGAGGTCGCAGCCGCCGACGGTGTGATGGGTCACCATCTGGGCGGCGGTCCAGTAGAGGTGCCGCGCGGCGCTGGCCGAAAGGCGGACCGGGGCGAGGCCCTGATCGCGCATCTGGGCGGTGGCCAGGAAGACCTCCAGGTCGAGGGCGTAGGCCCCAGAGGCCTGATCGGCCTCATCGGCCAGATAGGCCATCGGCGCCGGGTCGCCTTCAGGCCGCGCCGGTTGAGCGATGCGGAACGGCGCCAGGGCCTCGCTGGTGACGATCCACGGCGAGATCGTGGTCATGAAGTTCTTGGCCAGGAACGGACCGAGCGGCTGGTACTCCCAGGCCTGCAGGTCGCGCGCCGACCAGTCGTTGAGCAGGCAGAGGCCTGCGATGTGGGCCGAGGCCTCGCCGATCGCGATCGGCTGACCGAGGTCATTGCCCTGGCCGATCCAGACGCCGAGCTCCAGCTCCAGGTCGAGGCGCGCAGACGGGCCGAAGGTCGGCGCCTCGGCGTCGGGAGCCTTCTTCTGGCCGCTGGGCCGCCGGACCGGCGCGCCGGAGACGCGGATCGAGGAGGCGCGACCGTGATAGCCGATCGGCACGTGCTTGTAGTTCGGCAGCAGCGGATTGTCGGGCCGGAACTGGCGGCCGACGTTCAGGGCGTGATGGATGCCGGCGTAGAAGTCGGTGTAGTCGCCGATGGTCGCCGGCAGGTGCAGGGTGCAGGACCCAGCCGGATAGAGCCAAGTCTCCACCTCGGAGCGGTCGGGCGCGCCCTTGGCCAGCAGCTCCGACAGCCGCCGACGCAGGGCCCGGCGGGCCGAAGCCGTCAGGCCCAGCAGCGGGTTCAGCGTCGCGCCGGCGCCCGCTTCGGCCGCGGCCTTGGCCTCGCCGCTCAGCAGCGCCGAGCGGGCGGCCAGCGACAGGTCGAGAATCATGTCGCCGATGGCGACCCCGCCGCGCGGCGCGCCGCCGTTCGGCGAAAACACGCCCAGCGGCAGGTTCTGGATCGGGAAGTCGGCGTGGCCTTCGGCGCTCGACACCCAGCTGGTACGCGCCGGGTCGTGGGTCTCGTCGATCATTTGCTGGGAACTTGCGCCTTGGAGAAGCCGGTCCAGCAGTCGTCGTAGTCGAGCTGGTGCAGCGGGGTTTCGGTTGCGAACCGGGTCGGACGGATCACCCAGCGGCTTTCGAACATGAAGGCCATGGTGTTCTCGATCTTGTGCGGGGCGAGGTTGGAGGCGACCGCCTTCTCGTAGCTCTCGCGATCGGGGCCATGGCCGCTCATGCAGTTGTGCAGCGAGGCGCCGCCTGGCGCGAAGCCGCCAGCCTTGGCGTCATAGGCCCCATGGATCAGGCCCATGAATTCGCTCATCACGTTGCGGTGGAACCACGGCGGGCGGAACGTATGCTCGGCCACCATCCAGCGCGGCGGGAAGATCACGAAGTCGCAGTTGGCCGTGCCGGGCACGTCCGACGGCGAGGTCAGGACCGTGAAGATCGACGGATCGGGGTGGTCGTAGCTGACCGTGTTGATGGTGTTGAAGCGGTCGAGGTCGTACTTGCAGGGCGCGAGCGTGCCGTGCCAGGCGACGACGTCGAGCGGGCTGTGATCCAGCGTCGTGCTCCACAGCGCGCCCTGGAATTTCTGAACGACTTCCGTGGGTTCTTCGCGATCTTCAAACCAGGCGACGGGTGTCTGGAAGTCGCGGGCGTTGGCCAGGCCGTTGGCGCCGATGGGACCGAGTTCGGGCAGGCGGAACGGCGCGCCGTAGTTCTCGCAGACATAGCCGCGGGCGGTGGGGCCGGTCAGCTCGACGCGGAAGCGCACGCCGCGCGGGATAAGCGCGATCTCGCCGGGCTTCAGCTCCAGGCGGCCGAGTTCGGTGGCGATCAGCAGCTCGCCGTCCTGCGGCACGATCAGCAGCTCGCCGTCGGCGTCATAGAACACCCGTCCTTGCATCGAGCGGTTGGCGACGTAGAGGTGGATGGCGATGCCGGCGAAGGTCCCGACGTCGCCGTTGCCGGCGTAGGTGACGAGGCCGTCGACGAAGTCGGTCGGCTCGGCCGGGATCGGCAGCGGGTCCCAGCGCAGGCGATTGGGGTTGGCCGCGACCTCGTCGAACGGCCCCGAGCGCAGCAGCTTGCCGCCGTCGTAGGGCAGATAAGGCGCGTGGCTGGCGGTGGGACGCAGGCGATAGAGCCAGGAGCGCTTGTTCTCGTGCCGCGGCGCGGTGAAAGCGCTGCCCGACAGTTGCTCGGCGAAGAGACCGAACGGCGTCTGCTGCGGCGAGTTCTGGCCGACCGGCAACGCGCCGGCGACGGCCTGCGTCTCGAAGCTTCCCCCGAAGCCGGACATGTAGTTCAGCGGCATGGTTTTCTCCACGGCCGGTTTCCCCCTCCGTCGCGCTACGCGCGCCACCTCCCCCAGAGGGGGAGGATCTGAAGACCAAGATGCTCCCCCTCTGGGGGAGCTGTCAGCCACCAGCTGACTGAGGGGGCTTACGCCCCCACGTCTACCTAGGCCGCGTCAACCTTGATGACGCCGCGGCGGATCTGGTCGAGTTCGATGGACTCGAACAGGGCCTGGAAATTGCCGTTGCCGAAGCCTTCGTTGCCCTTGCGCTGGATGATCTCGAAGAAGATCGGGCCGAACAGGTTCTCGGTGAAGATCTGCAGCAGGATGCCTTCGTCGCCGACATTGCCGTCGATGAGGATGCGGTTCTTGCGCAGGCGCTCGAGGTCCTCACCGTGGCCGGGGACGCGCTTGTCGACCAGCTCGTAGTAGGTCTCGATGGTGTCCTGCAGCTTCACGCCGCGGGCGCGCAGGGCCTCGACCGTCTCGAAGATGTTGTCGGTCGTGAAGGCCAGGTGCTGGATGCCCTCGCCGTTGTACTCGCGGATGAACTCTTCGATCTGGGACTTGTCGTCCTGGCTCTCGTTCAGCGGGATGCGGATGGCTTTGTCGGGCGCGATCATCGCCTGGCTGAACAGGCCGGTGGCCTGCCCCTTGATGTCGAAGTACTTCTGCTCTTCGAAGCCGAAGATCTGGTTGTAGAAGGTCGACCAGGTGCGCATCTGGCCGCGCTTGACGTTGTGGGTAAGGTGGTCGAGCAGATCGAGGCCGACGGCGTTCTTGGCCTCGGCTTCCGCCGCTCCCGGGATCTGCTCCCAGGCGTCGTAGATCGTGCCCTTGTCGCCGAAGCGATCGACCAGATAGAGCAGCGAGCCGCCGATCCCTTCCAGCACGTAGGCGTCCGAGAGCGCCGATCTCGAGGCGTCAGCCGGCTTGGCGCCGCGCGAGAGCGCCAGCTCATAGGCGGCCTTGGCGTCGGCGACGCGGAACGCCATGCCGTTGGCCGACGGACCGTGGGCGCCGCGGAAGTCGGCGGCCTGGCCGGCCGGCTCCTGGTTGACCAGCAGGTTGGTGCGGCCCTGCTTGTAGCGGACGATCGCTTTGGTCGGGTGCTTCGAATAGGCCGTGAAGCCAAGCTGCTCGATCAGGGCGGCCATCTTGGCCGGATCGGGACTGGTGAACTCGACGAACTCGAAGCCGTCGAGGCCGATGGGGTTTTCCGGGGTCACGGTCATATCAGGCGGCTCCCTTGAGGCAGGCGTCCAGCGCCTGCACGAATGGCTGGACGGTGTCGGCCTTCAGGCCGGCGATGTTGATGCGGCCGGAACCGGCCATGTAGACGGCGTGGTCGCGACGCATGGCCTCGACCTGGGCCGGGCTCAGCGGCAGCAGGGCGAACAAGCCGTGCTGGTCGCGCAGCGGCTCCAGGCGCGGATCGGCCTCGGCCAGCGCCGCGCGCACCTGGTTCAAACGCGTGCGCATGGCGTCCAGTTCGGCCCGCCATTGGGCCGTCAGGGCAGCGTCTTCCAGGATCACGCGGACGGCCGCGGCGCCGTGGTCCGGCGGCATCGACCAGGCGCAACGGGCCAGTTGCAGGATGTTCGAGCGGACCACGTCCTCATGGCCGCGGGCGCGGACGAACAGCGCGCCGGTGCGCTCGCGGTAGAGGCCGAAATTCTTGTCGCAGGAATAGGCGACAATGGCGCTCTCGCTGCCCTCCATGACCAGCCGCATGCCGGCGGCGTCCTCGTCGAGGCCCGCGCCCAGCCCCTGATAGGCCAGGTCGATCAGCGGGACGGCGCCGCGCGCGTTCATCAGGGCGGCGACCTCCGCCCACTGGGCCAGCGACAGGTCCGCGCCGGTCGGGTTGTGGCAGGCGCCGTGCAGCAGCACGACATCGCCGGCCTCGACCTTGGCCAGGGCGGCCATCATCTCGTCAAAGCACAGCCGCTGGGTCGCGGGATCGAAATAGCGGAAGGTCTCCACGACCATGCCCGCTTGGCGGAAGATCGGGGCGTGGATCGGCCAGGACGGCGTGCCCATCCAGATCGTAGCACCGGGCGTGCCGGCGTTGGCCAGCTCCGCCGCCAGGCGCAGGGCGCCGGTGCCGCCGGGCGTCTGGACCGCAAAGAGCTCCTCCCCCGCTGCGCCGCCGCCGAACACCACCGGGGCGATGGCTTCCAGGAAGCCGAAGTCGCCTTCAGGGCCGAGATAGGCCTTCGTGGGCTGGGTTTCGAGCAGCGCCCGTTCGGCGGCCTTCACGGCGCCGAACACCGGCGTATCGCCAGCCGCGTCGCGATAGACCCCGACGCCAAGGTTGAGCTTCTGGGCCCGCGGGTCGTTCTTATAGAGGGCGATCAGAGACAGCAGCGGATCGGGCGCCTGGGCCTTCAGCCCAGCGAACAGCGAGCGCGCGGGGGCGATCACGTCGGTCATTGCAGCGTCCTCCTTCGTCGAAGAAGAAAGTTACGCGCAGTCCGCGATGAACGGCTTTCAATCTCGCGCCGTTTTGGAGATCATCTGACCTAGTGTTTCATCGACGAGCCAATTCATGAAAGATACGCATCAACTGGACGAGATTGACCGGAAGTTGCTTCGAGCCCTGCAAGCCGACGCCTCGCAGAGTCATGCGGTGCTGGCCGAACAGGTGGGCGCCTCGCCGGCCTCGTGCTGGCGGCGGATCAAGGCGCTGGAGGCGGCCGGCGTGCTGCGCGAGGCGGTGCGGCTGGTCGACGCCGAGCGGGTCGGGCGCGGCGTCAACGTCATGTGCCAACTGCGGATGAAGTCGCACGCCACCGCCCAGCGCCAGGAGTTCGAGGCCTTCCTGCGCACCCGGCCGGAGATTATGGAGTGCCATTCGATGTCCGGAGAGTGGGACTATCTGATGCGCGTAGTGGTGGCCGACGTGGCCGGCTACGAGCGGTTCCTGATGGGCGTGGTGCTGAACCACCCGAACGTGGCGACCGCCGCCTCTCACTTCGCGCTGAGCCAGGTGAAGTACACCACCGCCATGCCCGTCTGAGGCGGTGACAACTGCGCGTCGATCCGCCTAGTCTCACCCGCCCAGGGGGAGCTGCGGATGAAGAGCCTGCTGCTGACGATCGCGCTGCTGGCGCCGGCCTCGACCGGCGCGGCGCAGACACCGCCGCCACAAGCCGTGGTCGCCGATCCCACGCCCGACAAGGATTTCCCGGCGTATCTGCAGCAGACCCGGTATCGTACCGCCGGGGTCGACGTGCCTGCCCGCTGGTTCACCGCGGCCGGCAAGGGGCCGCATCCAAGCGTCCTGCTGCTGCACGGATTTCCGGGGACGGAGCTGAACCTAGACCTGGCGCGGTCGATCCAGCGCGCAGGCTGGAACGTCATGGCGATCCACTATCGCGGGGCCTGGGGCGCGCCCGGCCAGTTCAGTTTCGGCAATACAATCGAGGACGCCCGCGCCGCGCTGACCTGGCTGCGCCACCCGTCCAACGCCGACAAGGTCGACGCAAGCCGCCTGATCGTGCTGGGCCATAGCATGGGCGGCTTCGACACCGTGATGCTGGGCGACGAGCCGGTGGCGGGCTTTATCGTCATCTCGGCCGCCGATCTCGGCGGCATGGCTGCGACCCTGGACACGCCGACCGGCATGGCCGAGGCGATCATGGCGCTGACCGACGACGCGCGTTTCACCAACGCCGCCCCGACAGCCCTGGCTGACGAAGTGCTCGCCAACGCCCAGGCCTGGGACTGGCGGACCAACGCCGCCGAGATGGCTGGGCGGCCAGCGCTGATCATTAGCTCGGACGACGGGAACGAGCCGGCCGACCAGGCCGTCGCCGACGCCATCGAGGCGGCCGGCGGCCCCAAGCCTGCGCGCGTCCGCTTTCCGACGGACCACAGCTACAACGACCATCGCATCGCCTTGCAGGCGGCGGTGGTCGGCTGGCTGCAAGCGACCTTTCGATAAAACGGATCGCCGCCCCTTGACCAATCCATAACCGTATAGATATGGATTAATTCATAGCCAATGAGTTATTGATTGGAATGCCACAAGCCCAGGACCTGATCTTTCGCACCCTCGCCGATCCGACCCGCCGGGCGATCTTCGAACGGCTGTGTCGTGACGGCGAACAGACGGTCGGCGCCCTGACAGCGCAGGCCGGCGTTTCGCAGCCGGCGGTCTCCAAGCACCTGGCGGCGCTGAAGCTGGCCGGGCTGGTGCGTGACCGGCCCGAGGGCCGCCAGACCCACTACCGCGCCCAGATCGGGGCTCTGGCCCCACTGGTTGATTGGACCCGAGAGATGAACCGCTTCTGGGAAAGCCGGTTTGATGAACTCGAAGATCTGCTCAGGAGGATGGACCAGTGAGCGCCACCGCGACCCAAACCCGTACCGTCGTCGTCGAACGGGAGATCCCCTTCGCCCCCGAGAAGATTTGGCGGGCCCTGACCCAGCCGCACCTGATCGCCGAGTGGCTGATGAAGAACGATTTCCAGCCGGTGGTGGGCCACGGCTTCAGCCTAAGCGCCGAATGGGGCGCGGTGAATTGCGAGGTCCTGGCGGTCGAGCCGCCAACGTCGCTGACCTACACCTGGGCCGGCATGGGGCTCGAGAGCGTCGTCACCTGGACGCTGACGCCGACCTCGACCGGCACGCGACTGCGCATGGAGCAGGCCGGCTTCGGACCGGAAAATGAAATGGCGTTCCGCGGCGCGAGCGCCGGTTGGCCGCGCTACTTCGGAGCGCTGGAAGACGTTCTGGCCCGGCTCGACTGACCAAAGGAGGCGCGAATGGACTGGAACAAGTGGATCCGCACCGTTCACCGCTGGGTGTCCGTCGCCTTCACGGCGGCGGTCATCCTCAACGTCGTCGCCATGGTTCAGGGGTCGTCTGCAACCTGGATCGGCTTCCTGGCGCTGGCTCCGCTGGCGCTGCTGCTGCCGACTGGGCTCTACCTCTTCCTGCTGCCCTATGTCGCTAAACGGCGCGGACGAGCCTGAGCTGACGCCATGACCTCGCCTAAGCTGTTGGCTGGCGGAAACCCGCAGATCGCCAAGGGCGACGGCGATGGGCCGGTCCAGGCCTATATCGCCGCCATGCCCGGATGGAAGAGCCAGCTCGGCCGGAAGCTGGACGCGTTGGTGATGGCGACCGTGCCGACCGCGCGGAAGGGCGTGCGGTGGAACTCGCCGTTCTATGGATCGGAGGCCGGCGGCTGGTTCGTCTCGTTCCATGTGCTGACCAAGTACGTGAAGGTCACGTTCTTCGACGGCCTCTCGCTGGTTCCGATCCCGCCGGGCGGCACGCCCAAGAGCGGCCAGGGGCGTTGGATCGACATCTATGAAGGCGATGAACTGGACGAGGCGCAGATGACGGACTGGATCCGGCAGGCGGCGGCCCTGTCCGGCTGGGCGCCCTAGGGTCTGTACTCAATAGGGTCTAGCGCGGCGTTGGCGTTGCTGATTCAAGGATTCCGGAAGGAGCCTTGGATATGGCGAAGCAGGTTCAGTGGCTTAGCGACGAAGAATGGGCTCGGATCGAGCCGTTGCTTCCGCGAGGTCGTAAGGGCGCCCATCGGGTGGATGATCGCCGGGTGATCTCGGGCATTGTCCATATGCTGAAGAGCGGAGCTCGCTGGCGCGATTGCCCACCGGAGTTCGGGCCCTACACGACCGTCTACAACCGTTTCAACCGCTGGAGCCGCCAGGGGCTCTGGCTGCAGATGTTTGAGGCGCTGACGGGCCACACCGGCATCTATGGCGCGGCGATCGACGCTACCCACGTCAGGGCGCACCGGTCGGCGGCGGGCGCAAAAGGGGGGCCTTCCTCCAAGCCATAGGCCGCTCGCGTGGGGGCCGCACCACCAAGATCCATGGCCTGGTCGACGAGCGCGGCCGGCCCAGGGTGCTGCTGCTCAGCGCCGGAAACATCAACGACATCAGCATGGCTCACGCCCTGATCCAGGCCACAGGCCCCTTCCAGAAGCTCCTGGCTGACAAAGGCTACGACGCCGACCATCTGCGCAGGCGGCTCGCCGAGCGCGGGGCCGAGGCGGTGATCCCTTCCACCACCTCTCGCCGAACTCCAATCCCCTACGACGCCAACGCCTATAAGGACCGAAACCGCGTCGAGCGCATGTGGTGCAGGCTAAAAGACTTCCGACGCATCGCTACCCGCTACGACAAGCTCGCAAGGAACTACCTCTCGGCCGTCCTGCTCGCCGCAACCTACGCATACTGGCTCAATTGAGTCCGGACCCTAGGTCAGGAACCGGGGATGCTCGGCGCGCGCCATCCGCCCGGCGACGGGGCCGGCGCCTTGCGCGGCTCCCATGGATCGGTGACCCGGCCCCAGGCCTCGCGCCGCAGGATCGGCGAATTGCGGATCATGCTGTCGGGCGGCGTGATCCCGCGGCCGTGGCCATCGGTCGTGCCCCACTTGCGCGGGTCGGTAGAGGTCGTCCGCGCGCCGCCTTCGCCGTCCGGACGCCGCTCGGTGACGTGCCCGTCCGGCTCCTTACAGCGCCAGCCCCCATCGAGGGTCCGCGAGCACTCCGAGGAGCCGGCGGCGGCCGATCCGGCCAGGACCAGCGTGGTGAGAGCTCCGATCAGATATGAACGCATGACGCACTCCCAACTGCGCCGAGCTTAGCCCCCTCGCTTGAGCGGGGTCACCCCGAAATCGCGCATCAGCGAACACGCTCGACGAACGACGTTTGACAAAGGCGGCGACCAGGCGGACCGTTCCGGCGGGGCGGAGCCGTCAGGAGGCTGGCATGGACGATGCGCGCGCGGTGACCCCCGAAGGGATCATGCAACTTGGCTGGGGCTTCTGGGGCTCCAAGGCGCTGCTGAGCGCCGTCGAATTGGGCGTGTTCACGCAGCTGGGCGGCGGTCCCAAATCGCTGGAGGAATTGACCAGGAGCCTGAAGCTGCACCCGCGCTCTGCGCGAGATTTCTTCGACACGCTGGTGGCGCTCGGCGTGTTGAACCGGGATGCGGCCGGCGCCTACGCCAATACGGCGGAGACCGCGCTGTACCTGGATCGGGCCAAGCCCAGCTATGTCGGCGGCATCCTGGAAATGGCCAACAAGCGGCTCTACCGGTTCTGGGACGGGCTGACCGAGGCGCTGCAGACCGGCCTGCCGCAGAACGAGGCCAAGAACGGCGGCGAAGACCTGTTCTCGGTCATCTATTCCGACCCGGAGATCCTGGAGAGCTTCCTGCGCGGGATGACCGGGGTCAGCCTGCCGGCGGCGCACGCGATGGCGGCGCTGTTTCCGTGGAACGAGGTCAAGTCGTTCGTCGATGTCGGCTGCGCCCAAGGCGGTGCGACGGTGGCGATCGCCCAGGCGCATCCGCACCTGACGGGCACCGGTTTCGACCTTCCGGTCGTGCAGCCCGTGTTCGACGCATATGTGAAGGAAAACGGCCTGCAGGACCGCGTGAGCTTCGCCGCCGGGGACTTCTTCGCCGATCCCATGCCTACGGCCGACGTGATCATCATGGGCCACATCCTGCACGACTGGGACCTGGCCCAGAAGCGCGGGTTGCTGGCCAAGGCCTACGCCGCCTTGCCGGCCGGGGGGCGGCTGATCGTCTACGACGCGATCATCGACGACGCGCGACGGCAGAACGCCTTCGGCCTGCTGATGAGCTTGAACATGCTGATCGAGACCCATGGCGGCTTCGACTACACCGGCGCCGACTGCATCGGCTGGATGAGAGAGGCCGGATTCCGCGACGCCAAGGTGCAGCCGCTGGTCGGCCCGGACTCGATGGTGATCGGAACGAAGTAGGCCGTGAGGGCATTTTCCGCCGAAGTGGATACCGCTTCGGCGAAGAAAATGCCCTAAATTCAAAAATTCATGAGCAATTTCTGATCCACTCAGATCGGAAATTGCTCTAGCCCGCGCGGCCGGCGGCAAACGCCGCCATCATCGGCGCGTAGGCCTCGGGCGGCGGGAAACCCTCGAAGCTCTCAACCGCCGGGGTGACCGCCCAGGGCAGTTTCTCGGCGGTCATGGTCTCCATGAACGGCTCAAGGCCGCTGGGGTCATCCAGCAAGGTCGTGCGGACGTTGACGACATGCGGCGCGTCGTCGGGCCGCGTGAACATCCAGCTCTTGCAGTGTGGACAGAAGAAGTGCCGCGTCGCGCCGTGCAAGCCGCCAAGAACCGGCTCGCCCTGCGTCACCTCGAACCCGGCGCTGCGTGTCAGGACGCTCAGCGAGAAGGCGCTGGCGGTCATCTTCTGACAGCCGGTGCAGTGACAGGCCATGGTGATCAGCGGCGGGGCGGATATCTTGAACCGCACCTGGCCGCAGCGGCAGCCGCCTTCGCGCATGAACTCGCCCACCATCGCCGTCCGCCCCAGCCTATCGATCCCCGTCTTATGCCAGCTCTCAGGGATCGCTCCAATGCAGCTGCGCTTGACCGACGCAGACAGGGCTTGGCATTGGCGGGCCAGCAACTCAGACGCTAGGAGGCGCCCGTGAACCCGTTCCCCGACGACATCTTCACCGAGCCGGAGGACGTGGACCCGGACGGCCTGGCGAACCTGGGCCCTCTGCGGCGACTGGCTGGAACCTGGGAGGGCCGCAAGGGGCTCGACGTGAATCCCAAGGCCGATGGTCCCGAGCAGCGCGAATACGTCGAGCGGATCGTCATGCGGCCGATCGATCCGCAGGCCAACGGACCGCAGCTGTTCTACGGTCTGCGCTATCACGTCCGCATCATCGCCGCGGGCGAAGAGACGACGTTCCACGACCAAGTCGGCTACTGGCTTTACGAGCCCGCGACCGGCCTGATCCTGCAGTCGCTGGCGATCCCGCGCGGCCAGACCGCGCTGGCGGGCGGCGCGGCCACCAAGACCGGCATCGTCGTCAAGGCGACCCGCGGCGACACCCAACACGGCATCAGCTCGACGGCGTTCCTGGAGCATGCGTTCCGGACGGACAGCTATCAGCTGGAGATCACCTTCCACGACGATGGGAGCTGGAGCTACGTCTCCGACACCATGCTGGCGGTGCGCGGCCAGGAGGGTCTGTTCCAGCATCGCGACCGCAACACGCTGACCAGGGTCGCCGAGCCAATGGAAAATCCGCTGATGCGGCGCGAGAGCGGCCTGGATCTCTGATCCGTCGATTGGGCGAGCCAACGGCGGCTTTGGGCGAAGCCGACGGGCCGGCGGCAGGCGCATGGGGCAGGTGTCGGGCGTTCGAAGGAGCCCGACATGCGCCGCCTGCTGACCGCTCTCGCCGTACTGTGCCTGACCGGCTTGTGGCTAACCGGCGCGGCCGCCCACGCCCAGACGCCGGCCAGCGACAAGTACGCGCCGCCGCACCTGCTCAAGTACTGGCGCAGCCATGGTCCCGGATCGACCTTGGGGACCAGCAGCTCGGAAACCGCGCCCGGCGTCTATCCGGCCACACCCGCGATGTTTGTGCACGGCGTCTATGGCGGCAAGCTGCCGGCGCCCCAGGCTGATCTGCTGCGCCGGCGGCTGGACGTCGTCTTCAAGGCGTTGATGAGCCAACCATCGCTGGCCGACATCCATGGGGCCAGCCTCAGCGTCGCGATCAACATCAGCCGCGCGCCCACCGAGGAGGAAGGCGTGCTGCCGGTCACCGCCAACCTGACCTTCAACGCCAAGCGCATCCTCAAGGACGATCCCAAGACCATCGAGAAGAACGGCCGATACGTGACGCCCTGGCTGGAGGGCGCCGTGCTGGAGGTCGCACTCAATCCCTACGACTTCATGGCCCGACGCAACGTCGTGGTAGCGGGGCCTCCGCACGGCCGCGTGCAGCCGCTGAGCGCGGGCACGACCATGGCGCTGCTCGTCACCGATCGGACGCCGCCAGCCGAGTTTGACCCGAGAGCCCTGGCCCGCGAACTGGCCCACGACTCGTCCTGGCTCGGGGGGGCCGGCCAACGGCCGCTTCTGGTCCGCGTCTCAGGCGCGCGCCACGAGAACCTGGCTGTATGGGATGCGAAGGCCCCGGCCACCGATCCGCTCGCCCGCCTGATCGCGGCCGTCTACATGACCGATTGGGAGCAGGTGCAGCGCGACGTCGCGGCGGTGCGCTAGGCGCGCGTCAGGGCATAGGCCGCAAGGGCTCGCTCGCGCGCGCTTGCGTGATCGACGATCGGCGCCGGATAGGTCACGCCGAGCCGCACGCCGGCGTCGGCCAATTCCAGCGGCCGGGCTGTCCAGGGTGCGTGCAGCAGCTTATCCGGCAGAGCCGCAAGTTCCGGAATCCAGCGACGGACATAGGCGCCGTTGGGATCAAACTTCTGTCCCTGGGTCACCGGATTGAAGACCCGGAAGTACGGCGCGGCGTCGGCCCCGGACCCAGCCACCCACTGCCAACTGGCCGCGTTGTTGGCGAGGTCGGCGTCGACCAGGGTGTCCCAGAACCAGTCTTGCCCCTCACGCCAGTCGATCAGCAGATCCTTGATCAGGAACGAGGCGACGATCATCCGCACTCGGTTGTGCATCCAGCCAGTAGCCCAAAGCTGGCGCATGCCGGCGTCGACAATCGGGTAGCCGGTCAGGCCGCGGCGCCAGGCCTCCAGTCCCTTGGAATCCTGGATCCACGGAAAGGCCGCGAACTCCGGCCGCAACGGTTGTTCCGGCAGGGCCGGAGCGTGAAAGAGCAGGTGGTGAGAGAACTCGCGCCAGGCGATCTCGGATAGAAAGACCTCGACCCCAGATGGCGTCAGATCGCCGGTCTCGGCAAACGCTGCGGCGGTCAGGGCGCGCCAAACCTGGCGCGGGCCGATCTCGCCGAAGTGCAGATGCGGCGACAAGCGCGAAGTCCCTTCCCGTCCAGGCAGGTTGCGAGCCTCGCCATAGGCCAGGCTGATGCGGCCGGCGAAGGCGGCGAGCCGTTCCTGCGCGCCGGATTCGCCCGGCGTCCAAGTCTCGCGCAGGCCGCCCGCCCAGTCGGGGCGCGACGGCGTAAGGTCCCAGTCGCCGAGCGCCTCGCCGGCAGGCCAGACCTGCGGCGCCGCGATATGCCGAGGAGCCTCGCTCGGCGCCGGAAGGGCGAGGCCGGAGCGCAGCGCCCGCCAGAACGGCGTGAACACGCGATAGGGCTCGCCCTTGCCGTTCACCACCTCCCACGGCTCGCACAGCAGGCCGGCGTTGAAGCTGCGCGCAGTGATCCCGCGTCCCTTGAGGGCGACCTTGAGGCGCTCGTCGCGCGAGACGGCCCAGGGCTCATAGCGGCGGTTCCAAACCACCGTCCGGGCGCCGACTTCGCCCGCGACGCGATCAAGCTCGCGTTCGGCCGGGCCACGTCGCAGAATCAGGTGAGAGCCACGCTTCGCCAGATCGGCGGCCAGCGCCTGCAGCGAGTGGTGCAACCACCACCGCGAAGCCCCGCCGGACCGCCAACGACCGGCGTCCTCATCATCAAGGATGTACAGCGGCACGATCGGGCCGCCATGCGCAAGCGCCGCGGCAAGGGCGGGATTGTCGCTCAGGCGCAGGTCGCTGCGGAACCAAAGGAGGGTCGTCACGAGCTCGATTTCGCCCGCGCTGGCTCCCTTTGCAAGCCTAGCTGCGCGAGGGCCCGAAGCGGGCGACGAGATCGTAGCCCTCCCCAGGAAACAGCTGCCGCACCCGCGTCACCCCGACCCCGGCCCGCCACGTGCGGCGCTCGACCGCCAGGCAGGCCGTCCGCGGCGGCACGGCCAGAAGCCGCGCGGCCTCGGCGTCGACCGCCAGGGCGGAGATGCGGTTCTCGGCCTCGGTCCACGGAATATGCTCTAGAAGCCAGGCCCCGGGCGAAATCTCCGCAAAGTCTACCCGGGCCGCTTCGGGCGCCGCGCGCAGGCTGATCAGTCGATCCTCAAGCGAAAACGGCCGGGCGTCAGCGAAGTGAACCCCTCGCAAGACGAGCAGCGTGCGTCCGCCCGCCAACTCGGCTTCGTCGGGACCGTCGGCGGCGCGCTGGACGCAGGTGATCAGCTCGAAGCGATAGACTTGGCCGCGCCCTTCGATCTCGGCGCGCAGGTCCGGGATATCGAGCACGGCGGAGTGCACGCGCGGCCGGGCGACGAAGGATCCGGCTCGCCGGCGGCGCTCTATCAATCCAGCCTCGGCCAGGGCCGAAATCGCCTTGCTCACCGTCATGCGCGAACAGCCGTACTGTTCTGTGAGCTCGTGCTCGAAGGGTATCCGGTCGCCGGGGCCCAATTCACCCGAGAGAATCTTGGCCTCGATGTCGGTACGGATCCGCTGATGCAGGGCGGCCGGGGCTTCAGCCTCGGCGACGGGAGCGGGCTTGTTCACGCGAGCACATACTCCAGGGCCTGACGATAGCGCGCGGCGATCTCCGCACGCCGATGATGTCGGCCATTAGTGACCAGCTTCGCGCCGGCCCGCCAGACGCCGTCGACCATATCCCGGCGGCCGGCGAAGACGAGGCTGTCGAAGATCGCATCGCCCGCGCGGGCGATCAGCGCCGGATGAGCCGGGTCGAGACTGACAAAATCGGCAGGCGCCCCCTCCGCGAGCACGGCGGCGGGGAGCCCCAGCGCCTGCGCGCCACCTGCGGCGGCGGCTCGATGGAGGTCGGCGCCCGAGGAACGTCCGGCCTCGCGGGCGAGCACGTTGCGCGTCCGCCGCGCCAGCCGCTGGCCGTACTCCAGAAGCCGCAGTTCTTCGGCCGCGTCGATCATGACATTGGAGTCGGACCCGATCCCGAAGCGCCCGCCGGCGTCCGCATACTCGACGGCCGGAAAGAGACCATCGCCGAGGTTGGCTTCGGTGATGGGACAGAGACCGGCGACAGCTCGGCTGCGCGCCAGCGCCTCGGTCTCCGCCGGCGTCATGTGCGTAGCGTGAACCAGGCACCAATTGGCGCCTACCGGGGCGTTTGCGAGCAGCCACTCGACCGGCCGCGCCCCCGACCAAGCCAAGCAGTCGTCGATCTCCTTGATCTGCTCGGCGATGTGGATGTGCATCGGCAGGTCGCCGGCCAAACCGACCAGCGCCGCAAGTTCCTCTGGCGTCACGGCGCGCAGGCTATGCGGCGCCAGACCGACCACCGCACCGGGCAACGGCGCGACCGCGGCGCGGCTCTCGTCCAGCAAGCGAGCGAAGCTGTCCAGATCGTTGATGAACCGGGCCTGCCCGGCAGTCGGCGGCGCCCCGCCAAATCCTGCGTGCGCATAGAACACCGGCAACAGCGTCAGTCCGATCCCCGTATCGGCCGCGGCCGCGGCGATCGCGACCGCCATCTCGGCGGGGTTGGTGAACCGCTCCCCGCCCTGATCGTGGTGGAGGTAGTGAAATTCTCCGACCCGCGTAAAGCCGCTCTCCAGCATCTCGACATAGGCCTGCGCCGCGATAGCCTGCAGGTCGCCGGGCCGCAGGCGCTCAGTGAACCGATACATGACCTCGCGCCAGGTCCAGAAACTGTCCGCCGAGGGGCCGCGCGCCTCCGCCAGGCCCGCCATGCCGCGCTGAAACGCGTGACTATGCAGGTTCGGCAGACCTGGCAGGGCCGAACCATACGCATCCTCGCCCGCGGCCCGCGCGACGTCCGCCTCGACGCGGGCGATCACCCCGTCGCTCACGGTCAAGCGGACATTCCGCGCCCAACCGGCCTCAAGCAACGCGCTTTCGAACCAGATCGTTTGAGAGTGATCAGCCACTGGACAAGCCTCCTCGCCTGGACATATGTCTATACATATTGGCGACGATGGGGAAGGAGGCGAACATGCGATGCGACCGGCTCTGGACCAACGCCCGGCTGGCGACTTTGGCGCCCGAGCATCCGGGAATCGGTGAGATCGAAGGCGGCGTCATCGCCGCGCAAGACGGCCGTATCCTGTTCGCTGGCGCAGCCGCACAGGCCCCCGCTTTCGCTCCGGACGAAACCGTCGACTGCGAAGGCCGCTGGATCACGCCAGGGCTGATCGATCCGCACACGCACCTCGTCTTCGGCGGCGACCGCGCGCAGGAATTCGAAATGCGGCTTGCCGGCGCCTCGTACGAGGAGATTGCGCGGGCCGGCGGCGGGATCGTGTCGACCATGCGTGCGACCCGCGCGGCCGACGAAGACGCCCTGGTGGCGGCCGCGTTGCCGCGGCTCGACGCGCTGATCGCCGAAGGCGCGACCACAGTCGAGATCAAGTCCGGCTACGGCCTCTCGCTGGAACACGAAATCAAGTGCCTGCGGGCGGCCCGGCGCCTGGCCACGAAACGCCCGGCGCGCATCGTCACCACCTTCCTCGGCGCGCACGCCCTGCCCCCCGAATGGGCCGGCGATTCTGACGGCTACATCGACGAGGTCTGCGGGCGCATGCTCCCCGCCATCGCAGCGGAAGGGCTGGCCGATGCGGTGGACGCGTTCTGTGAAGGCATTGGATTTACGCCCGCCCAGACCCGCCGCGTCTTTGAAGCAGCGCAGGCGCATGGCCTGCCGGTGAAGCTGCACGCCGAGCAACTTTCCAACCAGCATGGGACCGCTCTGGCGGCGAGCTTCCGCGCCCTGTCGGCCGATCATCTGGAGCATCTCGACATGGACGGCGTCGCCGCCATGGCCCGCGCCGGCGTCGTAGCGACGCTGCTCCCTGGCGCATTCTACTTCGTCCGCGAGACGCGCTTGCCGCCGATCGACGCCCTCCGCGACGCCGGCGTGCCGATCGCCCTGGCGACGGACTGCAATCCTGGCACCTCGCCGCTGACCTCGCTGCTGCTGACCATGAACATGGCGGCTACGCTGTTTCGCCTCACGGTCGATGAGTGCCTGGCGGGCGTGACCCGCGAAGCCGCCCGCGCCCTGGGGTTGGCCGGCGAAACCGGAACACTGGAGGCCGGCAAGGCCTGCGATCTCGCCATCTGGGACATCGAGCGCCCAGCCGAACTTGTCTATCGCATGGGGTTCAACCCGCTCCATGCGCGCGTGTGGAGCGGAAAATGAACTGTGTTGTGCTGCGCCCCGGCGACGTGAGCCTGGCCGAATGGCGCGCGATCTATCGCGGCGCGGAGGTGCGGCTGGATCCGACCTCAGGCGCGGCGATCGAGCAAAGCGCCGCCGCAGTCGAGCGCATCCTTGCAAAGGGCGAGCCCGTCTACGGAATCAATACCGGGTTCGGAAAACTCGCCAGCGTCCGGATCGAAGCTGCCGACCTCGAGACCCTACAGCGCAACATCGTGCTGTCGCACGCCGCCGGCGTCGGCGCCCCCTCCCCCGTCGCGGTCATCCGGCTGATGCTCGCCCTAAAGCTCGCAAGCCTCGCCCAAGGCGCCTCGGGCGTTCGTCCGGCCACCACGGCGTTGCTGGAAGCGATGTTGGCGAAGGGGCTGACGCCGGTCGTGCCGGCGCAAGGATCTGTCGGCGCGTCCGGCGACCTGGCGCCGCTGGCCCACATGGCTGCCACCATGATCGGGGTCGGGGATATCTTCGTGGCTGGCGTACGCCGCCCCGCGAATGAGGCGCTGGCCGAAGCTGGTCTCGCTCCGCTCGTCCTCGGCCCGAAGGAAGGCCTCGCGCTGCTGAACGGAACTCAGTTTTCGACGGCCAACGCGCTCGCCGGGCTCTTCGAAGCCGAACGGCTGTTCCAGACCGGGCTCGTGACCGGCGCGCTTTCGACCGAGGCCGCCAAGGGATCGGACACGCCGTTCGACCACCGTATCCACGCCTTGCGCCGCCACGACGGCCAGATTCAGACCGCCCAGGCCTTAAGAGCTCTCATGAAAGGATCGGCGATCCGCGCGTCCCATCTGAAGGATGACGAGCGGGTGCAGGATCCCTACTGCCTACGCTGCCAACCCCAGGTCATGGGGGCCGCGCTGGACGTCCTCCGTCAGGCGGCCGCTACCCTGGCGACGGAAGCCAACGGCGTCTCGGACAACCCGCTGATCTTCGCCGATACGGACGAGGCCCTGTCGGGTGGCAACTTCCACGCCGAGCCGGTGGCCTTCGCCGCCGACATGATCGCTCTGGCGATCTGCGAGATAGGCTCGCTCGCCGAGCGACGCATCGCCATGCTCGTCGATCCTGCCCTGTCCGGCCTTCCCGCGTTCCTCACGCCGAAGCCCGGTCTGAACTCAGGTTTCATGATCCCGCAGGTCACCGCGGCGGCGTTGGTGTCGGAGAACAAGCAGAAGGCCTATCCGGCCAGCGTCGACTCCATCCCGACCTCCGCCAACCAGGAGGATCACGTTTCGATGGCCGCGCATGGGGCCCGGCGGTTGCTGGAGATGGCGGAAAACGTCGTCGGTGTATTGGGGATCGAGCTGCTTGCTGGAGCGCAGGGCTGCGATTTCCACGCCCCCCTAGCGTCGAGCATGCCGCTGGAAGCGGTCCGCGCGGGCCTGCGCGCCCAGGTGCCACATCTCGACGACGACCGCCATTTCCATCCTGACATGCAAGCGGCCAACGAACTCGTGTGCTCGGGCGGCGTCATCGCCGCTGTGGGCGCTGTCGGTCTGCCCGGAGTCGATTGATGGACTGGCTGGAGATACGGCGCGGAGAAGCGCCCCTGATCGTGAGCTTTCCCCACACTGGCACAGACATTCCGGCCGACATCGAGGCGCAGCTGAAATCGCCGTGGCTGGCGCGCAAGGACGCCGACTGGTGGATCCATCGCCTCTACGGCTTCGCCGCGGACCTCGGCGCCACCACCGTCCGCACGACGATCAGCCGCAGCGTCATCGACGTAAATCGCGACCCGTCGGGCGCCTCGCTCTACCCCGGCCAAGCGACGACGGAGCTGTGTCCGACGACCACATTCGACGGCGAACCGCTCTACCCGGGCGCGACGCCTGACGAGGCTGAAATCGCGCGTCGGCGATCAGCCTACTTCGAGCCGTACCACGCGGCTCTGGCGGCGGAGATCGCCAGGCTGCGAAAGCAGCATGCCAAAGTGGTCCTCTACGAGGCCCACTCCATCCGCTCGCGAATTCCACGACTGTTCGACGGTGAGCTGCCGAACTTCAACCTCGGCACCAATTCGGGCGCGAGTTGTTCGCCCGAACTCACGGCGGGCGTCGAGGCGGCGTGCGATGCGAGCACCTTCAGCCGCGTCACCAATGGTCGCTTCAAGGGCGGCTGGACCACCCGCCACTACGGTCGACCAAACGACGGCGTCCACGCCATCCAGATGGAGCTCGCCTGCCGCGGCTACATGGACGATCCGGCCGATCCGCCGACGCCCGGCGCCTGGCCGACGCCCTACTTCGACGCCCAAGCTGCGCCCATGCGCGCGGTGCTTACGAACGTGCTGAAGGCGTCTGTCGCCTTCGCCCAAGCCTGAGAGTTACATGACCCGTATCGACAAGACCCGCGTGATCCGCCCGGCGACGGGGACCGAGCTCTCCGCCAAAAGCTGGCTGACCGAAGCGCCGCTGCGGATGCTGATGAACAACCTGCACCCCGACGTCGCCGAACGCCCCGAGGAGCTGGTGGTCTACGGCGGCATCGGACGGGCCGCACGTGACTGGGAAAGCTACGACAAAATCGTCGAGACCCTCCGCCGCCTCGAGGACGACCAGACACTGCTGGTTCAGAGCGGCAAGCCGGTCGGTGTCTTCCGCACCCACGCTGACGCGCCCCGCGTTCTGATCGCCAACTCAAATCTGGTCCCGCGTTGGGCGACCTGGGACCATTTCAACGAACTCGATCGCAAGGGCCTGGCCATGTACGGCCAGATGACTGCCGGTTCCTGGATCTATATCGGCGCCCAGGGCATCGTGCAGGGAACCTACGAGACCTTCGTGGAGATGGGCCGCCAGCATTATGACGGCGACCTGTCGGGCCGCTGGCTGCTGACCGCAGGGCTGGGGGGAATGGGCGGGGCCCAACCGCTCGCCGCGGTGATGGCGGGAGCATCATGCCTGGCCATCGAATGCCAACCGTCCAGCATCGAAATGCGGCTTCGCACCGGCTATCTCGACCGCTCGACCGACAATATGGACGAGGCCCTGGCCTGGATCGAGCAGTCCTGCCGCGAGAAGACGCCGATCTCAGTCGGCCTGCTCGGCAACGCCGCCGAGTTGCTGCCTGAGCTCTTCAAGCGCGGCGTTCGTCCCGACCTTCTAACCGACCAGACCTCGGCTCACGACCCGGTCAACGGCTACCTGCCTAGGGGCTGGAGCCTTGAGCGCTGGTACGCCATGCGCGACCAGGATCCCAAGCAGGTGGAAGAAGCCGCTCGGGCCTCGATGGCCGAACACGTCCAGGCAATGCTCGACTTTCAGGCCGCCGGTGTTCCCACCGTCGACTACGGCAACAACATTCGGCAGATGGCCAAGGAGGAAGGCGTCGCCAATGCGTTCGACTTCCCGGGCTTCGTGCCGGCCTACATACGCCCGCTGTTCTGCCGAGGCATCGGCCCGTTCCGCTGGGCCGCGCTGTCGGGGGACCCTGAGGACATCTACAAGACCGACGCCAAGGTGAAGGAACTGATCCCGGACAATGCACACCTGCACAACTGGCTCGACATGGCTGGTCAGAAGATCAAGTTCCAAGGTCTGCCCGCCCGGATCTGCTGGGTCGGGCTCGGCGATCGCCACCGCCTGGGTCTCGCCTTCAATGAAATGGTCGCAAAGGGCGAACTGAAAGCCCCCGTCGTGATCGGACGCGATCATCTGGATTCCGGCTCGGTCGCCTCCCCCAATCGGGAGACCGAGGCGATGCGCGATGGCTCCGATGCCGTCTCCGATTGGCCGCTGCTCAACGCCCTGCTGAACACCGCGTCGGGCGCGACTTGGGTTTCGCTGCATCACGGCGGCGGCGTCGGGATGGGCTTCTCCCAGCACTCCGGCATGGTCATCGCCTGCGACGGCACCGACGCCGCCGCCAAGCGGATCGAACGGGTGCTTTGGAACGACCCCGCCACCGGTGTGATGCGGCACGCGGACGCCGGCTACGACATCGCGCTCGATGTCGCTCGCAGCAAGGGGCTCGATCTGCCGGGCATCCTGGGCTGATGCACATCCTGCGCGCTGCGGATCGCAAGCCGACTGCGTGGAAAAACGGCGGCGGCCTCACCTGGGAGGTCGCCGCCTGGCCCCCAGGTGCGTCCCTCGACGATTTTGAGTGGCGCGCCAGCATAGCCGAAGTCTCATCCAGCGGTCCGTTTTCGGTCTTTTCGGGCATCGACCGAGTGCTCACCGTCCTCGCCGGACCGGGCCTGGAACTGAACTTCGAAGGGCGGGCGCCAATCAGGCTGGACGCCGCATCCGCACCTTTCGCCTTCGCCGGCGACGCATGCTGCGACGCCGTCCTGATCGGCGGCGCCGTGCGAGACTTCAACATGATGGCGCGCCGGGGACAGTGGTCCGTCCAGGTTCAAAGACGCCAAGGTCCGATGACGCTGCATACGCACACGGACCTCACGCTCATTCTCGCCTGCTCGCCGATCAGGATTGACGCGGTCGACCTAGATCCGGACGACGTCGTCCTCGTCGAGGGGAGCGCCGAAGCCGGCCTCGCCGAAGGCTCGGTCCTGGTGGCGGAGCTGACCCGCGCCTAATCAACGACCTCGACGAGCTCGATCCGGAACTCCAGCGGCGTATTCGGAGGAATGATCTCCTTGCCGGCCGGTCCGTAAGCGTACTCGGGCGGAATGTAGATCACCCATTCGTCGCCCGGCCGCATCAGCGGCAAGACGGTCACCCAGCCCGGGATCAGCTTGCCGAGCGGGAACGTCACCGCACCATCTGGATCGTTCTTCGATGAATCGAAGACACGGCCGTCCAGAAACTTGCCCTCGTAGCGCACCTTGATTGTCGATGAGCGCTTCGGATGGACCCCGGTCTCGGGGCCGGACTTCAGGACCTTGTACTGGATGCCCGGAATGGTCTTGACGCCCGGCGCTTGGGCGTTGCGCGCAAAGAACTCTGCGTTTGCATCCTGAGCCGCCGCGGGGCCTGCCAATGCCAGGGCGAGGAGAACGCCCGCCAACTTCTTCATCCGCCGCTCCATCAGCCGCCGGTCACGAGACGTTCGAGATTCAAGGCTACCGTCGGATGATACGTCGGTTTCGCCTTTTCGAAGATACGGGCAGCGATCGGACGCCCCCAGTCGCCTTGCTTCATAAGCCCCGCGTACAGCGGCCGAAGAAACAGGCCGCGCCCGACCGTCGTCAGGAATTCCTCGAGCGCCGGCAAGGCCGGCTCGTATCGGTTGGCGATCGCCAGTTCCAGCCAGGCCGATCGAAGATAGCTGTTCAACGAGTTCGAGAGCTTGAACGTCCCATCCAGATCATCGAGTTGGGCCTTTGAGAGCTGCCGCGGCAGGCTGTTCAGGAACCGCAGCCACTCCTGGGTGGTCCAGGCGGAGGCGGTTAGCTGCGAAGCGGGCGCGCCCCGGTTGAACGCGGCGACCTGCGCGTCGACGCGCGCGAGCGCCTCAGACTTCACGTGCACCGCATTGTCGGGAAGGCCGGCGGCATAGGCCCAGCGGTCGAGCTGCAGCTTCGCCTCCAGCGCCTTGTCGCCCTTGATCAGGTTGGCGCGAAGATCGCTCAGGAAGCCGGCCGTCGTCTGGGGCTGAAACGCGTGCCGGTCAAAGTATGACGTGAGATAGGCGTCCCACCGTTCGCGCCCCACGGTCTTCTCGATCGTCCGCAGGAAGGTCGCGCCCTTGAAGTAGGCCAATTGGCCTCCGACGTCGCCGTAGAGCTTGGTGGCCTCGGCGGTCGGCCCGCCGGCCTCGGCGATGTCCGCCTGCATGCCGTCCCAATCGAGATCGGCCTCCATCTCCGCCCGCGGCGCGCCGTACTGCGCCTCCATGATGCGGTTCTCGAAATAGGTCGTGAAACCCTCATTCAGCCAGCCGTCGGGCCAGGTCGCGTTCGTGACCAGATTGCCGGACCAGCTATGCGCCAGTTCATGCGCGACAAGGCCGACATTGGCCCGGTCCCCGGTGATGAAGGTGGGCGTCAGGAAGGTGAGCATCGGGTTCTCCATCCCGCCGAACGGAAATGACGGCGGCAGCACGAGAACGTCATAGCGGCCCCAGCGATAGGGACCGTAGAGCCCCTCGGCTGTCGTCACCATTTGCTCGGTGTCCACCAACTCGGCCGCCGCGCGATCCATCATCGACGGCTCTGTGTAGACCCCGGTGCGGGGACCAAGCTCACGGAAGGTCAAATCGCCCACGGCCAGCGCGATCAGGTACGGCGGCACCGAATTGTCCATTCGGAAGCGGAAGGCATGCTTACCCTCGCCCGCCGGCTCTCCATTCGGCGTCAGCCGCTCTCCACTCATCACAGCGATCAAATCGCTCGGCACGACGATGCGGGCCGTCCAGGTCTGGCGGATTCCCGGGCTGTCCTGCGTTGGGATCCAGCTGCGGTTATTGATGTCCTGCCCTTGGCTGAACAGGTACGGCTTTGCCTTCCCTGCGGTTAGCGACGGCGGAAGCCACTGCAAGGCCCGCGCGCCGGGGCTCGAGGCGTAGTGAACGACGATGCGCTTGGCCCCGTTCAGCCGCACGGTCAGCGGCGCCCCAAGGTCTGCGTCGGCGGAGCCGAGCTTCCACGGCAAGTCTCGCCCGCCGCCGTCCGTCACCTTGGTAATCGTCAATCCCAGTGCATCGAGCACGATGTCCTGCGCCCCGGGAGCGGCCAGCACATCCATGGCCGCCTGACCGCTCACGGTCTTCGTCGCGAAGTCGGCCGCCAGGTCCAGGTCGATGTGCGTCACCCGCGCAATGAGCGGCCGGGCATAGGACCGAACGTCTTTGGCGTCGGGCGTCGACAGCACAGGCGCCACGGAGGGCGCGGCGAAAGCGCTCGTCCCAACGCCGACCGCCGACAATGCCGACGCCAACAGAATAGCTCGCAGGAAAATGCGCATGCTGAAACGCCCCCAGGACAGCTTCCAGCCCGTCGATGGGCCGAGTCATCGCCATCCTAGTGGCTGGACAGGGCAAATCTTGCCTTTGTGACGGACCTTCACGCATCAGCCACGCTTGCCGCCGCATCGGATCAATTTTATGCCCGGATGATATTTCGCGGAGAGACGCCATCTATGGCCGATATGCACACTGCCTTTTCTGGCCACAGAAAAATCGCCAACGGCCCGTTAGCCGTCGTCGCGCCGGCAGTGAAGGCCGCGATCGACGCCGGTGAATCCCATGTACTTGTCTTCGACGACAAGTCCGGCCGGCAGGTGGACCTCGATCTTCGGGGAACCATGGAAGACGTGATCGCCCGCCTGGTCACGCCGACGGGCGAGCCGCCACGGGCTCCCGGAAGGGGACGGCCGAAGCTCGGCGTCACGGCCCGCGAAGTCACCCTGTTGCCATCGCATTGGGAGTGGCTAGCAGCTCAACCAGGAGGAGCTTCAGCGGCCCTACGCCGACTGGTCGACCAGGCGCGCAGGTCCGGCGGCGATGACCAGCGCCAAGCCCAGGAGGCGGCGCACCGCATCATGTTCGCCCTGGCCGGCGACTTTTCCGACTTTGAGGAGGCCACGCGGGCCTTCTACGCCGGAGACTGGGACCAGTTTCTGGCCCTCAGCGAGAACTGGCCCATTGATCCTCGCGACTACGTGCGTGTCCTCGCAGAGCGCGCCTTTTCGACCCGATAGCGCCGGTGGATCGGCCGAGCGTTCACTTCAGTCCGCCGGCACGCAGACCAAGACCGGCCGCAAACGCCGCTAGGCCAGCCGCGAACCAAGGTCCGCTCCGCGCCAGCCAGGTCCAGAACGCCGCCACGCCCTCAACACGGTCGCGCTGCGCCTCTAGCATGTCGATCCGTCCAAGGGCGCCGCGGAGCTCCACGCGTAGCGCATCCACCAGTTTGCCGGCTTCCTGAGCCTCAAGTCGCGCCAGCCGCTCTCGAACGTCGTCGACCTTGGCGGTGAGCCCCTCCAACCGCTTGGTCTGGGCTGCAACGTTGTCGCCGATCTGCTGCAGCGTCAGAATCTGCGCCTGATGCAGCGTTTCCACGAAGCCGCCGCCATTGCTCGCTTCGTTCACGATTGCCACCACCGCCGCCTTCCGCCGCCGACCCCGCCGATGCCCCCGCCCCGCGAGGAAGGAAGGGAGACAGGGGGTAGGAAGTCACCGGCCTCGTGCGCCGCCCCCTTCCACTCCGGCGCCGCCAGCGTCCTGCTGATCTTCTGGAGGTGATCGGCGCGGGTCAGGCCGTCCGCCAGCGGGGTATTCAGATACTTATCGGTACGTGACCATGCCGCTTTGAGGTTCGGACCAAGCTTAAAGACCATGTCAGGTGCCTCCAGCGGACGGCTTCGGGCCCAGGGACGCCACCGAACTTGCGATGCTGGCGATCTGTCCCAGCATGTCGAGAAGGCTGGGGCTCTCGGTCGTCTTGGTGTTCGACGTACCCGTCGAGGTCGAATTCTGCCCTTGGAAGAGCTGCAGCGGCAGCCCGGAGAACATGTCGATTTGGGTGCCGAGTTGGGTGGTCGGCGCATTACGGATCGCCTGATCCACGCCCCGCAACTGCGCGCCAAGCGACGACTGAGCGGCCACGTTGGCCCGTAGTGAATTGTCTCGATCAAGCGCCAGTTGCCCGCGCATGTGGCGATCCTGGATTGCGTTCTGGGCGTTTGCGAGCGACGCCTGCTGGCGACGCTCCGCATCCTGGCTCGCCAGGCCCGCGCTGGTCGTGAACATGTCCTTGAGCAGATTGGCGCTGACCGAGCTGCGCCCCTGATTCAGCTGCCGCTCGGTCATGCTGCGCGTCAGCGCAGAACCCGAACCGTTGAACGCGCTGCTTCCCGCTAGTTCAAGGTCCTGCGTCGCACGGGTGGCGTCAGCGCTCGCGTCATAGTCCGCCAAAGCCGCATCGACAACCTGGCTACGATATGGATTCTGATATGCGCCTAGGTTGTCGAGCAGACTGGCGGCCCCGACAGTCGGGGTCGGCTGCGACAAGAGGTTGGCGAACCACTCATCCCCCCCCACCGGCTGGCCTCCCCCGCCGACGCCGGCCCCCAACCGCGCAGCACCGGCACTCGCTTGCCGTTCAAGCTCCGATAGCGGCGCCACCAGTGAGTAAGGATCCATCCCGCCCAGGCGTTGGATTCCGGTATTCAGGCTTTGCGCCGTATGAGCGACCCACTCTGGATTGGTCGGCGTGGTCGACGACGTACTGCTCGTACTCGTCTGGCTGGTCGATTTTCTCTTACCCATTCAAAGCGTCCTTTTGAGCTCGCGCCCCGCAGGGCGGTAGCCGTATCGGCGCAGCACCCGGATCCACCCCGGCCGCCCGTCGATCGTGATGTGTGAACAGCCCTGGCCCCGCGCCCACGCCTCAAGCCCCGGCCGTAGACCGAGGATGTCAGTCAAGCTTCCGCCCGCCAGCCAGATGTGCAGGCAGCGATCGCTCCCTTGTGCGACGAGTTCAGTAACGAGCGCCGAGTGTTCTGCGAGCCAAAGCTGTGCACGGCCCGAGGCGAGTTCGTCGATCAGTTCGTCAACGGTTGCATCGACCAACGCTGGCCGAAGCCAATCCAAGTAGGTCAACGGTCGCCGGCCGCAGCCAGATCGACAGCGATTTGCCCGAACCGCGCGAAGGCCGGGATCGACGCGCCCTCGAACTTTAGCTTGAACAGCCGCCCGCTGGCCCGGACATCGACCTTGTCCTGGCCGGCAGCCACCGGGTACGGCCCCTTGGTCGTCTCGTCGCCCTGCGGCTTGAACCTGCTCGTGATCGAGACATTGATCGGCCCGATCTGGCTTTTCACGTCCGGCCAGAGCCCCAGCACCAGCGCGGTCTGCTCCTCGTTGAGATACTGGTCGGCGGTCTCGATCGACCAGGTCAGGGCCTGGCCGTCCGCGGACTGCCCGCGCTCGTGCCAGTAGACGTTGCCACTGGCGGTCACGCCGATCGGGTCTTGCGATGGCCCAGCGTCGACCATGGCGGTGCGCGCCATCCGGCCGCGGTGCCAGCCCTGTCCGACCAGAGAAAGCGCCACGTAGCGGCTGTTCTCGGTCCCGTCGCGCTCGTCCGGATAGTCCCAGCGCACTTCGGAAAAGCGCGAGTTCGATGCGGCGGTGATCTTGTCGGCCTGGCCGGGGGTGAGGTTGCCGAACAGGTCGTCGCGGATCGCGCAGGCGATCGGCTCAACGCCGCCGCCGAGCACATACCGATAGAACTGGCCGTCGACGCCCAGCCAGTAGGCCGCCTGGCCCACCACCACGGCGGCGTTCGGCCCGATCAGACCGCAGTTGGTCGCCACCCGGTCGAAGCGCCAGGGCGTCGCCAGCGCGCCGATGAACATGCCGAGGAACAGACTATGGTTGGTCCAGACGAGAAGGTTGGAACCGGCCACCCGGCCGGCGACGATCCGACCGCCGCCGGGCAACACATATTCTCGCGCCGTCGTGCCCGCAGCGGTATGCCACTCAGTGTTCTTGCGCACCGACGAGTGACGGATGCACAGGGGGTCGAAGGCGTTCGACGCCTCCTGATTGCAGCCGAGCGCGAACACCATGTCCTGCGGCGCCACCAGCATGTGGGTGACCTTAGCCGGCGCGTTGGTCAGCGGCGCAGCCTTGTCGGCGCTGACATTGGCCCAATCGTAGATCGTCCCGCCACGCGGATTGGCCAGCAGGTTCTGCCCCCAGGCGGCCAGCGCCCAGGTGCGCGGGAAGTAGTCGGCCGTCGAAGGCTCTGAATAGCCCCCGACGCTGTAAGCGCCGGTGCCGTAGCCCGCCCCGCCGGTGCCGTCGATCGCGCCGGCCGCAAACGCCGCTTGCGGACCGAAGGTCATGCCGACCCCGCCACTCGCCGGCACTGCCACGGCCACCGCCGCGCCACCGCCGGTGGCCGTGCTCGTGGCCCCAGAGGTGAAGTTGAACCGATAGCTGTTGGCGTCGATCCGGGTGGCGACGAAGGTCCCGTTCGGGGTGATGCCGCCGACCGCCGAAGCCCCGGACACCGTGACGCTGGTTCCGGTGCTGATGTTGTGGCCGGTCTCGGTGACGGTCACAGTCGGCGAGCCGTTGATCACGCTGAATGGATTGCTCCCCAGCGTCTTAGAGAGCTGCGCGTTCGAGCCGGCGGTGATCGTGAAGGTGTTGGCGTCGGTCACGGTGACGGTGTAGGCGCCGCTCGGTATCAGCCGCCCAACTCCGATTCCGCCGCTGACCACCACGCTGTTGCCCGTCGTCAGGCCGTGCGCGGTCTTCACGACCGTCATCAGCGCCGAACCGTTGGTCACGGTGACCCCAGCGTCGATCAGCGCAAAGCCCGGCTTGGCCAGGGTCGGCGTGATGTCGTACAGCGCGCCGCCAAGCCAGACCTGCAGCGCCGAATGCGTGCCGAAGGCGATGTTCAGCGTCGGCAGACTGTCGGTCCACTGGAACACCGTGCGGCAGACGCCAGTGAGCAGGCTCGCCGTCAGGCTCTCCCAGCCGCCGATCACCTGCGGGAAGTCCCGGTCGAACCGCACGTTGTTGCTGTCGGCCCAGCGGCCGGCCGCCGAATAGGTGGTGTCGTCGCCGTTGAGGCCCGGCGGGATTTTCAGGGGAACGCGCATCAGCGCCGGCCGGTACAAGTTCGCGACGATCAAGCTAAAGCCGCCGAGACCCGAGTAGCGTTGTAGAACCCCGCTGCCGCCACCCGCTCCGAAACCGGCAGCGGTCGGCACGCCGTTGCCGCCTGTTGGTGTTCCTCCACTGGATGGAATGACGTTGCCGAACAGGTCAGAAAAGCCGCCCGGGCCACCGCCAAAGCCGGCGCCCGACGAGCTGCCGCCAAACTCCCCGGCCTCGCCTGCCCCGCCGCCGTATCGGTTGATCTGAAACCCCGTCGCCGAGCTGCGCGCTGCATTCCCGGAGGTGGTTCCGGCCCGCCCGCCTTGCGCCGTGCCGATCAGTCGGCCGTCGATTGAAACTGTCGCGTCCGCACCGCTGATCCCGGCAACATCCGACCCGGGTGAACCAACAGACGTTCCGCCCACGCCGCCGGTCCACGAAAGAACTGCACGGGCCGGTATCTGAAGGCGCGAATATCCGGCGGCGCCCCCGCCCCCGCCCCCGCTCGAGGCTCCGGAAACGCTCGCGCCGCCCCCGCCAGCCCCGTACGCGAAAATGTCGGCGATAACGTCCTCCGGGACCACGAGTGATCCCGAAAGCGATGTGATCACCTGCCGAACCAGAAACATCGGCGCGCCCGAGGACGCGAGCGGCGAGCGGCCCAGCGTCATTTGTCCAAGCGGCGCTCCGCCGAGCGAGGCGGCCATCAGTAGAAGCCGCCCTCGCAGCGCACCACGACGCCGTTAGCGATGGCCTGACCGTTGGCGACCGCTAGGCCGACGCCGGCCTCGAGTTCCATCGGCGCGGCCAGCGAGAGGCCGAAATCGGTCCTCGGGTTCGCCACAGTGGCGCTCGGTGTGACCGTCGCCATCAGCACGCTGTCGATGAGGGTCAGCGTCGATCCGACCTTCTTGTACAGCTGGATGTTGTTGGCCGAGGCGACCGCGGCGCGTGGGATCGCATATAGCCGGGTCAACCGGGCGCCGTTGACGTTGTCGCTGGCAAGCAGGAGATCGACGGTCGACGTCGGGTTGTGGAACGCGGTTTCGGCCGCCGTCAGCACCGCGGTGCGCGAAAACGGCGTCTGCGGCAGGACCGCTTTGTTCTGCGTGATAGCCATAAGGTGCCTCGGTTAGAAGATGAGCGCCATGACGAGGGCGAAGCCCTGCTGCTCGTCCACGCTGGCCGGATAGTCGGCGATGTCGGCGGTGACGATCGACTGCCAGGAGGCTGCGGCGCCATCCGAGCGGATGTACTGGCCCGCGGTTCCGGGCCCCTGCCCAGGCAGATTGACCTGGTTGAACGCCAGGCTGTCGGCGTAGGCCTTCGTCGCCGCGTCCGTGCCACTGATCGGAGTTCCGACGCCGGTGATGCGCGCGCCGAGATAGTCCGTGAACTGCACACGCCGCACGTTGGCGCCGTCGCTGACCACCCATCCGACCTCGCCGGGCTTCACGGTCGCGTTCGTCGCGCCGCCGGTCGTGATCGAGACGTCGCCGCTCGCGCCATTGCGCACCGTGTAGAGCTTCTCGACGGCCGGAATGGTGATCGCCCCGCCCGAGCCGCTGGTGACGTCCAGGAAGGCGCTGCGTGCCTCGTCGTCCGCCCCGTTGGCGGTCGTCAGGGTCTTCGGACCGCTGAGCGCGAACGCGACCCGCTTGGCGATGGCGTCCTCAAGCAGTTGGTCGTCGGTGTTGAGGACCAGGCCCCAGGTGTTGAGGTTGTCGCCCGGCGCCTGGAAGTTCAGGCGCAGGCGGCTCGAATAGGTCGAAGGCATCAGATCGGCGCTCCAGTATCCTGCCTGATCCAGGCAGCGCCGTTCGAGACGGCCAGAATGTCGAGGTCGGTGACCCGCACGACGCCGTTGGGCCAACTGGCGGCCGGCGGCAGGTCGGCTTGCGCGCAGGGGAAAACCTGGCTGGGATGGGTCGGCTGCTGCAGCTCGCGGATCGCGTCCGCGACGGCTTGGAAGAACGGGCGCGGGTCGGTCTTGAGGTCGACGGGAGCGATCAGCATGCGTTAGCTCCAGATTTCCGGGGTGTCGCCCACCGGGGTCCAGGTCTCGGACTTGCTGGCCTTCGGGTTCCAGGTCTCAGGGGTGCCCGGAACCGGCTGCCAGCCCTGACCGCCCGAATAGCGCAGCGTCGCGGCTTGACCGTTCAGGCTGTAGGCCGCTGGGGCGCCCCGCAGGATGTGGACCCAACCCCAGCCGATCTGGCGGCCTGAGAGGCTGAAGGACGCTCCCGAAGCCGCCAGCTGGCGCGTCCAGCGCAGACCGGCGGCCAGGCGCGACCACACGAACGGTTCAGGCGCCGCGCGCAGCTTGCGGCCAATCCGCAGGCCCGCCGGCTGCCGCGTGAGCGTGAGCGCGCCCGTGGCGGCCGAGATCGTGCGGCCCGCCACCGTGCGGATCAGCCCCGCCGCGATCCCCGTCATCGTGAAGGCCTGGGCGCTGACACGCAGTTTGAGGCCCCGGGCGACACGGGCCGAGAACCCTGCCAGGCCATAGCCGCGAACGTCCGCCCGGACCCGATAGCCTTTGCGGATCGCGGCATTGATCCCGGCAAGCGTGAAGCTGCGCACAGCGATCGGCAGCTTTCGGGTGACACGGGTCGCCGCCGCCTTGCCCGACAGGATTATGGCGCCGGTGGCCGCGGTGAGCGTCTGGCCGCCCGCAGAGCCCAGGTCCAGGGCAATGAACGCCGACGAGGCCAGCAAGGCGACGTACTCGCCTTCCGGGCTGGTGTTGATGTTAAGGGCGATCTTGCGCGATCCGGCCGCGTATGAGCGCAGCCCTGCGAACGACGCGGCCTGTCCGCGGTCATTGTTGGCCGAGTAGTTTCGCGCGACCGCGGAGGCTGCATCGCCGCTATCGGCCAGCACCGACGTCACCACCCGCGACGATGTGGTCACATTGTTGAAATACCAGCTCCCGATCAGCAGGTGCGGGTTCGCCGAGACGGTCGGCGTGATGCTCAAGGCCTCAAACGGCGTAGCGGTGGACAGCTCGGCAGAAAAGCTCGCCTGCCGCGCGACGTGCGCCGCCTCGAAATCCGCCAACTTCAGGATCAGCAGCCGGTTCTGCGCATACCCGACTTCGAATGTGTTTTGGTTCGAACGCCCCTGCCACGCCACGGTGCGGCTGACGCCGCCAGTAGCCTCCGAATAGACCCGCTGCTTGTTCAGCGGCACGAGGTTCTTTTGGCCGGCGGTGATATCGGCGTGCCCGGCCATGGCGGGTTCGGTATTGGTCTCGGCCGTCCCGTCCCAGACGAACTTCCCATAGGCCGACGTCGTGGTGGCGTAGTTGTCGGTCATCGAGTGGGCGAGGACGAGATAGTCGCCGACCGCCGGACTGAACGAGGTCGAGAGCACGTCGGCCCAGGTCGTCGTACCGCCTGCGGTGACCGCCTGGCGGGCGACGCTCTCGGCGTAGACGTCGCCCGCCCCCATCCGCAGCACCGTCAACCGGCGATTGCGGCAGACGATGCTGTTGCCGTTGGTCTCGGCCTTGACCTCAAGAGCGAGGGCGAGCGCCGCGCCGGTCCCGGTGACCTTGAAGAACCCCGCGTAGGCCCCCCATTCTATGCGCGGCTTGGCCGACGATGGCGCACTGATCTATTTCGAGGATCAGCGCAGCTCCCCCAGCCCGGACATGCTGGGCCAGGTGGTGGTGGTCGAGACCGACACCGACGAGGTGCTGGTCAAACGCCTGTTGCGCGGCTCAGGGCCAGGACTCTACGATCTTGAGAGCGTCGCTGGGCCCACCCGCCGCGACGCCCGGCTGCGCTGGGCCGCGCACATCACCGCAATCATCCCACCCTACCAGGCGCGCCGGATCATCCTCAGCGAAGGTTGAGCGCGGTCGCCGCGCCTTGAACCGTCAGGTATCGGTTGCCGAAGAAGTGTATATATTATACATTCCTCGAATGAACGAGCTTGACCGGCTGATCGTCGCCGAAGCCGCCGCCGAGGCGGCGCGGACAACGCTCGCGCAGCGCGAACTGAGCCGCTGCCGAGGCGTCTCCTGGTCCGGAATGGCGCCGGAGCCTCGGGCCCCGGCCCCAGCCGCCGCGCTGCACGCGCGCGCCCGGGCGCGGCTCGCCGCCCGCGAGGCCTGGCGGGCCGGCGCCGAGGGCGGCTTCATCACCGGCCTCTCCGACTGTCAGGCGGCGGCGCGCGAGGCTTTCGCGACTGCCGAACGCGCCCGCGCCGGCGCCTCGCGCGGCGAACCCGCCGACTGGCGGCTGAAGGTGCTCGACGAACTGGCCGCGCAGGCCCGCGCGCTCGCGGCCGGCGTCCGCCAGGCCCGGCGCGCGCTGACGCCCTAGCAGCGCGCGCCGTTCTGCGCGCGCCCCGGCCGCCAGGACCGCGCCGCCCGGCGTTCCCGGATCTCGTCATGCAGCATGTCGGCCAACTCCAGCACCTGCTCCTGCGACATTCGCCGCGTCGCGCCGCGCACCTCCGCGGCGAGGCGGAACATCAGGTCGGACGGTAAGCCTCGCTCGGCGCCCATCGTCGTTGCCTCACATTAGCCCAGCCACTCTTCCAATTCGCGAACCTGGAGACGCGTTCCCGTTAATCGTGCATTTGACTTAGATAGTTCGCAAACCTAACTACATGTCATGCCGAATTCGCCAGAGACGCTCGCCCTCGCCGACAGCCTTCGCGCACCGCTCCTGCGGGCGGCGCGGCGGCTGCGCCAGGAGGCCCAGCGCGCAGGCAGCTCTGCGCTCGACGCGCTGATCCTCGGCTACATCCGCCGGCGCCCCGGTGTCGGCGTCAGCGAGCTGGCCCAGGCCGAGCAGATCTCGCGCCCCAGCATGAGCGGCCACATCAAGCGGCTGGAGGCCGCGGGCTGGATCCAGCGCTTCGGCGACCAAGAGGACGGGCGTCGCTCAGGCCTGCAGATCACGCCAGCGGGCGAAGCCCAGCTCGACGCGGTCCGCCAGCGCCGCAACGACTGGCTCGCCGACCGTCTGGCGCGGCTGACGCCCGAGGCCCGCGCCGCCCTCGCCGCAGCCGGCCCGCCGCTGCTGCAACTGCTGGAGCAGGACCAGTGAGCCCGGTGGACCAGCCGCTTGGAGACAAGGGCTCCACCGCCACGACCCGCGGCTGGGTGATCCCGGCGATCATCGGGTCGGCCATGCTCATGCAGACGATGAACGCGACGGTGATCGCCAACGCGCTGCCGACCATGGCCGTGGCGCTGGGCGAGCCGCCGCTGCGCCTGAACCTCGCCATCACCATGTTCCTGCTGGCCTCGGCGGTTTTCCTGCCGATCAGCGGCTGGGTCGCCGACAAGTTCGGCGCCAAGCGGATCTTCATGGTCTCGATGGTGCTTTTCGCGCTCGCCTCGGCGGCCTGCGGTTTCGCCCAGGACCTGACCCAGCTGGTCATCGCCCGCATCTTCCAGGGCGTCGGCGGGGCCATGATGGCCCCCGTCGGCCGGCTCGTCCTGCTGCGCACTACGCCCAAGGAGGAGTTGGTCGGCGCGATGTCGGTGATGACCATGCCGGCCCTGCTCGGCCCGGTCATCGGGCCGATCGTCGGCGGCGCGATCGTCACCTTCGCCGACTGGCGCTGGATCTTCTTCCTGAGCATCCCCGTCGCCGTGGTCGGGCTGCTGCTGGTCATGCGCTACGTGCCCAACGTCAAGGAGCAGGAGGTCTCGCCCATCGACTGGAAGGGCACGCTGCTCACCGGCCTTGGGCTGGCCGGCCTGATCTTCGGCTTCGAGAACCTCGGCCGCGGCCTGCTGCCCGACGTCCTGGTTGCGGCGATGTTCTTCGGCGGTCTGGCGGCGCTGGTCGTCTACTGGCGCCACGCGCGGGGCAATCCGCACGCCATCCTCGATCTCTCCGTGTTCCGGCTGCAGACCTTCCGCGCCTCGGTGATCGGCGGCGCCTTCATGCGCATCGCCATGGGCGCCACCCCGTTCATGCTCGCCATGCTGCTCCAGGTCGGCTTCGGCCTATCGGCGATCCAAGCGGGCCTGATGACCTTCATCTCAGCCGCGGGGGCCCTGGTGATGAAGACGACGGCCCCGCCGATCCTGCGCCGCTTCGGCTTCCGCTCGGTGCTGGTCGTCAACGCCCTGATCGTCGCCGTCAGCTTCGTGGCCTATGGCCTCTTCACCCCGACCACGCCGCACTGGCTGATCCTGTTGATCCTTGGCATCGGCGGCTTCTTCCGCTCGCTGCACTTCACCAGCCTCAACGGCCTGGCCTTCGCTGACATCGGCCAGGACCGCATGAGCCGCGCTTCGACCACGTCCTCAATGGTGCAACAGCTTGTGCAGTCGGTCGGTATTGGGCTGGCCGCGGCGCTGATGCACTTCTTCATGGTCGCACGCGGCGAAGACCAGTTGACCGCCGCGGCGATCTCGCCCGCTTTCGTAGTCACCGGCCTGATCACCCTGATCTCGCTGGTCTTCTTCATCCCGCTGCCCCGCGACGCCGGCGACGAGATGAACGGCCGCAAGTGATCCAATCGGCGCGTGCGGCGTTTATCGCTCGTTCAGGGGCGATCCCATCTCAGGAGGCGAGCATGATCCGCAAGGCGCGCGCGGTTTGGCGCGGAACCGGCCGTGACGGCGACGGCGATCTGACCACCGATTCCGGGGCGCTGTCGGCCACGCCCTACAGCTTCAAGACCCGGTTCGAGGACACGCCCGGAACCAACCCGGAGGAGCTGATCGCCGCAGCCCACGCCGGCTGCTTCACCATGCAACTCGCCTTCCTGATCCAGCGCGCCGGCTTGGCCGCCGAGGAGCTCTCCACGGAAGCGGCGGTGTCGCTGGTCTCGGATGGCGAAGGCTTCAGGATCGACCGCTCTGCGCTCACCCTGCAGGCCAAGGTGCCGGGGATCAACCAGGTCAAGTTCGATGAGCTGGCCCGGATGGCCGAGAAGAACTGTCCGGTCTCCAGGCTGCTCAACGCCGAGATCACGCTGCAGGCGACGCTGATCTCCTAGCGTCGCGCCAGCAGGGCGCTCATCCGGCACTCCGCCCCCTCGGGCGGAAAGTCCAGTTCGACGGTCCCGCCATAGGCCTGCAGCGCGCTGAGCGTCAGCCGCGTGCCGAATCCGGTGCGCTTCGGCGGGATCACCCGCGGCCCTCCGCGCTCGCGCCAGTGCAGCTGCAGGCGCTCGCCGTCCACGCGCCAGACGATCGAGACCCGCCCTGCCCCGGACAATGCGCCGTACTTGGCCGCATTGGTCGCCAGCTCGTTCAGCACCATCACCAGGTTGACGGCCATCTCGGGACCCAGCGGCGCCGGCGCCTCGGGCCCGTCGATGGCGAACCCCTCGGCCGCGAACGGCGCCAGCGCGGCCTCGATCACGTCGCGCAGGTCGGCCGCCTCCCAGACGTTGCGGGTCAGCAGGTCGTGGCCGCGAGCCAGCGACTGCAGGCGGCTGTCGAACGCCGCCCGGAACGCCGCGGGGTCGTCCGGCGCGCCGCGCATGGTCTGCGAGGCGATCGCCTGCACCGCGGCCAGATTGTTCTTCACGCGATGGTTCAGCTCGGCGAGCAGCAGATCCTGCCGCTGCCGCGCCGCCACCTGGGCGGTGATGTCCTGCGAGGTGCCGATCACCCGGACCGGACGTCCCAGGCCGTCGAACGATACGCGCGCCGCGCCGCGGACCCAGACCGCAGACCCGCCCTCGCCGCCGGCCGTCGTGCGGTGCTCGACCACATAATGCCCGTCGTTCTCACCGGCCATCGCCGCATCGTAAGCGGTGCGGGTGGCCGGGAAGTCCTCAACATGGACCGCGGCCGCATAGGTCGCGTAGTTGATGTCGCCTTCTGCCGGCAGGCCGAACATTCGCCGAGTTCGCCCGTCCCAATCCACCCGGTCGGTGGCGACATCGTACTCCCAGAACCCGAGTTCGGTCGCGTTCAGCGCCAGCGTCAACCGCTCGCCCTGACGCTCGGCCTCGGTCTGCGCGAGGTGCTGCTGCGTGATGTCGATGATGATGAACGCCACCTGCCCAGCGGCCTCCGCCAGCGGCGTGAAGGTTCCGAGGAACCAGCCCTGGCGACCGCTCGGAAAGCGGAACGAATACTCGATCGTCTCGGCCGTCCCGCCCAGCAGCACCCGATGCAGGACCTCGAGCCGCCCGCCGATCTGGTCGCTCGCCACGCCCAGGTCGCGCCCAGTTCGACCGTTGAGGGCGCCTGGCGCACAGCCATAGAATTCGCACGCCCCCCGATTGGCCATGACGAAGCGATAATCGTCCGCCAGGGGCTCGACGACCCCGGCCAACATCGAGGGCGCGTCAAGCATCGCCTGGAGCAGCGCTTCGCCGCCGGCGCCGGCGTTTCGCCAGTCGCCCTTCCGCCCCTCGTCGCCCATTCGCCCTCCGCCCGTAACAGTTCGATCCTAGGGCGGGTTTTTCCGCCTGGACAGACGGCGATAGGCCTCAGGCGGCGCGCTGCGTCGTTTGGTCCGGCTCAGTCGGCAGGTCGCCCGATGCGGCGTTGTAGACTTCCATGTTCAGCATGCCCTGCTGCTTGGCGACCAGCGTCGGCACCAGCGCCTGGCCCGCGACGTTGGTCGCGGTGCGGCCCATATCGAGGATCGGATCAATCGCCAGCAGCAGCCCCACGCCTTCCAGCGGCAGGCCCAGGGTCGAGAGCGTCAGGGTGAGCATCACCACCGCTCCGGTCAGCCCGGCCGTCGCCGCCGACCCGATCACCGAGACGAAGACGATCAGGAAGTAGTCGCTCACCGCCAGCGGCACATTGTAGAACTGCGCCACGAAGATCGCCGCCACGGCCGGATAGATCGCCGCGCAGCCGTCCATCTTGGTCGTCGCGCCCAGGGGCACGGCGAAGGCGGCGTAGGACCGCGGCACGCCCAGCGCGCTTTCGGCCACCGTCTGTGTCACCGGCAGGGTTCCTATCGACGAACGCGAGACGAAGCCGAGCTGGATCGCCGGCCAGGCCCCGGCGAAGAATTTCAGCGGATTCAATCCATTGGCAAGCAGCAGGGTGGGGTAGACGACGAACAGCACCAGACCCAGGCCCGCATATACGGCCAGGGCGAAGGCGCCCAGCTGCGCCAGCGCGTCCCATCCGTAGTGCGCCACGGCGTTGCCGAACAGGCCGATGGTGCCGATCGGAGTGAGGCGGATCACCCACCATAGGATCTTGCGCACGATGGCCAGCGCCGAGGCGTTGAACGCCAGGAACGGCTCGGCCGCCGCGCCCGACTTCAGCGCCGCGATGCCGGTGACGAGGGAGATAACCACGATCTGCAGCACGTTGAACGACAGCGTCGTCTTGGCGCCGTCGTCCGCCAGGGTCGTGGACGCCGCCAAGCCCAGCATGTTCGAGGGCACGAGGCCGGTGAGGAAATCGAGCCAGGAGCCGCTGGTCTGCGAGACCCCCGCAGCCGCCGCCGCGACGGTGGTGTTGAGCCCCGGCTTGAGCGCCAGGCCCAGGACGATGCCGATGCTGACGGCGATCAGGGCGGTCGCCGCGAACCAGAACAGCGTGCGCCAGACGAGCGCTGCGGCGTTCTGCAACTCGCGCAGGTTCGCGATGCTGGCGACGATGGCGGTGAACACCAACGGCGGCACCAGCACGCGTAGGAGCTGGATGAAGGTCGCTCCCGCCAGCCGCAAGGCCTCCGACAGGCCATGCCCCGCCTGCCCGGCCTCAGAACCCAGTTGGCGCGCCAGCAGCCCCAACCCCAGGCCCAGCGCCATGCCGGCCAGGACCTGAAAGCCGAATGAGGCGAAGATGCCGCCGCGTTTGCGCGCCTGCGCCATGGAAAGCTCCTACTGAAAGTCGCGCGGAGCATGGTCGGGGCTCGGACGCCGCGCCAGCGGTTTGAGCTTTTTGTGTCCTTAGAAAACCTGCAAGCGGTCGGATCGGCCCTGTCGCCGGCGCCGACCGGCAGAACCTGCCCACCCAGGGGCGCAGTTTTTGCCGTGCCTGGACGGCAGAATTTACCGTGTTTGACCTTGCCCAGCGCCTGGAAAGCCGCGCCCGCGACGACGATCTGCGAAAAACCTCAAGCGGATCAACGATGATTGGTTAACGGCCAAAACTGGCCCGACCCTTGCTCAGGAGTCCCGCAGGCAAAACGCCTCCGGCAGTCAAAATGACGTCGGTCTCCGAGAAAAGGAACCAAGTGTATGTCGATGAATTCGGTCAACACGAACAAAGGCGCGATGATCGCGCTGCAAAACCTGAACGCCACGAACAAAGACCTCGGCATCGTTCAGAACCGGATCAACACCGGCCAGAAGATCTCCACCGCCAAGGACAACGGCGCCATCTGGGCCATCGCCCAGAACCAACGCGCTGAATCGGCCTCCCTCAATTCGGTCATCTCGTCGCTGCAACGCGGCCAGTCTGTGGCTGACGTCGCCATGTCGGCCGGCACCGCCATCTCGGACATCCTCGTCCAGATGAAGGAAAAGGTCCTGGCGGCGACTGAAGCGGGCCTGTCGACCGCCTCCAAGGCGGCGCTCAGCGACGAATACAAGTCGCTGCGCGACCAGATCGACACGATCGCCAACAACGCCACCTTCGACGGCGTCAACCTGATCTCGACGACTTCGGTCAATAGCGCGAGCATCAAGGCGATCGCCAACGCCGACGCCACCGCGACCATCGACATCGACCACGTCGTCCTGTCGAAGTCGAACGCCAAGATCGCCGCCACCCTGGCCACCCTGACCAACGGCGTGACCTCGGCGGACGTGAAGGAAGTGGAAGACGCCATCCAGGACGTCTCCTCGGCCCTCTCGAAGCTCGGCACCGGCGCCAAGGCGCTCGATACCCACATGACCAACGTCATGAAGCTCCAGGACACCCTGGACGCCGGGGTCGGTAACCTGGTCGACGCCGACCTGGCGAAGGAAAGCGCGAAGCTGCAAGCGCTGCAGACCAAGCAACAGCTTGGCGTGCAGGCCCTCAGCATCGCCAACCAGTCGTCGAGCAGCCTGCTCGGACTGTTCCGATAAGACCAACGAACGCTTCGCGTTCAACGGCGGCGGCGGGAAGGGAAACCTTCCCGCCGCTTTCGTTTTGAAGCCCCTACTCGGCCGCCATAGCCAGAGCGCTGCCGCGGGTCAGCGAGGTCTTCGCCGCCAGCGCGGCCTTGGCGGCCTCGTATTCGGCGGCCAGCCGATCGATCATTTCTCCGGCGCTCGGAATCTCCTTGATCGCGCCGATCCCCTGACCGCAGCCCCAGATGTCCTTCCAGGCCTTGGCCTTCTGGTTGCCGCCCGAACCGAAGCTCATCTTCGACGGATCCGATTCCGGCAGGTTGTCCGGGTCCAGGCCCGCGGCCTCGATCGACGGACGCAGGTAGTTGCCGTGCACGCCGGTGAACAGGTTCGAATAGACGATGTCGTCGCCGCTGCTGGCGACGATCATGTCCTTATAGCCCTGCACCGCATTGGCTTCCTTCGTCGCGATGAAGGCCGAGCCGATATAGGCGAGGTCCGCGCCCATAGCCTGGGCGCCCAGGATCGCAGCGCCGTTGGCGATCGAACCCGACAGCGCGATCGGACCATCGAACCACTCGCGCAGTTCCTGGATCAGCGCGAACGGCGACAGGTGACCGGCGTGACCGCCGGCGCCGGCGGCGACCGGGATCAGGCCGTCGGCCCCCTTCTCCACCGCCTTGCGGGCGAAGCGGTCGTTGATCACGTCATGCAGCACCACGCCGCCGTACGAGTGGATCGCCTTGTTCACATCTTCGCGCGCGCCGAGCGAGGTGATGGTCACCGGCACCTTGTACTTCACGGCCATCTCGACGTCGTGCTCGAGCCGGTCGTTGGTCTTGTGAACGATCTGGTTCATCGCGAACGGCGCCGAGGGACGGTCCGGATTCTTGCGGTCCCAGTCGGCCAGTTCCTCAGTGATCTGGGCCAGCCATTCGTCGAGCTGGCTCGCCGGACGCGCATTGAGCGCCGGGAACGAACCGACGATCCCCGCCTTGCACTGGGCGATCACGAGTTCCGGGCCGGAGATGATGAACAGCGGCGAGCCGATCACCGGAATGCGCAGGCGCTCTGCGAGAATGGGGGGCAAGGCCATTGGGTCGTCCTTATGAGATGTGTCGATCTAATTTTTACAGCGTACACACAAAAATTCATGCCACGCAAGCGTCCCCGCACCGCCTGACCCCGCGTGAACTTGACGCGTCGCTTGGTCAGGTCGCAATGACAGGGTGATGACCGACACTTCGATCGCTTCCGGCGCCTTCCCGCCCGCCACCGCCGCCGACTGGCGCGCCCTGGTGGAAAAGACCCTGAAGGACGCCCCCTTCGAGAGCCTTCAGCGCACCACGCTCGAGGGGCTGCCCATCGCTCCGCTTTACGAAGCCGGGCGTGAGGGGCCGAAGTTCGCGCCGCGGCCGCATGACGCCGAACGCCCGTGGGACCTGAGGGCCGCCGTCGCCCATCCCGATCCGGCGCGTGCCCGCGCCGACCTGCTGACCGACCTGGAGGGCGGCGCAGCGTCCGGCCTCGTCTGCATCGACCCGACCGGCGCGGGCGGCGTGGCTGTCGGCTCGGCCGCCGACCTGGCGCGGGTGCTCGACGGGGTGATGCTGGAGCTGGCTCCGGTGGCGCTGGATGCGGGCTTCCTCGGCCCGAAGGCGGCCGACTGGCTCGCCGCGGCCGCCAAGGGCTCGCCCAACGCCCTGCTCTCGTTCCACTTGGATCCGCTCGGCGCCTTCGCCCAGGCCGGCGAGAGCCCGGGCCCCATCGAGAGCCACCTGGTCTCGGCCGCCACGGTCGGCGCCCGTCTGGCCGAATCCTACCCCAAGGCCGGGCTGTTCCTGGCCTCGGGGCGAGTGATCCACGAGGCCGGCGGCGGCGAGGCCGGCGAACTGGCCTTCATGCTCGCCTCGGCGCTCGCCTACGCCAAGGCGCTGGTGCGCGCCGGCCTGACCATGGATCAGGCGTTCTCCGGGATCCATCTGGGCCTGTCCGCCGACGCCGACTACTTCGCCTCTCTCGCCAAGCTCCGCGCCGCCCGCGTGCTGTGGGCCCAGCTCACCAAGGCCTGTGGCGCGACCGCCCCGGCCCGGATCGAGGCCCGGTCTTCACAGCGCATGCTGGCCGCCCAGGATCCCTGGACCAACATGCTGCGCCTGACTTCGGCCGGGTTCGGCGCCGCCGTCGGGGGCGCCGACGCGGTGGTGCTGGGCGCCTTTACCGATGCGATCGGGCTGCCCACGGCCTTCGCCCGCCGCCAGAGCCGCAACACCCAGCTGGTGCTGATGGAGGAGGCCCACCTCGGCCGGGTCGCCGACCCCGCCGCCGGCTCGGGCTACATCGAGGCGCTCACCGATGAGATGGCCCGCGCCGCCTGGGCCCAGTTCCAGGCGATCGAGGCGGAGGGCGGCGTCGTAGCGGCCCTGGCCTCGGGTCACGTCGCCGCCCACGTCGCCGCCACCTGCGCGGCGCGCAAGGCCGCCGGCCCGCCGAAGATCGTCGGCGTCACCGCCTTCCCGCCGACCGAGGACGCGCCGGTCGAGGTCGAGCGTCCCAGTCCTGTTTCGACCGAGGCTCCATCGCCGCGCCTGCCGGGTCCCGACGGCCGCTGCCCGCCGCTCGCCCCCATCCGTATCGCCGCGCCGCACGAGGCCGCCCGATGAGCCAGTTCCCCGACTTCGCCAACCTGCCCTTCGACGCCGAGGGCGTCGCGTCGCCGCCAGCAACGGGCGCCGCCTGGGAGACGCCGGAAGGCATCGCCGTTCGCCCGTCCTACGGCCCGGCCGACATCGCCGGCCTCGCCACCGGCTATCCGGGCCTCGCGCCGTTCGTGCGCGGTCCCTACCCGACCATGTACCTCACCAACCCCTGGACGGTCCGTCAGTATGCGGGCTTCTCCACGGCTGAGGACTCCAACGCTTTCTATCGCCGCAACCTGGCCGCCGGGCAGATGGGCCTGTCGGTCGCCTTCGACCTGGCCACTCACCGCGGCTACGACAGCGATCACCCGCGGGTGAAGGGCGACGTCGGCATGGCCGGCGTCGCCATCGACTCCATCCTCGACATGCGCACGCTGTTCGACGGAATCCCGCTCGACAAGATGAGTGTCTCGATGACCATGAACGGCGCGGTGCTGCCGATCCTGGCGCTCTACATCGTGGCGGCCGAGGAACAGGGCGTGCCGCACGCCAAGCTGTCGGGCACGATCCAGAACGACATCCTCAAGGAGTTCCTGGTCCGGAACACCTACATCTATCCGCCCGCGCCCTCGATGCGGATAATTTCCGACATCTTTTCATACACTTCGCGCGAAATGCCGAAGTTCAACTCGATCTCGATCAGCGGCTATCACATCCAGGAAGCCGGTGCGACGCTGGACCTGGAACTGGCCTACACCCTGGCCGACGGCGTCGAGTACGTGCGCGCCGGCGTCGCCGCCGGCATGGGCGTCGACCAGTTTGCGCCGCGGCTGTCGTTCTTCTGGAACGCGGGGATGAACGCCTTCATGGAAATCGCCAAGCAGCGGGCCGGCCGCCTGCTCTGGGCCAAGCTGATGAAGGACGAGTTCGACCCCAAGGACTCCCGCTCGCTATCCCTGCGCGCCCACACCCAGACCAGCGGCTGGAGCCTGGCGGCGCACGATGTCTACAACAACGTGCCCCGCACCCTGGTCGAGGCGATCGCCGCCACCGGCGGCCAGACCCAGAGCCTGCACACCAACTCGCTGGACGAGGCGCTGGCCCTGCCGACCGACTTCTCGGCCCGGATCGCGCGCAACACCCAGCTGTTCCTGCAACTCGAGAGCGGCCAGACCCGCGTCGTCGATCCCTGGGGCGGCTCCTACTATGTCGAACGGCTGACCGCCGACCTCGCCGCTCGCGCCCTCGAGCACATCGCTGAGGTCGAGGCCCTGGGCGGCATGGCCAAGGCCATCGAGGACGGCCTGCCCAAGCGCCGCATCGAGGAGGCCAGCGCCCGCACCCAGGCCCGCATCGACGCCGGCCGCCAGAGCGTCGTCGGCGTCAACCGCTACAAGCCCGACGTCGCCGACGAGATCCCGGTGCTCAAGGTCGACAACACCGCCGTGCGCGAGCGCCAGCTGGAAAAGCTGCAGCGCCTGCGCGCCGAGCGCGATCCCGCCGCCGTCGAGGCCGCCCTCACCGCCCTGACCGAAGGCGCGGCCGGGAACGGCAACCTGCTGGAACTGTCGGTCAACGCCGCCCGCGCCAAGGCGACGGTGGGCGAGATCAGCCTGGCTCTGGAAAAGGTCTTCGGTCGCCATGCCGCCGAGGCCTCCGCCGTCACCGGCGTCTATCTGCGCGAATCCGGCGCCACGCCCCAGGCCCAGCGCGCCAAGGCCATGACTGAGGCCTTCCGCCAGGCCGACGGGCGCAAGCCGCGGGTGATGATCGCCAAGATGGGCCAGGACGGCCACGACCGCGGCCAGAAGGTGATCGCCTCCGGCTTCGCCGACCTCGGCTTCGACGTCGACATCGGCAACCTGTTCCAGACCCCAGCCGAAGCCGCCGCCCAGGCCGTCGCCGAGAACGTCCACGTGGTCGGCGCCAGTTCGCTGGCCGCGGGCCACCTGACCCTGGTGCCGGAACTGAAGGACGAACTCGCCAAGCTGGGGCGTGCGGACATCCTGGTCGTGGTCGGCGGGGTGATTCCGCCCGAGGACTTCCAGGCCCTGCGCGACGCCGGCGTGGCCGCGATCTTCACCCCCGGCACGGTGGTGCCCGAGGCGGCGATCGAGGTGCTCGACCGGCTCAACGAACAGATGGGCTACGCCCAGCTCGAAAAGGCCTGAACCGCCCGCGAGGCTGGAACGCCGGCCCCGTCCGGGGCAGACTGGCGCGCGCCCAATCAGGAGTACGCCATGTTCATCGCCATGAACCGCTTTCAGGTCCTGCGCGGACAGGAGAGCGCCTTCGAAGCCGTGTGGCTGTCGCGCGAGACGCACCTGGAGCAGGTTCCGGGCTTCCTAGGCTTCAGTCTGCTGCGCGGTCCTGAGCACGACGATCACACGCTCTACGCCTCGCATTCGCGCTGGGCGTCCAAGGGCGCCTTCGAGGCCTGGACCAAGTCCGAGGCCTTCCGCCTCGCGCACAAGGGCGCCGGGGACAACAAGCCGCTCTATGCCGGCCATCCGCAGTTCGAAGGCTTCGAAGTCCTGCAGAGCGTCGCCCCGGCCTCGGCCTAACCCGACCCGAGCATCACCAGATTGCCCTCGCTGTCGCGCAGCAGGGCGTAGCGCTCCTTCGGCGACCAGGGCGCGTCGATCGGATCCTGGTCGAACACGACATTGCGGCCGCTCAGTTCCCGAAAGGCGGCGTCGACGTCGGCGACGACCAGGATCAGGCTCGGCTGCTCGCCGGGCGCCTCGTTGGCGCGTTTCTCGAACAGGATCTTGGTCGGGGAGCCCGGCACTTCGAACTCGATCCAGCGCCAGCCGCTGCCGTAGTGCTGGTCCGCCGCCAGGGTCAGGCCCATCACGTCACGATAGAAGGCGACCGCCCGATCCTGGTCGCTCACCGGCAGTCCAGCGAACTTCACGTGCTTGAACATCGCCGTGTCTCCGCGTTCTAGACGATCCTGGGCGCGACCTTCACCGCCTTCGCACGCCGTCCGGGCTTGCCGTACCAGGTCGGCGGAAGCTCCGCCGGGCCGTGCCGCGCCTCGATGTCCTTTTGCAGCGCGCCTGCGGCCATCAGATGGCCGGGAAACAGGGTATCCACCGCCCAGCCGACCACCGGCGGCACCGAGGCGGCCGAATCCAGCAGCAGGTAGGCCGCCATCCGCGCCAGGGTCGGCAACGAGGCGCCGGCCACCACGCCCTGATAGAGCAGCAACCCGCCTGCCCCGAGGCTGTAGGCGGTGCCGGCCACCGGCACCCAGGCCAGGACGCCGTCCAGCCCAATCCCGACCGGCCCGACCCCGACCAGTCGGTCGGAGAGGCGCTTGATCCGCTCGGCGGCCCGCCAGGCCCCGTGTGCGCGTTCCTTGTCGTCAGCCATCACGTTTCCACGTCATCGCCAGGATATAGGAACTAAAGCCTAGCCCCAAAGCTGCGGCGTAGGCGGAAAAATCAGCGAGCCGTCGAACACCAGCCCCGGATCGCGATCGCGGGCGAGCAGCAGCGGCCCGTCAAGGTCGGCCACCTCCGCCCCCTGAGCGATGATCATCGCCGGCGCCATGGCCAGCGAGGTCGCCACCATGCAGCCGGCCATCAGCTCCAGGCCCAGGGCCCGCGCCTGGTCCACTACCGCCAGCGCCTCGGTCAGGCCGCCGGCCTTGTCGAGCTTGACGTTGACCGCGCCGTAGCGCCGCGCGCAGGCCGCGAGCTCGCGGCACGTATGCAGGCTTTCGTCGGCGCACAGCGTCACCGGACTGATCCAGCCCTCCAGCGCCTCATCGGCGTCGGCGTGCAGCGGCTGCTCGATCATCTTGACGTCGAGCCGCGCGAACTCAGGGGTCAGACGAACCAGGTCGTCGAAGCTCAGGCCTTCGTTGCCGTCGACGATCAGGCGGGTCTTCGGCGCGGCGGCGCGCACCGCGGCCACGCGATCCAGGTCGTCCGGGCCGCCGATCTTCAACTTCAGGAACGGGCGGCGGGCCATGGGCCTGGCGGCCTGCGCCATCGCTTCGGGGGTGTCGAGGCTGATCGTGTAGCAGGTCTTGACCGGATCCAGGCGCGTCCGTCCTGCAGTCCGCCAGGCCGGCACGCCGCTCAGCTTGGCCTCCAGGTCCCACAGCGCGCAGTCCAGCGCGTTGCGCGCCGCGCCCGGCGGCAGGGCCTTCTGCAGCGCCTGACGGGTCAGGCCCGCCTCCAGGGCCGGGCGCAGGGCCTCCATCCGGGCCAGCTCGCCCTCGACGCTCTCGCCGTAACGACCATAGGGCACGGCCTCGCCGCGCCCGATCGCCCCGCCCTCGGCGATCTCGGCGACGATGACGTGGGCCTCGGTCTTGGCGCCCCGCGCGATCACGAAGGCGGCGGCCAGCGGCCAACGCTCGTCTCGGAGCGTCAGGCGCCGGCTCAAGCCAGGTCGCCGGCCGCCGCGTCGAACAGCAGGTAGGTGCGGCCGGCCTCCGAGCTCAGCAGCTTCTCCACGACCCGCCCTTCGGCGTCGCGCTCGGCCGCGTCCTCCAGCAGTTCGTTGTAGCGGGCCAGATAGGTCATCACCTGACGCTTCAGCGGCTCGTCGGTGAACAGCTTGCGGGTCAACCTACGCGTAGCGGCCGGCGCCAGCTTGCGGACCACCGTCCGTGCGCCGTCCACGTCGCGGACCTGCAACGCCACGGCCAGCTCGTGAATACGGCTGCGCGGCAGCAGCGCAGTCGGGTCGATGCCCATCGCCCCGATCTCGTCGGCGAGGATCTCTTCCAGCGGCCGGGACGCGGCCTCAGCCTCAGCCTCACCCTCCTCGTCGTGCTCCTCGAGGGACGACAGCAGGTCCTTCCACGTCCAGCCTTCGCTGGCGGGTTCCTCGTGACGCCCGCCGGCCTGTTCGAACACATGCGAGAACTCGGCGTCGGTCGCCGTCGGCGTCAGGCGCAGACGCGGCCGGCCGCGCTCGCCGGCTTCGTCCGTGGGCGCCAGCTCGGTCAATTCCAACTCGTCGGCCTCGGCCGGTCCAGGCGCCGGCTCGACCACGGGCTGGGGCGCGGGTTCGGCCGGCGCAACTGCCTTGGCGGCCAAGCGCTCGCGCAGCGACACGCGCTCGGGGCGCAACGGCGCGGGCGCCGCCGGCGGCGCGCCCGCAGAGGTCGCCACCGACCCCATCAGCCGCACGGCCTCGCTAAGCATGTCGTAATTGCGCCGCACGCGCTCCTGGAACGCCTCGTCGATCGCCTGGGTCTCGTCGGCGGTGCGCCGCGCGTGATCCATCAGCTCGTCGATGCTCTCGGCCACGGCCATCCGGACCTCTTCGGCGCGGTCGCGGGCGGCGGCCGGCAGCTTGGTCGCCCGCTCCTCGATCTCGCCCAGCATGCCGGTCAGTTCGTCCAGCGTCGCCCGGGCGGCGCGCGCGCCTTCGTCCAGCTTGCTGATCGTCGCTGCGCCGGCCTGCTCGACCATCTTCGCCGACTGTTCGATCAGGGCCCGCGCTTCCTCGAGCCGCGCCTCGAACACCTTGTTGGCTTGCTGGCCGGCGGTGAAGGCCGCCTCCGACAATTGGTCGACCTGGTCGCGCGCGGTCTCGGCATGGCGCGCGGCCACCTGGCGCGTGTCCTCGGCCGCCTGGGTCATGGCGGTGATCGCCGCGCGGGTCTGCTCCTCCAGGCGCGCGCGCTCGGCGGCGGCGGCGGCGGCCACGGCCTCCACCGAGTGCAGAGTCGACTGCCCGAATTCGTCGCGTTCGGCCTTGGCCGACTCCGCCAACTCGCGGAACTGCGCCGTGGCCTCGGCCATCAGCTGGCGCAGCGCCTCGCCCCCCTTCACGGCGCGGTCGCCCATTTCGGCGGCCGACAGACGCGCCTGGCCGATGAACTCCGACAGCTGGGCGGTTTGGGACTCGGTCTGGGCGGCGAAGTTCTCATGGTCGGCGCGCAGCGCATGGGCGGCGGTGACCAGGCCGGCGCGCTGTTCAGTCAGCCCCTTCTCGACCGCACCGATCTGCTCGGTCACGCCGAGGCCGGCGGTCTCCAGGCGGGCGATGTGGCGGGTCAAGTCCTCGGCCGCGGCGCGCGCGACGTCGCTGGTCTCGCCGGCGGCGGCGGCCAGGTCGGCGGCTCGCGCGGCGAGCGAGGCCTCGGCCTCGCGCAGTTGCGCCTCGGCCAGGTCGGACGCCTCGCCGACCATCTTGGCCTGGCGGGTGATGGCGTCGGCCACCGCGGCGGCCTGGGAATCGAGCGTCTGAGCCAGGCCGCCCAGTTCGCTGCGCTCGCGGCCCAGGCTTTCGGACAGCCCCTGGGCGGTGCGCGCGGCGTTGGCGGCGGCGGCGGCGAGCTCCTCGCTTTCGCCGGCCAGCGCCTGGCGCAGCACGATGATCGTGTCGCGTGCTTCCTGCGCGGCGGCGCCGGCGCGGGCGATCTCCTCGCGCATGGCGTGGACCAGGTCGACGGTCTGGGCGCCGGCGGCCATCGCCGGAGTCACCATCTCGTCAGCCAGGGCCTTGGTGCGCCGGGCCTCGGCGCCCAGGAGCTGGCCTTGGCGCACCATGTAGGCCAGCGCCCAGACCAGGGCCGCCGGGCCGATGGCCAGCGCCGCGAACACGGCGACCGCGAACGGCTCGAAATCGAACGGGGCGACGGAGCGGCGATACCCCCAGGCGAAGGCGATCGGTGCGCAGGCCCAAAGCACCGAGACCACCAGGGCGGCCATGTAGATGGTCCAGCCGGACGACGGCGCTACGGCCGTAGTCGGGGTCACGGGAATGCGCGGGGTCAGCCGCGAGGCGCCGCTCGCGGGCGTCGAGGTCTTGGTCTCGACGGCGAGGTCGCCCGACGGCGGCGGGGCGAAGGCGAAGGCCCGATCGGCCGCCTCGGCCTCGGCCAAGTCGACGGGCGCCGGCGTTGGCGCGCCTTCTCCGTCAAGCGATTGCAGATCGACCGGTTGTTGCCGCTTTTTGATCTTCATGGCCCGTCGTAAGCGGCCTTCCACCCCTGCCGGCGGGCGCGCAAACACACGCGCGCCTCATCATTGCGCCCAGGATCGAAGGATTACCGGCGAACGCCCCGGAGGCAAAGCACTGATCGGCGGCGAGAGCTGCGGCCGTTAGGTCCGCAGCAGCTTGGCGCGGGTCTCGGGACAGATTTCGCGGACCATGGTCGGTCCCTTGCCAGACTTGGCGATCACGCGCGGCGTGGGATTCACGGGCGTCTTGCGGCTGATCGTGCGCGCGACCGTACGCTCCGCCGGAACGGGCTTTTCGACCTTCTGGGCGTCCAGCGTCACGCCGAAATGCGAATAGGCCGCGGCGGACGACGACACCACCACGGCAGCTACGATCTCGGTAAAGGTCTGCATCGGAACTCTCCCGTCCGTCCGACACGATTCCAGCGAGCGTCGTTATACGATGACCGCTGCGATCGGGCGATGTGTCGCAACATGAAATTTCAGTCATGAAGCGTCGATCACTTGTCGACGAAAGCCGCTCCCTCGTGGCTGAGCAGCCAATGCTTGCGATCAAGACCGCCGCCGTAGCCGGTGAGCTTGCCGTTCGACCCGATCACCCGGTGACAGGGCACGACGATCGAGACCGGATTGGAGCCATTGGCCAAGCCCACGGCGCGGATCGCCTTCGGCCGGCCGATCCGCTCGGCCAGACCCTTGTAGGTCAAGGTTTCGCCGGCCGGTATGGTGCAGAGCGCAGTCCAGACCTGGCGCTGGAACGCCGTCCCGCCCGTGCGCCAGGCGATACGGCCCAGGGCGGTCAAATCGCCGGCGAAATAGGCGTCCAGCTCGGCGCGCGCCGCAGCCGGCGCCGCTCCGCCGACCAGATCGGCGGGAGGGTTCTGGCGGCGTAGCAGGGTGGTCAGCCGCGTCTCGTGCGTCGTCCAGTCAAAGGCCCGCAGATGGCCGCCCGCGTCGGTCACCAGCAGGCCTTCGCCGAGCGGCGTCGTCATCCGGTCTAGGGTCAGGACTTCAGGCGGCCTTGGCATGCTTGCTCTCTGAGGGGTTCTTCGGGTCCGCCGCCCAGAGGTGCGATGCCGCATAGGCGCGCCAGGGCCGCCAGCGCTCGGCCCGCGCCAGCAGTTCGGCAGCGGTCGGGCGCACGCCGTCCGGCCCCTCCAGCGCCCGCATCAGGCCGATGTCGGCGCTGGGGAAGGCGTCGGGCTCACGCAGCGCCCGCATGGCGATGTACTGCGCCGTCCATTCCCCAATCCCCGGCAAGGCGCGCAGCGCGGCGACCGCCTCGTCCAGGCTGCGGCGCATGCCGAACAGTTCCGGATCGGCCGCCGCCGCGGCCGCCAGCCCGACCAGCGCGCGGCCGCGGGCCCTGGGCATGGCCAGGGTCTCGACGTCGGCCTGCGCCAGGGCGGCCGGTTCGGGGAAGAAATGAGTCAGGCCGAGCGCGTTCGCGGCCTCGTCCTCCAGCGGCGCGCCATGGGCGGCGGTGATCTTGCCGGCCAGCATCCGCGCCGCCTGGACGGTGATCTGCTGGCCCAGCACTGCGCGCACCGCCAACTCGAAGCCGTCCCAGGCGCCGGGCGCGCGCAGGCCCGGCCGCGCGGCCACCAGCGGCGCCAGATCGGGGTCCTCGGAGAGGTGCGCCTGGATCACCGCCGGATCGGCGGCGAGATCGAACACGCGCCGCACCCGGGCGATGACCGCCGGCCAGGCTTCCACCTTCGGAAACCGCAGCGTCGCCTTGAGATAATCGCCCTCGCCGGGGTCGATCATCACCACGCCGCGCGCCGCCCCGACGCGCAGGCTGCGGGCATAGCGCCCTTCGCGCACCGCCTCGACGCCGGGGATCGCCCGGGCGCTGAGGAACGCCAGCATGGCTGGCCAGTCATAGGGCGCGCGATAGGGCAGCCGGATAGTCGCCGCCCCGCCTTCGCCGGCCGCCACCTCCGCGCCGCCCACACGGCGCAGCTTGGCCGGCGGGCGGTCGAACAGCTGCTGGAAGGTCTCGTTGAAGCGCCGCACGCTGCCGAAGCCGGCGGCCAGCGCCACCTCGGCCATCGGCATGCGGGTCTCGTGCAGCAACTGCTTGGCCAGCAGCACCCGCCGGGTCTGGGCGACCGCCACCGGCGAGGCGCCGACATGCTGCTGGAACAATCGCCGCAGCTGGCGCTCGCCAACGCCCAGCCGTTCGGCCAGGCTGTCGACGTCGCCGTTGTCCAAGGCCCCAGCTTCGATCAGGCCCAGCGCCCGCGACACTGTATTCGAGGTGCCGCGCCACGACCCCAGGTCGGGCGAAGTCTCGGGCCGGCACCGCAGGCAGGGCCGGAACCCGGCCTCCTGCGCGGCCGCGGCCGAGCGATAGAACCGCATGTTCTCGCGTTTGGGCGTGCGGGCCGGACAGATCGGCCGGCAATAGATCCCGGTGCTCGTCACGCCGCTGAAGATGCGCCCGTCGAAGCGGGCGTCTCGCATCTGGAAGGCGCGGTAGCAGGCGTCGTCATCCATATCCATGCGGCGATGATCGGCCTATGAGCGGCGCATGTCTCGCGGTTTTCGGACATGACCGGCCTGGCTTCAGCGGTTTTCGGACGGCTCCATTTTCCTCGGCGGCCTGTCAGTAAATCTCTATCGTCATCGGTCCCCGGGTCCCTTAAGCCGTCGCTCAGGGCCAATCCGCGCGGCGCGTCAGCAGCGACGGGCGGACTTTTTCGTTGTTAGAATTCAGGGTGAGGCCCGAGGTTCACGTGCAAGGTACAGCCCTGATGCAGGCCAAGGCGCCCGCCATCGCTCCCGAAACGCTCACCCATCTTCAGCGCCTGGAGGCCGAGAGCATCCACATCATGCGCGAGGTGGCGGCCGAGGCCGAGCGCCCGGTGATGCTCTATTCGATCGGCAAGGACTCCGCCGTGATGCTGCATCTGGCGGCCAAGGCGTTCTATCCGTCCAAGCCGCCCTTCCCGCTGCTGCACGTCGATACGACCTGGAAATTCCGGGCGATGTACGAGATGCGCGAGCGCATGGCCAAGGAGCTCGGCTTCGAGCTGCTGGTCCACAAGAACCCCGAGGCCGTCGAGCGGAACATCAACCCGTTCGACCACGGCAGCGCGCTGCACACCGACATCTGGAAGACCGAGGGCCTGAAGCAGGCGCTCGACAAGTACGGCTTCGACGCGGCCTTCGGCGGCGCGCGCCGCGACGAGGAAAAGAGCCGCGCCAAGGAGCGCATCTTCTCGTTCCGGTCGGCCCAGCACCGTTGGGATCCCAAGAACCAGCGCCCCGAACTTTGGCGGCTGTACAACACCCGCAAGAACCCCGGCGAGAGCATCCGGGTGTTCCCGATCTCCAACTGGACCGAGTTGGACATCTGGCAATACATCCACCTAGAGAACATCCCGATCGTCCCGCTGTACTTCTCGGAAGTGCGGCCGGTGGTCGAGCGCGACGGCACGCTGATCATGGTCGACGACGAGCGGATGCCGCTGCGCCCGGGCGAGGTTCCGATGCAGAAGTCGGTGCGGTTCCGCACCCTGGGCTGCTACCCGCTGACCGGCGCGGTCGAGTCCACCGCCGCCACGCTGCCTGAAATCATTCAGGAAATGCTGCTCACCACGACCTCGGAGCGCCAGGGCCGGATGATCGACCACGACCAGGCCGCTTCGATGGAGAAGAAGAAGCAAGAGGGCTACTTCTGATGGCCCACCAGTCCGCACTCATCGCCGAGGACATCGAGGCGTACCTGTCCGCGCACGAGCGCAAGAGCCTGCTGCGGTTCCTGACCTGCGGGTCGGTGGACGACGGCAAGTCGACCCTGATCGGCCGCCTGCTCTATGACTCGAAGATGATCTTCGAGGACCAGCTGGCCGCGCTCGAAGCAGACTCCAAGAAGGTCGGCACCCAGGGCGGCGACATCGACTTCGCCCTGCTGGTCGACGGTCTGGCCGCCGAGCGCGAGCAAGGCATCACCATTGACGTCGCCTACCGCTTCTTCTCGACCGACAAGCGCAAGTTCATCGTCGCCGACACGCCCGGCCACGAGCAATACACGCGCAACATGGTCACCGGCGCCTCGACTGCCGACGCCGCGGTCATCCTGATCGACGCGCGCAAGGGCGTGCTGACCCAGACCCGCCGGCACTCGTATCTGGTCTCACTGCTGGGCATCCGGCACGTGGTCCTGGCCGTCAACAAGATGGATCTGGTGGGCTGGGATCGGCAGGTTTACGACGCGATCCTGCAGGAATATGCCGAGTTCGCCACCCAGATCGGCATCAAGGACTACACCGCAATCCCCATGTCCGCCTTGAAAGGCGACAACATCACCAGCCGCAGCGAGGCTGCGCCCTGGTACGAGGGACCGGCCCTGATGCCGCTGCTGGAGACCCTCCCCGTCGAGGACGATCTGCGCGAGCAGCCGTTCCGCATGCCGGTCCAGTGGGTGAACCGTCCGAACCTGGATTTCCGTGGTTTTTCAGGGCTGATCTCGACCGGAACGGTGCGTCCGGGCGACAAGATCAAGGCCCTGCCCTCGGGCCGCGAAAGCACTATCGAACGTATCGTCACGTTTCGCGGCGACCTTGACGAAGCGGTGGCCGGACAGTCGGTCACCCTGACCCTGAAGGACGAGATCGACATCTCGCGCGGGGACGTCATCTCCGAGGCCGGATCGCCGCCGCCTGTGGCCGACCAGTTCGAGGCGACCATCGTCTGGATGGACGACGAGGCGATGCTGCCGGGCCGGCCCTACCTGCTCAAGGTCGGGACCCGCGTGGTCTCGGCCCAGGTCACCGAGCCGAAGTACAAGGTCAATGTGAACACCCTCGAGCACCTGGCCGCCAAGCGGCTGGAGCTCAACGAGATCGGGGTCTGTAACCTCTCGCTCGACGCAGCCATCGCGTTCGACGCCTATGCCGAGAACCACGACCTCGGCGGCTTCATCCTGATCGACCGGATCAGCAACCGGACCGTCGGGGCCGGCATGCTGCACTTCGCCCTGCGTCGCAGCCAGAACATCCACTGGCAGGCGCTGGACGTCGACAAGGCCAGCCGCGCCGCCCTCAAGGGACAGCGCGGCCGGGTGGTCTGGCTGACCGGCCTGTCGGGCTCGGGCAAGTCGACGATCGCCAACCTGGTCGAGAAGCGGCTGCACGCCGACGGGCGTCACACCTACCTGCTCGACGGCGACAATGTCCGCCACGGCCTCAACAAGGACCTTGGCTTCACCGACGAGGACCGCGTCGAGAACATCCGCCGGGTGGCCGAGGTCGCCAAGCTGATGGTCGACGCCGGCCTCATCGTGCTGGTCTCGTTCATCTCCCCGTTCCGCGCCGAGCGCCGCCTGGCGCGCGAGCTGCAGGCCGAAGGCGATTTCGTCGAGGTGTTCGTCGACACGCCGCTGGCGGTCGCCGAGCAGCGCGACGTCAAGGGCCTCTACAAGAAGGCCCGGGCCGGCGAGCTCAAGAACTTCACCGGCATCGACAGCCCCTACGAGGCGCCGGAAAACGCCGAGATCGTCATCGACACCACCGCGATGTCGGCCACGGAGGCAGCCGAGCAGATCGTCGCCTGGCTGGAAGGCGAGCTCGACTACTCGATCTGAAGGTCCCTGGCCCGCTCCGCGCCGCGCGTTATGGTGCGGTGCGAGTCAGGAGGAACGGCATGGCGGCGTCCAAGTCCGGGATCGGCCAGACGGTCGATGCCATCCGTGAGGCGATCGCCCCGCCCGCACGGCTCCTCACCGACAGTGAACGCAGCGTCGCGGCCGCTGAGATCTATGAGGCCGGCCGCCTGACCCCGGCCTACAGCTTCATGCTGTTCAGCGCCTGCGGCATCGCCGCGCTGGGCCTGCTGCAGTCTTCGGTGGCGGTGATCATCGGGGCGATGCTGATTTCGCCGCTGATGGGACCGATCATGGCGATGGGCATGGCGCTCGCCCGGCTCGACACTCGCGCGTTCCGCGCGGCCGCCGCCACCCTGGCCATCGGCGCAGCGCTGTCGATCGCCGCCTCGATCCTGATCGTCTGGATCTCACCGCTGAAGGACGCGACGCCGGAGATCCTCTCGCGCACGCGCCCCACCCTGCTCGACCTGATCGTCGCCCTGCTGTCCGGCTTCGTCGGGGCCTACCTGACCGTCAACCGCAAAGGCGGCGCGATCGCCGGGGTCGCGATCGCCACGGCCCTGATGCCGCCGCTGGCGGTGGTGGGCTACGGCCTGGCCACCGCCAACTGGCAGATCGCCGGCGGAGCGATGCTGCTGTTCCTGACCAACGTCGTTTCGATCCTCGGGGCGGTCTACGGCGTCGCCCGCCGCTACGGCTTCCGGCCGCAGGCGCGCGAGGGGCGGGCCTGGGAGACCTGGGCGCTGCTGGCGGTGATGGTCGCGCTCTGCGTGCCGCTGGCGGTGTCGTTACGCAGCATCGTCATCGAAGCCCGCGAGACCACCCGCGTCCGCGGCGTCGTGACAGAGGCGTTCGCCGGCGCCTCGCCGCACATCACGGAGCTGGTGGTCGAGACCGGACGCGGCGGCGCCAGCGAGGTGCAGGCGGTGGTCGTCACCCGCAAGTACGTTCCGGGCGCGCAGGAAGCGGTCGCGCGCCAGCTCAAGGCCGGCGCCCATGTCGAGATCGAGCAGATCGTCACCGCCACCGGCGTGCCGCCGGCGATCAGCAGCGGCGGCGCCCTGGCCAATCGCGTCTCGCCGACCATCGCCCCTGCCGGTCCGGAGCAGAAGCTGCGCGCCATGCTGGGCGGCGTCGGCCGCGTGGAGTCAATGCGGCGCGAGGGCGAGGCGCTGGAGGTCAGCGTGGTGCTGAACGGATCAGTCGACCTCGCCGAGTATCGCGCCGCCGAGCAGGCCGCCCAGCGCTTTCTGCCGCAGACGCCGGTGCGGATCGTCCCGCCGCTGGCGCCGCTGCCGGCGGTGCGCTTCGCCTATGGTACGAGCGCGCTCGGCGCCGACGGCCGGCAAGCCGCCGAGACCATCGCCTGGGCGCTGAACCGATGGGGTCTGAAGTCGGCCAAGGTCGAGGGCCTGGCGACGCCCGGTTCGCGCGGACCTCGCGCCGCGGACTTGCGCGTGGCCCTGGCGCGGGGCGAGGCCGTGGCGAGCGTGCTTCGCGAGCGCGGGATCACGACCAGCGTCGGCGCCAGCGTGCCGGACGCCGTCGAGGGCGATCCGGCCGCGTATCTGGCCGCGCGGGTGACCGCCGCCCCCTAGATCGCGCTCTAGATCACCCCCTGAGCGGCCATGGCGTCGGCGACCTTCACGAAGCCCGAGATGTTGGCGCCATCGACATAGCTGACCGAACCGTCCGCCCGCTCGCCATAGCGCAGGCAGGAGGCGTGGATGCCGCGCATGATCTCCAGCAGCCGGCGATCGACCTCCTCGCGCGGCCAGGAGAGCCGCATGGCGTTCTGGCTCATCTCCAGGCCCGAGGTCGCCACGCCGCCGGCGTTGGCCGCCTTGCCCGGTCCGAACAGCACGCCGGCCTCTTCGAAGGCCTTCACCGCCTCGATGGTCGAAGGCATGTTCGCGCCTTCGGCCACGCAGAAGACGCCGTTGGCGATCAGGACCTCGGCGTCCTCGCGGCCAAGTTCGTTCTGGGTGGCGCAGGGCAACGCCACATCGCAGGGTACGCCCCAGGGACGGATCCCCGCCTCGAACCGCAGGCCCAGCTTGGCCGCGTATTCCGACACCCGGCCGAAGTAGTGGTTCTTCACCTCCATCAGCTCAGCGAGCTTTTCGGGCGTGAAGCCTTCCTCGTCGATCACCGTGCCGCTGGAGTCGGAGACCGTGATCACCCGCGCGCCCATCTGCATCGCCTTCTCGACGGCGTACTGCGCGACGTTGCCGGAGCCGGAGACGCAGACGCGCTGGCCCTCCATCGAACGCCCGGCGTGGTTCAGCATCTCCTCGGCGAAGTAGACCGTGCCGTAGCCGGTCGCCTCCGGGCGGATCAGCGAGCCGCCGAAGCTCAGGCCCTTGCCGGTGAACACCGCGTCGGCGCGATTGGTGAGCTTCTTCATCATGCCGGCCATGTAGCCGACCTCACGGCCCCCGACGCCGATGTCGCCGGCCGGCACGTCGGTGTCGGCCCCGATGTGGCGGAAGAGCTCGGAGATGAAAGCCTGGCAGAAGCGCATCGTCTCCCCCGGGCTGCGGCCCTTGGGATTGAAGTTCGAGCCGCCCTTGCCGCCGCCCATCGGCAACGTGGTCAGGGCGTTTTTGAAGGTCTGCTCGAAGGCCAGGAACTTCAGCACCGACAGGTTCACCGTCGGATGGAAGCGGATGCCGCCTTTGAAAGGACCGATCGCCGAGCTGTGCTGGATGCGGTAGCCGCGGTTGACATGGACCTCGCCCTTGTCGTCCACCCACGGCACCCGGAAGATGATGACGCGCTCGGGTTCGACCAGCCGATGGATCAGGCCCTGTTCGGCATAGGCCGGATTGCGCTCGATGAAGGGCCAGAGGCTGGTCATGACCTCGGTCACCGCCTGAAGGAACTCGGGCTGTCCTTCGTTGTCGGCCGCGACGGTATTGAGGCAGTCCTCCAGGCTCTTGAACTTCATCGGGTCCTCGCGGCAGTAAATTAAAGAATGCTGCGGTCTAGGGCCTCGACCGGGCCAGCACAATCAGGAGTGTGGGCGCCGCCACCCTTGGTGAGTAACGCCTTCGCGAGCTTCCCCAAGGGGAACGGACAGCGCCGACCGGGGGTTCATGCACCTCCATCCACGGAAGGAGAGCTGTCTTGAAAGTCAGCGAAGTCATGACCGCCCAGGTCGTCACGGCCAAGCCGAAGACCTCCGTCAAGGAAATCGCCCGCATGATGTCGGAGATCGACAGCGGCGTGATCCCGATCGCCGAGGACGGCAAGGTGCTGGGCCTGGTGACCGACCGCGACATCGTGGTGCGTGTGGTCGCCGACGGCGGCGCGCTGGACGCGCCGGTCTCCGACATCATGACCGACGACGTGCAGTCCTGCCACGCCGACGACAACCTGGCCGACGCGACCGCCAAGATGGGCGCGCATCAGGTGCGCCGCCTGCTGGTCTATGCCGACGGCCGCCTCACCGGCATTCTGTCGCTGGGCGACGTGGCTCTGGACTATGGGGCCAAAGCCGTCGGCCGGACCCTCGAAGAGATCTCGGCTGAACCGGCCAATCAGCAGTAGGCAGGGCCCCGGCATTCGCCGGGATGACCGGTGATGGCGCTAAGGCCGCCGGCCGATGTCGAGGAAGTCGGCGCCGCTAAAGTCCTCGGGCGCGGCGACCTCGACGATGGGATCGTCACGGTCGTCCCACTCGGTGCGCAGGGCCCGGCTCATCACCGCGTGCATGTCGTACATACAGGTGATGTAGGTCAGCTCGAGGATCTCGTGGTCGCTGAGGAACGCCTTCAGCGCGGCGAACACCGGCTCCGGCGTGCGGCCGGCCTGCAGCGACAGGCAGTCGGCATAGGCCAGGATCGCCCGCTCCTCAGCCGTGTAGCAGTCGGCGACCTGCCAGTGCGGTATGGCGGCGATCCGCTCCTCCGACACCTTGAGGCCGCGCAGCGACTTGCAGTGCTGCGAGAACACGAACTGGCTGGCCTTGGTGAAGCCGACCCGGGTCTGGGCCAACTCGCGCAGCACCGGATCGAGCTTGCGGTCGGGGCTGCGATAGAGCGCGAAGCCGCGGTTGCAGTGCTCCAGCACGTCCGGGACGTTGGCGAACACCGTCCACCAGTCGCCGGGGGTGCCCGTGCTGGTGCCAGGTTCGGCCACCGGATCGCGGTCGCCGAACAGCAGGTCGTAGCTGCGCAGGACCTTGGGGTCGGCCTCGGCGCGGGGGATCTGGCGCAGGCGCGGCATGGCCCCTAAGCCTCCGCCCGCACGGCGCGGGCCGGCGTGTGCCTGACGTCGCCGGGACCAAAGGCCCGGGTGGTGGCGGCGAGTTCCAGCATGATGCCGTTGGGATCGGTGAAGTAGACCGAGCGGAAGAACACCCCTTCGTGGTTCTCGGCGCTGACGCCCATCGGGCTGTCGTCGTGATTGACCACCATGTTCGGCAGCACCTTCACCCCCGCGTCGACCAGGCGCTGGCGGTACTCGTCGAGCTTCTCCTCGGGCACGTTGAAGGCCACGTGGTTCATCGAGCCGATCGCCGATCTGGGTTCCTCGGGGAACCGCTTGACCGAGGCGATCCCCGGCGCGGCGGGCGGGGCGTCGGGCCACCAGAAGAAGGCGACGGAGTCCCCGCCGCCGCAGTCGAAGAAGAAGTGCTGGCCGCCGTCCGGCAGGGCCACGGTCTTGTAGAGCGGCATGCCGAGGACGCCGGCGTAGAAGGCGACCGTCTCTTCCATGTCGCGGCAGACCAGGGCGAGGTGATTGATGCCCGTCGTACGCATCGACTGCCTCCTTGTCAGAATTGCAGGACGATCTTTCCGAAATGCTCCCCGCCCTGCATGGCGGCGAACGCCTTGGCGACGTCCGTCCAGGGGAAAACCTTGTCCACCACCGGCTCGATCCGGTGCAGCTCGATCGCCCGGCACATGGCCTCGAACATCTCGCGCGAGCCGACCGACAGGCCCTGAAGGCGGGCGCTGTTGGTGATGAGGACGCCGGGATTGACCCCCTCGCCGGCCCCGGCGACCACGCCGATGATGGCGATGTGGCCGCCGATGCGGACGGCCTTGAGGCTCTGCTGGATGGTGCCGGCGCCGCCGACCTCCATGATGAAGTCGGCCCCGACGCCGCCGGTCGCCTGGCGCACGGCGCCGGCCCAGTCAGGCGTCGCGCGATAGTTGACCAGATGGTCGGCGCCCAGCGCCTTGGCGCGGGCCAGCTTGTCGTCCGAGGACGAGGTGATCACGGTGCGGTAGCCGGCCGCCTTGGCGAACTGCAGCCCGAAGATCGAGACCCCGCCGGTGCCCTGCAGCACCACGGTGTCGCCGGGTTCGAGGCGCGCATCCTCGAACAGGCCGCGCCAGGCGGTCAGGGCCGCGCACGGCAGGGTCGCCACCTGCTGGTCGGTCAGGAAGTCGGGGACCCTGGAGACGCCCTCCTGGCTGAAGACGCCCAGTTCGCGGCCCGCGCCCGGGATCGGGAAGCCGAGCGACGAGCTGAGCTTCTCCAGCGTCGGACGCCCCGAGGTCCAATGCTGGAAGAACAGGGTCGCGACCCGGTCGCCGACCGCCACGCGGGTGACGCCGGGGCCGACCGCCTCGACCACGCCGCAGCCGTCCGAGAACGGGGTGATAGTCCCGCCGGCCGTGGCCGAGCCGCGGCTGTACATGCCGTTCACCATCAGCATGTCGCGATAGTTCAGCGAGACCGCCTTCATGCGGACCAGCACTTGCCCATGACCCGGCGTCGGATCGGGCGCCTCGACCAGCTTCAGGGCGTCGAATCCCCACGGCGCGGCGACTTCCAGAGCCCGCATGCGTCACTCCCCAATCATCATTGCAGGGATTAGCCGCCCGTTGGCGGCGGGCCGCAAGACTGTCGTGGGGTAAGGGCTCTAAACTCAAAGAATCGACCCTGTTCATCCTGGTCGGCTTGATTCAGGCCAACCGGGACAGGGTCTAGGGGTCGAGCCGGCGAACTCCGTAGAGGCGCAGCGCGCCGACAAGGCCGAGCGCCGACATCACGGCCATGGCCAGGTAGCCCTTGGCCCCGGCCACGTCGAACAGCCAACCCGAGCCGATGGTCGCCGCCCCCATCAGCAGCCCGCCGGACAGCGCCGAGTTGATGGTCTGGGCCGCCGAGGCGTTGGCCGGGGTCGAGAGCTTCTCGACCAGCTGCAGCGAGGCCAGGAAGGTCGCCGCATAGGTGAAGGTGTGCAGCGCCTGTATCGGCAGCAGCAGCCAGAGCGGCGGGGCGAAGGCCAGCGCCGTCCAGCGGACCAGCGCGGCGGCCCCGCCGATGACCAGCAGATTGCGCGGACCGATGCGCCGGCGCCACGGCTCCATGAACCACATGAAGCCGACCTCGACCGCCACGGCCAGGCCCCACAGCAGGCCCGTCCAGCTCTCCGGCATGCCCTGCTGTTTCCAGGAGAGCGTCGAGAACGAGTAGTAGAAGGCGTGGGCCGACTGGATCAGCCCGACCGACACCACCGCCAGCATGAAGTTGCGGTCGCGCAGCAGCTCGCCGAGACCGACGAGGCGCTCGGAGAGGCGGCTGGCCGCCCCGCCCTCGCGCACCGGGTCGGGCGGCAGCAGGCCGCGCGCCGCGCCGGCCGCCAGCATGGCCGCCGCGGTGATCCAGACCAGCACCAGCTCGGGCGAGTAGCGGGCCAGCAGCGTCCCGACCGTGACGTTGGCGATGATGAAGGCCACCGAGCCGATGCCGCGCGGCCAGCCGTAGTTGAACCCATCGCGCCCGGCCCGCCGGAAGACGATGACGTCGGTCAGCGGGATCATGGTCGAGAGGATGGTGTTGGCCAGGAACCAGACCCCGAACCACCAGGCGAAGCCGAACGGCGCGGCCAGCAGCCCGTAGGCCAGCGCAACGGCCAGCCCCATCAGGATCAGCGGCGTGCGGCGCAGGGAAAAGCTGTCGGCCCACATGGCGATGGCCGGCGCGGTGACCGCCCGCGCCAGCATCGGGGCCGAGAGGATCAGGCCGATCTCCGCACCCGAGAGGCCGCGCGCGGCGAACCAGACCGGGATGTAGGGCGAGCTCGCCCCGGTCCCCACGAACAGGGCCGCGTAGAACAGGCCAAGGCGGATCGGCTGCGACATCTGAGGCCACCGATTATGCGAGTCGCCGCCAACAATCCCGTCACTTCCGACGCCGCAAGCGCGGCTTTTCCTTCCGCTACGGCGCCGAGCCGTGCTAGCGCGAAGCTTGAAATGTCCGAACACCGTAAAGCCGCGAGCGTATCCGAACTCCTCGACCTGATCGCGGAGCGTCCGGGGCGCGAGGTGTCGGTCGGCGACCTGCTCGACACCTTCGGCGACCGCGCCTTCGGCGCGCTGATGTTCGTGTTCGCCGCCCCGCTGGTGCTGCCGATGCCGCCGGGCGTCTCGGCGCTGCTCGGCGCGCCGCTGATCTTCATCACCTTCCAGTGGATGATGGGACGCAAGACCCTCTGGCTGCCCAAGGTGATGCTGTCGCGGACCATGAGCATGGCCGACTTCCGCGCCCTGACAGTGAAGCTGAAGCCGCACCTGGGGCGGCTGGAGCGGCGGCTGCGGCCGCGGCTGACCTTCATGTACAACCCGCTGGGCGACCGGCTGGTGGGGGCGCTGTGCTTCCTGCTGTCGCTGATCGTGTTCCTGCCGATCCCGTTCGGGAACATGCTGCCGTCGTTCGCGATCGCCGCCTTCGCCATCGGCGGGGCCGAGCGCGACGGGCTGGCCGCGCTGATCGGCTGGGTCGCCGCGATCCTGTCGGTGGTCGTGCTGGTCGTGCTGTCGAAGGCGATCGTGGCGGCGATCCTGGCGTTCTTCGCCACCCTATTCGGGATGTTCTGACTACTTCGCGCGGGTGCGGTAGCTGACCGGCCAGTCGTCCGGCGGCACGCCGCGGCACTCGCCCATCAGGTCCTGGGCGGTGGCGACGAAGCCCTTGCCGTCCCAGACCCAGGTGTTGGTCGCCCCGCAGTCGCCCAGGCCCCTGCCCTTCTCGAAGTTGTAGAGCGTCTGGGTCGCCGCGTCGTAGCTGACATTCATCAGTTCGGTGGTCGCCTCGGAGGTGTCGGCGTAGCGGATCGGCAGCGGACGGGCCGCGCCCTTCTCGTCGACGACGAAGAAGCTGTAGATCATGTTGTAGGCCCCGCGCGTGCAGAGCGGCGCCCAGAGCGTGAGGCCAGGCGACAGCCGGCCCGAGACCGGCTCAATCTCCAGGGTGGCGATGTCGTCGTCGCAGTCCTTCATCATCGCCGCCACCGAGCGGGGGAGCTTGGCGGCCAGCCCCGCCTGCGACATGGCCGGCGCGGCCTGGACCAGCGGCGGCGCAGGCGGCGGGGGAACCGCCGAAGCCGGCGAGGCGCCCTTGGCTATGAGGGCGGTGACCGTGCCCGCCCGCTTCTGTTTGTCGTCCATCCAGCGCAGGGCGGCCGAACTGCCGGCCAGGGAAACGGCGCCCAGCGGCTTGCCGCCGGCCGTAACCTGCAGCGCCTTGCCGTTGGCGGCCGCCGCGATCAGCGCCTTGGCCTGGCCGGCTGTCAGCTCGGCGGACGCGCGCTCGCCGTCCTCGTCCCGCGCCGTGACGCTGGCCAGGGCGCGGCCGTCGATCGCCAGGCTCCAGGGCCCGGCCTTGCCGTCCATGACGATCCGGGCCGCCGGTTCGTCCGCCGCCCCGGCCCCGCGCGCGACCTTCAGATAGCCCGACATTTCGTAGGCCTCGCCGGCGAAGCCGAAGGCGGCGCACTGGCGGGTGTTGTCGCAGGTGACCCACCAATCCTTGAAGGTCTCGTTGGCCAGGGCCGGCGAGGCCAGCAGCGTCGCCGCGCCCGTCAGGGCCAAAACCTTCGCCGTCATCGCCTGCTCCCCGGTTGCCGATATGCGAGCGCAGCGTAAGGTCTCACCACGGCCTTCGTCGACGGAGAACTCCACCATGACGCGCAGCCTGGACAAAGCCCTGCGGGAACGCGCTGCGGCGGTGATCCCCGGCGGGATGTACGGCCACCAGGCGGTGGGGCTGCTGCCCGACGACTATCCGCAGTTCTTCTCGAAGGCGGACGGCGCGCACATCTGGGACGCCGACGGCAAGCGCTACCTCGACCTGATGTGCGCCTATGGGCCCAACCTCTTCGGATACGGCCATCCCGAGATCGACGCGGCCTATGTGCGCCAGCTCGGGATCGGCGACACCCTGACCGGGCCGACCGAGCTGATGGTGCGGCTGGCCGAGGAGATGACCCTGCTGGTCAGCCACGCCGACTGGGCGATGTTCTGCAAGAACGGCACCGACGCCACGACCATGGCGCTGATGACCGCGCGGGCGCACACCCGGCGCAAGACCATCGTGCGGGCCAAGGGCGCCTATCACGGGGCCGCCCCCTGGTGTACGCCGAGGCCCGCGGGCACGACCGACACCGACCGCGCGCACCAGATCTTCTGCGACTACAACGACGTGGCCAGCCTGGAGGCGGCGGTGGCGCAGGCGGGCGAGGACCTGGCTGCGATCTTCGCCGCCCCGTTCAAGCACGACGCCTTCATCGACCAGGCCGCGCCGGACGGCGCCTACGCCCGCCGCTGCCGCGAGCTGGCCGACCAGACCGGGGCGCTGCTGATCGTCGACGACGTGCGCGCGGGCCTGCGGATGGCGCGCGACTGTTCGTGGTCGGTGGTGGGAGTGGAGCCGGACCTCTCGACCTGGGGCAAGTGCATCGCCAACGGCCACCCGATTTCGGCGCTACTGGGCTCGGAGAAGGCGCGCAAGGCGGCGGCCGCGATCTATGTCACCGGCTCGTTCTGGTTCCAGGCCGCGCCGATGGCCGCGGCGCTGGAGACCCTGCGGCTGGTGCGCACCACCGACTATCTGGAGCGGCTGACCGCGATGGGCGAGCGGCTGTCAGCGGGCCTGACCGAGCGGGCGGCGGCGGCGGGCTTCGGCCTGCGTTGCAGCGGGCCGGGGCAGATGCCGCTCTACCTGTTCGACGAGGATCCCGACCTGCGGAAGGGCTTCTTCTTCGTTTCGCAAATGCTGGAGCGCGGGATCTACCTGCACCCCTGGCACAACATGTTCCTGTGCGCGGCGATGACCGAGGCCGACATCGACGGGGTGCTGAACGCCGCAGAGGACTCGCTGGCGGCGCTCAAGCGCGAGGCCGGCGGCCTGGCCCCGGTGGAGAAGCTGGCCTTCCTGGCCGGCGGTCAAAGATAAGAAAATTCAAAAGGGTAGGAAGATGGACGATTTCTCCGAGCACGACGGCCTGTCGCTGGCCGCCCTGGTGGCCAAGGGCGAGGTGACGCCGCTGGAGCTGGTTGACGCGGCCATCGAGCGGATCGAGCGGCACAACCCGGCGCTGAACGCCGTGGTCCACAAGGCCTATGACGAGGCGCGCAAGGTTGCGCAGGGCCCCCTGCCCGACGGGCCGTTCAAAGGCGTGCCGTTCCTGATCAAGGACCTGGGCGTGCCGGTGGCCGGCTGGCCGCGGACCTATGGCAGCCGCTTCGCCGCCGGCTATGTGGACAAGGAGGACTGCGGCCTGACCCGGCGCTATCGCGAGGCCGGCGTCGTGCTGCTGGGCAAGACCAACACGCCCGAATACGGCATCACCGGCGTCACCGAGGGCGGCTATCTGGGCGCCTGCCGCAATCCCTGGAACCCGGACCACGTCTCGGGCGGGTCGTCCGGCGGCGCGGCCTCCGCGGTGGCGAGCGGCATGGTGCCGCTGGCCCACGCCAGCGACGGGCTCGGTTCGATCCGCATCCCGGCCGCCTGCTGCGGGCTGGTCGGCCTGAAGGTGACCCGCGATCGCAACCCGAACCTGCCGGACGGCGACAACTACGCCATGGGCTTTTCCGTCGACCATGTGGTGACGCGGACGGTGCGCGACAGCGCCGCCATGTTGGACGCCACCGGCCGCCCCGAGCCGGGCGCGCCGTTCGAAGCGCCGCACAAGGAGCGGCCCTACATGGAGGAGATCGAGCGCAGTCCCGGCCGCTTGCGCATCGCCTGGTCGTCGGAGACCCCGTCCGGCCGGCCGATCGATCCGCAGATCCAGGCGGCGCTGGAACGCACCGCGGCGCTGCTGAAGGGCCTGGGCCACGAGGTGGTCGAGAAGGGCCTGGGGATCGACTACCGCGCGCTCTACACCGCCCGCGGGCCGGTTTCGGGCGCCAACTTCGCGGCCAACATCGCCCGGCTGGCGGCCATGCTGGGGCGCGAGCCGCAGGAGCACGAGCTGGAGCCGCTGACCTGGGCGGCGCTGAAGAGCGGGCGCAAGGTGACCGGCGAGCAGGCGTTCCGCGGCTGGCAGGACCTGCGCGACCTGAACCGCAAGACGCTGATGTTCTTCGAGGACTACGACGTCTATCTCTGCCCGGTGCTGGGCACGCCGGTGCCGCCGGTCGGGCTGATCGACCCCGTGGCGGTCGACCCGCAGGAGCTGAACAAGCGCCAGAGCAAGGCCTTCCCCTACACCCCGCCGTTCAACTTCTCGGGCCAGCCGTCGCTGTCGCTGCCGCTGGAGATGGACGAGAACGGCCTGCCGATCGGGATGATGTTCACCGCCCGCTTCGCCGACGAGGCGACGCTGCTGCGGCTGGCCGCGCAACTTGAGAAGGAAGCGCCCTGGAAGGCCCGCCGCCCGGCGCTCTGGGGGTAGCAAGCCACGCGCCTCCCGCGGTAGCTTGGGGCCAGGATTCTAGGAGTATTCCATGAGCGACCGGATCGAACGGCCCTGGGCCCTGATGCGCCACCATGCGGGCTGGGCCGATGTCTTCCACATCGAGAACGAGACGGCCGACTCGATCACCGGCTTCTATCCCGACCGCGAGACGGTCGGCCCGCCGGTGAACTACAGCGTGCGTGCGGTGCTGGCCCGCTTCCCGACCATGGAAGCGGCCCGCGCGGCGCGCGAAGGCGCGGTGCTGGAATGGCGCAAGCACGACGCCGGCGTGCGCGAAGCCGAAGACAAGCTGCGCGCGGCCGAAAAGGCGCGTGAAGACGCCTGGCTGAACTGCCTGCGCGGCGCAGCCGACGGGAAGTAGGATCTGCGGGATGCTCCCCCGCTGGGGGAGCTGTCAGCCGTATGGCTGACTGAGGGGGACTTTGAAGCTCGCAAGAGCAGTCCCCCTCCGTCTCGGCGCTATGCGCCGATCCACCTCCCCCAGCGGGGGAGGAATTAAGCCCGTCAGAACCGCAGGCCCTTGGCGATCGCCCAGGCGACGCCCACCGCCAGCACCACGCCGAGCAGCAGCCGCCAGAGGGCCGCCGGGCGCAGGGCCTCGCCCTGGAACGGGCGCTTGCCGGTGACCATGGCGCCGATCAGGTTCTGGCGCTTCCACACCCAGTAGAACCCGATGGCGGCGATGTGCAGGGCGACCAGCGCCTGCAGAACGCGGAACACGGTCTCGTGCAGTTCGGCGGCCGCGCGGCTGGCCTCGAAACTGACCAGGTGCGACAGCGGGCCGGACTCCAGGCCGTCGAGGTCGCTGGCGAACAGGCCGAGACCGACCTGGACCAGCATCACCGCCAGCATGGCCAGCACGCTCCAGGCGCCGAGCGGGTTGTGGCCGGCCCCGTCGCTGGGGCTGCGGTCGCCGAGCGTGCGGGTGTAGGCGAGCGTCGCGGCGGGCCCGCGCAGGAAGTGCGCGAACCGGGCGGTCGAACCGCCGGCTACGCCCCACCACAGCCGGAAGACCAGCAGGCCGACGATCGCGTAGCCGGACCAGCGGTGCAGCTGCATGTTCTCGCCGGCCGAAAACCAGGAGACCAGCAACAGCACGACCAGGGACCAGTGGACGACCCGCGTCGGGACGTCCCAGAGCGGGCGCGGCGGGCCCGCTGCAGCGTCTGACGACATGCTATTTCTCGACGCGGTAGACGTCGTGGCAGGCCTTGCAGGTTCCGCCGGTGGCGCGGAACTGCGCCTTGATCGCCTCCACATCCCCGCCGGCAGCCACGGTCTGCAGCTTGCCCGCCTGGGTCTGGAAGTTGGCGGCGGCGGCGGCGAACTTGGCGTTGTCGGTCCAGATGTTGGGCTTGGCCTCGGTCTTGAAGCCGGCCTCCGGCCCCGAGCCCTTGGGGAACCACTTGGGCACCTGGGCCGCCTGGGCGTTCACCACCGCAGCGTTGGCGGCGATCAGCTTGGCGTCCGGCGAGCCCTTCTTGAGTTCGTCGCTGATCGCCTTGAAGGCGCCGCCGATTTTCTTGTAGCCGGCCTGGCGCGTAGCGATCGCGGTCTCGGCGGCGGTGGCGGCGATCGCGCCGGTGGCGCCGAGCGCCAGGACGAGCGCGACGACGAGGGGCTTGGCGGGTCGGAAGGGCATCGTCGAAACCTCTGCTGATGAACTGGGGCCAGAGTGGGCGCCCGGCCAGCGGGCGTCAATCAACGATGACCAGCGCTGATTGCGCGCGTGTTGCAGCCGTCAGTGACGCACGCCGCGCCCGGAAATCGCCGCGACGAGCGTGATGACGATGATCCGCACGTCGAAGATCAGGCCCTGGCGGGACAGATAGTCGGCATCGAGCCTGGCCTTGTCGGTGTTGGGCAGGTCGTCGCGGCCGTTGATCTGGGCCCAGCCGGTGACGCCCGGCCGCAGGGCCTCGACGCCGGCGGCGGTGCGCAGCGCCACCAGGTCGTCCTGGTTGAACAGGGCCGGCCGCGGGCCGACCAAGCTCATATCGCCGACCAGCACGCTCCACAGCTGCGGCAGTTCATCGAGGCTGGAGCGGCGCAGGAAGCGGCCCAGCGGCGTGATCCAGGCGTCGGGATCTGTGAGCAGGTGGGTCGCCACGTTCGGCGCGCCGGTCTTCATGGTGCGGAATTTCGGCATCTTGAAGAGGCGATTGTAGCGGCCGACCCGAGTGGACCAGTGCAGGGCCGGGCCGGGGCTGTCGGCGCGCACGGCCAGCGCGATCACCGCCATCACCGGGGCGAGCACGATCAGGCCGGCCAGGGCCGCCAGGATGTCGAAGGCCCGCTTGGCCACGCGCGCGTTCCCCTCGCCGTCTGCAACGGGTCAGGGATAGCCCGCTGCGGGCGCCCGCGCCAAGCGTCAGGCGACGCGTGTCTCGCCCCTGTCCCGGTTGGCTTGAATCAAGCCAACCGGGATGAGCAGAGTCGATTCTTTGATTTTAGAGCCCTTCTTATCCACTCACGATGATCCGTCGTGAGTGGAAAGGGCTCTAGGCGTCGGGCGACGGTTCGTCGGCGGGACGGGCCTTGGGGCGGAGCTTGGCGGTCGGCTCGGGCGGCGGCTCGTTCGCCGGGTCAAGCGTGGCGGCGGCGACGTCGGCGACGGTCTGCAGCGCCTGATCGACCATCGCCTCGGCGATCGCCGCGGCTTCGGCGACTTCGGCCGCCAGCTCGGGCGGCGCGGCGTCGGGCGCAGGCAGGACCGCTCCGCCGGCGGGCGAGGCCCCGAGCAGCGCCTCAAGATTGGTGCGATCAGTGAAGCGGGTCATCCACCAGTAGGCGAGACCGGCCGAGGCCGCCCCCGCGAACAGGAACCAGAGCGGCGAGGCCGCGCCGACCGGGATGTACAGGGCCTTCTGGGGATCGAGGGACACAGGCCCCTCTGCGAACACGGTGCGAGCCATGGGATACGCCTCCAAACAGCCAGGGTTTGTGCGATGCAGCAAACCCTAACCCGACTTCTCGCAGGCGCAAAATGAAGGTTTCAGGTCGTCCAGACCTGGGCCTTGCCGTTGTCGCCCAGCCGGCCGACGGTCCAATCGCAGACCTCGGCCAAGGTCGCCGCGAAGCCCTCCGGCGCGTTGGCCAGCACCAGGGCGCAGCCGTTCATCTTCATCGGATCGGTCAGCGGCCGCATGCGCGCCTCGGCGACCAGCAGCGGACCGTCATAGACGTCCTCGGCCTCGCGCAGGAAAGCGTCGAAGGTCTCCAGGTCCTTGAGCGGCATCCAGACCATCACCACCGCGGCAGGGTTCCTGGCGGTCAAGGCGCCGAGAGCGGCGGCGCAGCGTTCGTAGTCGTCGCTCTTTTCGAACGGGGGGTCGATGAGCACCAGAACGGCGCCCTGCCGCGGCATGCGGGCGGCGACCTCGACATAACCGTCGGCGCAGGCGGTCCTGGCCGCCGGCCAGCTGGCCAGGGTGTCGGAGAGGGCCGAATGCTCCTGGGGCCGCAGCTCGCAGCCCAGATAGGAGTCGCCCTTGCGCAGCGCGCCGGCGACCAGCAGCGGCGAACCCGGATAGAGGTTGGCCTCGGCCCCGCCGTTCAGCCGCACCACCGCCTGGCGCAGCGCCTGCAGGGCCGGCGGCAGGTCGGGCGCCTGCATCAGCTGGGCGACCCCGGCCCTCGCCTCGCCCGAGCGCTGTGCCTCCTCGCCGGTGAGGTCGTAGAGCCCGCGGCCGGCGTGGGTGTCGAACACCGCCAGCGGCTCCGGCGCGGCCTGGAGCCTGGCCACCAGGTCGAGCAGGGCGGCGTGCTTCACCAGATCGGCGAAGTTTCCGGCGTGGAAGGCGTGGCGATAGTTCAAGGCGACGTCCTTGCGAGGGAACCGGGCCGAGGGGGCCCCTGTTGTGAGCGACGGTGCTTCCTGCCACGTCCGGCCTGCATTGCCAAAGGCGCGCCATGCCCCGCGACACAGGTCCGCCGCCGGCCGGCGACCTTACCTATGTGAACGATCACGATCCGGGCCTATCGCGGACGATGGGTCCCGCGGGTTTCGCGTACCGCGACTCCCAGGGAGCGCCGGTGCGCGACAAGGCGACACTGAACCGGATCGCCGCGCTGGTGCTGCCTCCGGCCTGGACGAACGTCTGGATCTGCGCCTCGCCGCGCGGCCATATCCAGGCGACCGGCCGCGATGCGCGGGGCCGCAAGCAGTACCGCTACCACGATCTCTGGAGCCAAGCGCAGGCGGGCGAGAAGTTCGAGCGTCTGATCGCCTTCGGCCGCGCCCTGCCCAAGTTGCGCGCCCAGGTCGATCGCGACCTGCGCCGCCGGGGCCTGCCGCGCGAGAAGGTGCTGGCGGCGGTGGTGGCGCTGATGGAACTGACCCTGATCCGGGTCGGAAACAGCGAGTACGCCAAGACCAACAAGAGCTTCGGCCTGACCACCCTGCGCGACCGTCACGCCGAAATCACCGGCGGCGGGGCGGTGTTCGAGTTTCGCGGCAAGAGCGGCAAGGTCCATCGCACCGGCTTCCGCGACCGGCGCTTGGCGCGGATCGTCAAGGCCTGCCAGGACGTGCCCGGCCAGCGATTGTTCCAGTACGTCGACGACGCCGGCGCGCGGCGGGCGGTGGAGTCCAGCGACGTCAACGCCTACATCCGCGCGATCGTCGGCGAGGGCTTTTCGGCCAAGGACATCCGCACCTGGGCCGGTACGCTCTACACCGCCCGGGGCCTCGTCGAGCAGCCCCCCGCCAAGGACGCCGCCGAGGCCAGGCGCCGGGTCGCGACGGCGGTGAAGGCAGCCGCCACCCTACTCGGCAACACCGCCGCGGTGTGCCGCAGCTCCTACATCCATCCGCTGGTGTTGGAGGCCTACGAGCGAGGCGCCTTGCCGCTGAAGAAGGGCGCTTCGCCACGGGCCTTCGAGCTTGCGGTGCTGCGCTTTCTCGAAGCGGCGCAGGAGGCCGCGCGGTGACGGGGCGTCATACTGGCGCTGCCTGCAAATAGGGAGTTAGCCTCCGCTCAAACGGCCAAGGGAGGGCCATCATGCTCGGAAACAAGCTCCGCTTCGGGGCCTTCATCGCGCCGTTCCATCCGCTCGACGAGAACCCGACCCTGGCCATCCAGCGGGACCTGGAGCTGGTGCAGTGGATGGACCACCTGGGCTACGAAGAGGCCTGGATCGGCGAGCATCACTCGGCCGCCTACGAGCTGATCGCCAGCCCCGAAGTGTTCATCGCCGCGGCCGCCGAGCGCACCAAGCACATCCGGCTGGGCACCGGGGTCTCGTCCCTGCCCTATCACCACCCGATGATGCTGGCCGACCGCATCAACCAGCTCGACCACATGACCCGCGGCCGGGTGATGTTCGGAGTCGGCCCCGGGGCGCTGGTCTCGGACGCCTTCATGATGGGCATCCCGGTCGCCAAGCAGCGCGACCGCATGGACGAGGCGCTGGACGTGCTGGTCCCGTTGCTGCGCGGCGAGGAGGTCACCCACGAGAGCGATTGGTTCAGCCTGGTCAACGCCCGCCTGCAGATGACGCCCTATTCGCGGCCGTCGGTGGAGATCGCGGTCGCCAGCCAGGTCTCGCCGACCGGGGCGCGAGCCGCGGGCAAGCACGGCGCGGGGCTGCTGTCGCTGGGGGCGACCACCTCGGCCGGCTTCAATTCGCTGGCCGCCAACTGGGGCATCGCCGAGGACATCGCCAAGGAGAACGGCCAGACCATGGACCGCAGCCGCTGGCGGCTGGTCGGCCAGATGCATATCGCCGAGACCAAGGACAAGGCGATCGAGCAGGTCCGCTTCGGGCTGGAGAAGTGGATCTATTATTTCAAGGAGATCGCCAACCTGCCGATGGTGCCCGACGACTTCAAGGGCGACCCGGTGGAAGCCTATCTGGCGCTGGGCCAGGCGGTGGTGGGCACGCCCGACGATGCGATCGAGCGGCTGCAGCAGCTGGTCGACGAGAGCGGCGGCTTCGGGTGCTTCCTGCTGATGGCGCACAACTGGGCGCGCTGGGAGGACACCAAGCGCTCCTACGAGCTGATCGCGCGCTATGTCGTGCCGCACTTCCAGCAGCTGAACGTCAACCGGCAGGCCTCGATGGACTGGGTGCGCAGCAACAAGACCGAGTTCACCTCGCAGACCCGCGCGGCGGTGGGCGCCCGAATCGTCTCGCATATGATGGAAAAGGGCGCCGACAAGATCCGGCCCGAGATCGTGGCGATGATCCAGGGCGCCGCGCCGCCGGCCAAGGAGTAGCATGGACCTGCAGGCCTATCTCGACCGCATCGGGTTCGTCGGCGTCCCGCGCGTGGACGCCGCGACGCTGAAGGCGATGCAGCGCCTGCACCTGCGCGCGATCCCCTACGAGAACTTCGACGTCCAGCTGGGCCGGACGATGACGCTCGATCCGCAGGCGGCCTTCGACAAGATGGTCCGCCAGCGGCGCGGCGGCTGGTGCTACGAGATGAACGGCTTGCTCGGCGCGATGCTGCGCGAGGTCGGCTTCGAGGTGACCGAGATGGCCGGGGCCGTGCTGCGCGGCGAGCGCGGGCCGGCCTCGCACGCCAACCATCTGGTGCTGCGCGTCGACCTGGACCGGCCCTACATCGCCGACGTCGGGTTCGGCGACGCGCTGCTGGAGGCCATGCCGCTGGAGTTCGGGCCGCACCACTGCGCCGGCTTCGACTTCTCGTTCGAGGCGCTCGACGACGGCTGGCTGCGGTTCCACAACCACCCGCACGGCGGCGCGGCCTACTACGACTTCCGCAACGAGCCGGCCGACCGCGAGGAACTGGCCGCCATGTGCCGTTGGCTGAGCACTGCGCCGGACTCGGTGTTCACCCAGACCGCCTTCGCCTTCCGCCATGAGCCCGGCGGGGTCGCCGTGCTGCGGGGCCGCACGTTCAACTTCATCCGCCCCGGCGAGAAGACCATGCAGATCATTGATTCAGCGGATGAATTTTCAAGCATCCTGCGTGCTCGCTTCGAACTTGACGTTCCGCAGGCGCGCGACCTGTGGCCCGCCGTCTGCGCCCGTCACGAGGAGCTGTTCGGGGCGCTGACGGCCTAACGGTTCCCTACCGGGACGGTCATAAAAGCGTGCCTGGACATCCTATGGATGCGCGGTCAAATCCGCCCAGGGGGAATCCAGGAGAGACGCGATGACCGACCTTTCCCTGCCGCCCTCCGTCACCGTCAGCCCCACCATCGTCGGCGTATCCGTGCTGACGGACGATGGGGTGACGGTCCAGGTCAGCCTGCCCCGGCCGCGCGGACTGCACGACCTGCCGATCGAAGAGGTCGCCGACCGCGCCCGGCGGATGGCGCAGGACGCCCTGCGGGCGGCGGCGACCAGCCTCGGCGCGAACTAGCCCTCGGTGTCCACCGACGCCTGCATCGCCGGCGCATAGCGCGGGCCGGTCACGGTCTGCGGGTTCACCAATTCCTCGACCTTGGCCATCACGTCGGCCGACAACGAGACCGCGGCGGCGGCGGCGTTCTCGCGCATGTGGTCCGGATTGGTAGTGCCCGGGATCGGCACCAGGGTCTCGTCCTTGGCCAGCAGCCAGGCCAGGCACAGCTGGGCCGGGGTGCAGCCGGCCTCGCGCGCCAGGGCGGCGAACCCCTCGAACATCTTGAGGTTGGCGGCGAAGGCCTCGCCCTGGAAGCGGGGCATCGCCTTGCGGAAGTCGCCATCCTCCAGCGCCGCGGCGTCAGGCACCCCGCCGGCCAGGAAACCGCGGCCGACCGGGCTGAACGCCACGAAGGTCACGCCCAGTTCGCGGCAGGCCTCGAGCACCGCGATCTCGGGATTACGGGTCCAGGGCGAGTACTCGGTCTGCAGGGCGGTGATCGGATGGACGGCATGGGCGCGACGCAGGGTCGGGGCCGAGACCTCCGACAGGCCGATGGCGCGGATCTTCCCCTCCTTGACCAGGTCGGCCAGGGCGCCGACGCTGTCCTCGATGGGCACGCGCTTGTCCCAACGGTGCAGGTAATAGAGGTCGATGACGTCGGTCTGCAGCCGGCGCAGGCTGCCCTCGCAGGTGGCCTTCAGGACGTCCGGATGACCGTTGAGCTCGCGCTGATCGCCGTTGGTCAGGCCGCACTTCGAGGCCAGAACATAGTCGCTGCGCCGGTCCTTCAGCACCTCGCCGACCAGCATCTCGTTATGGCCGACGCCGTAGACCGCAGCGGTGTCGAGGAAGGTGTAGCCGGCGTCGAGGGCGCCTTTCAGCACCCGCTCGGCCTGCTCGCGCGGCGGCGGCGAGCCGTAGGCGTGCGAGAGGCTCATGCAGCCCAGCCCGATGGCCGAGACGTCGAATTCGCCCAGTTTGCGCTGGTCCATGCCGTTCTCCCGTTCCCTACTTGTTGGGTGGGAGAAGGCGTCAGACGCGGAGCGCGGTCAACCGCCTTACGGCGTGACGTTCATCTTGATGACGATGCGACCGGGATTGGCGAGGGCGAAGGCCTCGGGAACCTCGACCTGGGCGGCCAGCTTCACCGCTTCGGCGGCCGGCGCGCCGTCGGCGTCCAGCGCCTTGCAATCGGTGAGGTTTGCGCCGCTGACCTGGCAATCGACCAGCACCGCCTGCTCGGCGGGCGGCGCGACCGGGGCCGCGGCGGGCGCCGGGGCGTAGGTGGTCGAGATCACGGCGGCGGCGGCGAGAACGGACAGGAACATGGGACCTCGGCGTTAACGAAGGTTACTCAATGGTGAAGCCCCGCCGATGGCAAGTGTTTCATTTCGGGGCCGTCGGGGTTGTCCACCGCAATCGGCGTGCCCGAACCGCGCCTCGCGCTCCCCCTGCCGCAATCCCGGGCGCCGGCGCCCACCGCGATTGCATCGCACAACTGCGCTACTGCACCGCAGCAAATCCGCTTGAAACCTTGTCCTTCAAAGGGCAGGAACATGGCTAGGCGAAACGGTCACGCGAGAATTTGAACCGTCGCCAAAGGAAACGTCGGGAGGTGGTTGGTCCCAACCCCTTTCCGGGAACTCGTGATTATGATCCGTACTCTTGCTCTGACCGCCGTGGCCGTGTTCGCCATCACCGCTCCCGCTCAAGCCGCTTCGATCAGCGTTCCGCTGGCCGGCAAGAGCCAAGCCCAAGTCGAAGCCGATGTGGCCAAGGCCGCGCGCAACGTCTGCTTCCGCGCCACCCGCAACGAAACCCTGGCGCTCGACGCCTATTCGCGCTGCGTGAAGGCGACCGTGAAGGTCAGCCTGGACACCTACGCCACGGCTCAGGCCCCGACCAATTCGGCCCTGGCCGCGCGCTAAGCGCCCTCTCCAAGTTCTGTGTAGCAAAGGCCGGCGGAGACGCCGGCCTTTCGCTTTTCAGCAGCAGCGAAAGCCGCCGCGAGCCCCGGCGCCGTAGCGGGCGTCCTGACGGTCGCGGAAAAACTCCGCCCGGCTCATCGGGGCCTGATCGGGATGGGTGCGGGCCATGTGCTCGACATAGGTCTCGTAGTTCGGCACCCCGACCATCAGGCGCGCGCCGTCGCAGACGCACTGGGCGAAACGGGCGAAGGGGTTGGGCGAGGCCATGCCCCCTACTCCGCCGGAATGGCGTCGGGATTGATCTCCCGCGCCGTCCAGCCGTCGGCCCGATAGGCCTTCAGGCAGGCGCCGATCCCGAACCAGATCATGCTCAGCACCACCGCGATGAAGACCGCGCAGAGCGCCGCGTCGATGCGGTCGTTCCAGACGATCTTGGTCATGTCGGCCATGCTCTTGGCCGGGGCCAGCACCTGGCCGGCGGCCAGCGCGTCGCCGTACTTCCGCGCATGCGAAAGGAAACCGACGGCCGGGTCGGGCGACAGCAGCTTCTGGAAGCCGGCCGTCAGGGTGCAGATGCACAGCCACACCGCCGGGATGATGGTCACGAACGCGTAGCGGTGCCGCTTCATCTTGAAGATCACCACCGTCGCCATGATCAGCGCGATCGCGGCCAGCATCTGGTTGGAGATGCCGAACAGCGGCCAGAGGGTGTTCACCCCGCCGAGCGGGTCAGTGACGCCTTGGTGCAGAAAGAAGCCCCAGGCCGCGACGCAGAGACCAGTGGCCGTCAGGTTCGCCGTCCATGACGAGGTGTCCTTGAACTTCGGGATGAAGGTCCCGAGCAGGTCCTGCAGCATGAAGCGGCCAGCCCGGGTGCCGGCGTCCACGGCGGTGAGGATGAACAGCGCCTCGAACAGGATGGCGAAGTGGTACCAGAAGGCCATCATCGCCTTGCCGCCCAGCACGTGGGAGAAGATGTGCGCCATGCCGACGGCGAGCGTCGGGGCGCCGCCGGCGCGCGAGATGATGGTGGTCTCGCCAAAGTCCTTGGCGGTCTGCTCGATGAGTTCGGCGCTGATCGGATGGCCCATGGCGCCGACCGCGGCTGATGCGCTCTCGGCGGTGGTTCCCACCACCGCGGCCGGGCTGTTCATCGTGAAGTAGACGCCGGGGTCGAGGATCGAGGCGGCGATGATCGCCATGATCGCCACGAAGCTTTCCATCAGCATGCCGCCGTAGCCGATGAAGCGGGCGTTGACCTCGTTGTCGATCAGCTTGGGCGTGGTGCCCGAGGAGATCAGGGCATGGAAGCCGGAGACCGCGCCGCAGGCGATAGTGATGAACAGGAACGGGAACAGCGTGCCCGACCAGACCGGGCCGCCGCCGGCGGCGAACTGGGTGACGGCCGGCATCTGCAGCTCGGGCCGCATGATGACGATGCCGATGGCCAGGGCCAGGATCGCGCCGATCTTGAGGAAGGTCGACAGGTAGTCGCGCGGCGCCAGCAGCAGCCAGACCGGCAGCACCGCGGCGACCGCGCCGTAGCCGATCAGGATCCACGACAGCTGAATGCCGGTCAGGGTGAACATCCCCGCCAGCTGCGGCGAGGCCGCGACCCACTGACCGCCGACGATGGCCAGGATCAGCATCACAAAGCCGAAGATCGACACCTCGGCGATGCGGCCGGGCCGAATGAAACGCATGTAGACGCCCATGGCGATGGCGATCGGCACGGTGGCGGCGACGGTGAACGTGCCCCAGGGGCTCGATGTCAGGGCCTTGACCACGATCAGGGCCAGCACCGCCAGGATGATGACCATGATCATGAAGGCGCCGAACAGCGCGATGACGCCGGGGATCGGCCCCAGCTCCTCGCGGATCAGTTCACCGAGCGACTTGCCGTCGCGGCGCATGGAGATGACCAGCACCAGGAAGTCCTGGACCGCCCCGGCCAGCACCACCCCGGTCAGGATCCAGAGCACGCCCGGCAGATAGCCCATCTGGGCGGCGAGCACGGGCCCGACCAGCGGTCCAGCCCCGGCGATGGCCGCGAAATGGTGGCCGAACAGCACGTACTTGTCGGTCGGGACGTAATCGAGGCCGTCGTTGCGGGTGACCGCCGGCGTCGCCCGCGCCGGGTCCAGGCGCATGACCCGCTGGGCGATGTAGAGGCTGTAATAGCGGTAGGCGACCAGGTAGACGCAGATCGCCGCGGTGAGGATCCAGAGCGCGTTGACGCTCTCGCCACGGGAGGTGGCCAGAACGCCCAGCGCGCCGGCGCCTATGGCGGCCAGCAAGGCCCAGGGCCCGTGTTTGCGCACCACTTCCATTCCGCCGTCTCCTCCCCTGCCGCGCCCGCACTCGGCGCCCGCCTAGCTACAACCGATTGAGCCATCGCGTGAACCTCTCTAGGAGGCGCATATGACAATGCCGCAGATCGCCGGGCCGCTGGCGGCCGCGCTGGACGTCGTCGCCGAGGGCTGCGCGGACCTGGCCGATCCCTGGTGGGTGTTCGGCAGCGCCGGCATGGCGCTGGTCGGCGTCCCAGGCCTGACGCCGCCCGACGTCGACCTGATCGTCAGCGAACGCGACGCGCGCCGGCTGCTGGACCGCTGGAACACCGCGCCGCACGCGGCGGCGGCCTCGCCGCTGTTCCGGTCCGCCATCTTCGCCAAGGCGCAGGTCGCCGCCCTGCCGATCGAGATCATGGCCGGCTTCGAAGCGTATTCCGACGGCGCCTGGGCGCCGGTGCTCCCGGCCACGCGTCAGGCGCTCGATTGGCAGGGCCGGCGCCTGTTTACGCCGAGCGCGGCCGAACAGGCCGCGATCTGCCGCCGCTTCGGCCGGCCCAAGGATCTGGCGCGGATCGCCCTGCTTGAGGCCCTGATCTAGTCGCGCACCCGCACGATCAGCGACTGGCTGGCGGTGGCCATCAGTTCGCCGTCCTGGGCGAACAGATACATCGCGCCATGGCCGAAGCCGCCATGCACGCCGGTGATGCGGATGTCGCACAGCACCCACTCGGTCGCCACGATGCGCCGATAGCGGATGGTGTTGTCGAGGCTGTTGCCGCCGGCGCTGAGGCCGAGCGCATTGCCGACCGCGCCAGGAATGAAGTCGGCCATGATCGCCAGCATGCCAGCGTCGATCGCCACGCCCTCGCGCGGCCGGATCCACAACAGCAGGCGTCCGTCCTCGCCGCCATCGCTGACCTCGGTGCCGCCGTAGCTTCCCTTGGCGACGCGCACTTCGATGCGGCTATGCAGGTCATCACCGCCGCCGCGCCAGTGATCGGCCGGCTCGCAGTCATCCGGCGGCGCCACCTCCGGCATGGTGAGCCACTGGCGCGAGATGTCGCTGGGCCGCGAGCCGAGGGCGGCGTTGACGGTCAGGATCTCCTTGTCGCCGACATGGCTGATGACGCGGGCCTGGCTGTTGTACTTGCCCGCGGCCGGCACCCAGACGTCCAGGTCTACGATGCTGGGCGGACGCGCGTAGGACAGGTACTGCGCCGTGGCCCAGATCACCGGCCGCTCGCAGGTCCGCTCCAGGGCGGTGATCGCCGAGGCCATGCCGACGCCGCCGAACATGAAGAGATTGTCCCGCGAGCCGACACAGACCGCCGGGGTCAGCGGTAGGTACCAGCGATGCGGATTGTGGGTGGCTTGCAGGTCGAAGAATTGGGGCGCGCTCATGGCGCACTCCATGAGAGCACCGGGGCGTCAGCGCAAGCCCGTTGCGATCACCGCGACGCCGCGGCCGCCTCGGCCTCGTTGCGCAAGCGCCGGTCCGCCTCCTGCATGAGCGATTCCGTCGACTGGTTGCGCGCTTCGCGGGCGCGGATCTCGTCGACCAGCCGTTGGTCGGCGTTCTGACCGTGCAGCGCATAGAGGAAGGCGCCGAACCCACCGACCGCAGCGGCGGTCAACACCAGGGCGGCGATGGCTGCGATGCCTGTCCAGGCCTTGGACTGCTGTCCGGGAGGGGCCGGCTTCAGATAGGCCGCGCCGATGAACACGACGCCGGCCAGGAAGGTCGCGCAGCCGCCGGTGTGGATCATCGCCCGTTGGCCGACCAGGTCGACATTGGCCACCACGCTGGGCGCCAGGCCGATCAGGCGGTTGCCCTCGGTCAGCTGGGAGACCTCGATCGTACCGGCGAAAACGACCTGGGCCAGGCCCAGGATGGCGAGAATCCATCCGGCGATGATCATGAAACGCTCCCACGCAGCAGTCCGCCCGCGAATCCCGCAAGCCATGAAAGTCTACGCTGTGAGCAACAGATTGCGGCGAGGAAAGGACGCCGCAGGGCGAGGGCGCCCACATTGAGCGCCGCCAGGTTGTGAGACCCAGGAGCCGCTGCCTAAGCTTGAGCGACGATTCGAACGCGCCAGACGACGATGGGCATCTCGCAGCTTTCCCCCTCCCAGATCGGCGCGCTTCCCGTCTCCACCTTCGAGGCCTTGACGACCGACGAGCTCAAAAGCCTGAGCGCGACCCAGGTCGGCGCCATTCCCGCCGCAGGACTCTCAGCGCTGAACGGCGAACAGGTCGCCTCGCTGTCGGCGGCGCAGATCAAGGGGGTCACGGCCGCGCAGCTCAAGGGGCTGGCTGCGGCCGACATGGCGGAGTTCACCCCCGCCCAGCTGCTGGCGTTTTCCAGCGCCCAGCTCAACGCCCTGTCGAGCGCCAATTTCGCCGCGCTTTCGCAGGATCAGGTCGACGTCCTCTCTCGCGCGCAGGTGCAGTCCTTGTCGCCGACGATGCTGGCGGCCCTGGGCGTCTCCGACATCAACGAGTTCAATGCGGCGCAGATCGGCGCCCTGACCAGCAGCCAGCTGCGCGCCCTGTCGGAGCTGCATATCGCGGGTCTGTCGACGTCGCGGCTGGACGGGCTGAGCGGCCAGCAGATGAGCGCCCTGACCGCCCGGCAGTTGGCGGCGCTGACCGCCGAGCAGTTCGCCAGCCTCGACGGCGTCCAGGCGCTGGGCATATCTCCCGTCCAGATCAAGCTGCTCTCTGCCGCCGACTTCGCCAAGGTCACCACCGAGCAGGTCCATAGCTTCAGTGCGGCCCAGATCGGCGCAATCAACGCCGGTGGCCTGTCGACGCTGACCCCCGACGAGATCGCAGGACTGTCGGCCGCGCAGATCAAGGGCCTGACCCCGGCCCAGATCAAGGCGATGTCAGTCGAGCAACTGACTGTCTTCACGGCCGAGCAATTCGCGGCGTTCTCGGCGCCGCAGATCGGGGCGTTTTCGCCCGCGGCGCTAAACGCCTTGCCGCCCGACCGGGTCGCCGGACTGTCAGGCGCGCAGATCAGGGGGCTGACCGGGCCGCAGATTGCGGGCCTGGACGCAGCGCACCTGGCGGCGCTGAGGCCGGAGCAGATCGGGGCGCTGAGCTGGACGCAGACCGGCGTCATCAGCCCGACGCAGCTCGCCGCGTTCACCACCGGCCAGATCGGCGGCCTGACCGCCGCGCAGGTCAGCGGCCTGACCGGCACCCACCTGGCGGCGCTGTCGCCGAACCAGGTCGGGGCGTTGACGCCGGCCCAGCTGTCGGGACTGACCGCCCGCCAGATAGCACAGCTGCCGCGCGCCACCTTTGACAGTTTCAGTTCGGCCCAGGTGCTGGCCCTCAGCCCCGCACAGCTCGGGGCGCTGAGCGCCGACAACATCACCTCCCTGACCCTGGACGAGGCGGCCGGCCTGAGCACGTCCCAGGTCCGCGGCCTGACCAGGGGCCAGCTGACGGCCGTGGACGAAACCTTCATCGCGGCCTGGAGCAGCGACCAGCGGCTGAGCCTGACCGGCGGCCAGCTCAGCGCGCTGTCGCCGGCCAAGCTGGCGCTGTTCAGCGGGGCCGAGTTCGCCGCCCTATCCAAGCCCCAGCTCCAGGGCCTTACGCCCGCCCAGGTGGCCTCATTGCCGGCCGCCGCCTTCATCGCCCTGACCAGTCCCCAGGTTCTGGCGTTCAGCCCCGGCCAGCTCGCCGCGCTGAGCCTGCCGAATACCGCCTCGCTGACGCCGGCCGAGATCGCCGGCTTCACGCCCCAGCAGATCGCCGCCCTCACCCCGGCGCAGATCGGCGCCCTGGGCGAGGAGCACACGGCCGCCCTCTCGCCGAGCCAGGCCCGGACGCTGTCAGCCGCCCAGATCGCGGCGCTCAGCCCCGCCAAACTCGGCGCGATTCCAGCCGTCAGCCTGGCCGCGCTGTCGGCCTCGCAGGTCCGCTCGATCTCCGCATCGAACTTTGCCGGGCTGGACGCCGCCGTGCTCGCCAAGTTCACGGGCGCGCAGATCGGGGCGTTGAGCACGGGCCAGCTCGGCGCGCTGTCACAGGCGCAGGTGAGCTCGCTGTCGGAGACCCAGCTTGACGGAATGACCGCCGGCCAGCTCGGCGCGCTCTCGACCGAAGGTCTGGCCGCGCTCACCGCATCGCAGATCGCCTCGCTGAACGTCACTCAGGTCAAGGGCTTGACCACCGGCCAGCTCTCGGCCCTGGCCCCGGCAGACTTCGCCGAACTGCAGCCGGCCCATCTGCTCGCCCTCAGCGGCGCGCAGCTCGGGGCGCTCAGTGTCGAGAACTTCCTTTCCCTGCCTCCCCATGTGCTGAGCGCGCTGAACGCCACGCAATTGCGCGGCCTGAGCGCCGCGCAGATCGCCGCCCTGCCGCCATCAAGCTTCGCGGCGCTCGGCCCGGTCCAACGGCTAGCGCTCACCCCGTCGCAGATCGGCGCCCTGAGCCTGGCCTCGACCGCCGAGCTTGCGGCGGCCGAGGTCGGCGGTCTGTCGGCAGCCCAGATCGGGGGCCTGCGCAACGAACAGCTCGCGACGCTGAGCGCCCACCTGCCCGCCTTCACCCCGGCCCAGATCGCCGGCCTGACCGCCGCCCAGCTAAGCAGCCTGACGCCTGAGCAGATCGCCGGGTTCTCGGCCACGCAGGTCGGCGGCCTGACCGCCCAGCAGATCGGCGGCATGTCGGCGCAAGCCTATTCAGCCCTGACCCAGGAGCAGGTCGCGGCGCTGAAGGCCACGCAGTTGTCTGGGCTCGGCGCGACCCGCATGGGCGACCTGAGCGCCGAGGACTTCGACGAATTCAGCGCCGACCAGATCGTGTCCTTCAGCGCCGGGCAGCTGGCGGGCCTCAGCCTGCGCAACATCACCTCGCTGACCGACGATGAGCTCGCACGGCTGAGCCGCCAACAGGTGGCGGGCCTGACGCCGGCGCAGGTCGCCGCCTTCGCCCCGGCCCAGTTCGACGTCTTCGCGCTGGGCCAGGTGCAGGTGATGACCCCCGCCCAGATCGGAGCGCTCGATCCGGACCTGCTCTCGGCCATCGCGCCCGAGAGCCTGCGCAAGCTGGGGGCGCTGCAGATCAGCGGCCTGACGGCCGGCCAGCTGTCGTCATTGACGGGCGATGACCTGCGCAAGTTCGCCGCCATGCAGGTCGGCCGCTTCTCGACCGCCCAACTCAACGCGCTCAGCCCGGCGCAGGTCGCGGCGTTCGACCCCGAGCAGGTCGCCGGCCTCGCCGCCGCCCAGATCTCGGGACTTTCGCCCGCCAACCTGCGGGCCCTGACGTCCGCCCAGCTCGGCGCGCTGTCGAACGCTCAGCTGGCGGGCCTGTCGGGCGAGCAGATCGGCGTCCTGACCCTCGATCAGTTCCAGGCGCTGAGTGCGAGCCAGGTCGGCGGCCTCAGCGCCGCGCAGATCGGCGGCCTGCCGCTCGCCAAGGTCGCGCAGCTGACGGCGCAGGACCTGGGGGAGTTCGGGGCGGCGCAGTTCCGCGCGCTGGCGCCGGCCCAGATCGCCGCCCTTCCCCCGGCGGTGATCGGCGCGCTGACGCCGCAGCAGGGCGCAATGTTCGAGATCGGCCAGGTCGCCGCGCTGACCGGGGCCCAGCTCGCCGAGTTGCCGGCGGCGGCGATCGGGGCGATGAGCCCCTGGGTGCGCGAGGCCTTCACCGCAAGCCAGATCGCGGCGTTGAGTCAGGCCCAGCGCGACGCGCTGCTGGGCTGACCGCTCCCTCTCTACGGCCGGCCAGCGCTTCTGGCGCTCCGAGATGATGCGGGCGCCAAGTCCGCCTCGCAGACAGCGTCGGGCCGCGGCGGTCCCATATCGCGCCGGCCGAGAATGTTACCCACAGGGGGCGGGGGCCCAGCCCGGCTCGGGATTCAACCTGATGGCGCCGCGCGGCCACCTGCGGTCGAATGTCCGCGGGGATAACTAACGCCGCAAGCCCAATGCCGGCCGCAGCCGTCGCGGAGACGTGCCGAATGACCAGACTATCGCACCTCAGCCTGCCCCTCCTTGTGTCCGCCGCGCTCATCAGCGCCTGCACGCCGCAGCCCACGCCCAACAGCTACAGGCGCACGGAGACAATGCGGCCGCAGTCGGTGGAACTGGGTACGCTGCAGAGCATCCGCCCAGTGAACATCCGACCGGGAGAGACGCGCCTGGGCATGGGCACGGGCGCCATTCTCGGCGGAATCGCCGGCAGCCAGATCGGCGGCGGCACGGCGGCGAACGTCGCCGGCGGAGTGGCCGGCGCGGTGGCTGGCGGGGCTCTGGGGAGCGCGCTGCAAGGTTCGCAGAGCACCGCCGGCCTGGAGCTGACCGTCGAGCTGGACTCCGGCCGCACGATCGCCATCGTCCAACCCGGCGGGCCGAACGATTTCCGGATCGGCGATCGCGTCCGGGTCATCGGCAACGGCGAGAATACGCGGGTCACCCGTTAGGCTTGGCGGCGACATCCCGGCCGAACGATCCAAGCCGCCGCGCTGTGCGCTGGCGCCAGGCGCGGGCTCGCCTTCGGTATGACGACGCGAAACCTCGATGCGCCGCACCCAGAACGCGATCGCGAGTTTTCTGCAGCACCTTGGTGGCGTGGAGCGTGGTCGGGCGGTGAAGCTATCGATGCCGGACTGGCCAGATATGGGGGCGTGAGTTGGGTCTCGGACACGAAGAAGCCCCCGAGCGAGAGCTTGGGGGCTTGAAAAGCTTGGGTGCGGGGACAGGATTTGAACCTGTGACCTTCAGGTTATGAGCCTGACGAGCTACCGGGCTGCTCCACCCCGCGTCAGGGTGTGATTGTGTATTGAAGGGTTTTGGACTGCATCCGTTTGGTAGACCTGGCGGCGACCTACTCTCCCGCGCCTTAAGACGAAGTACCATTGGCCCAGAGAGGCTTAACGACCGAGTTCGGGATGGGATCGGGTGGGGACCTCTCGGTATAACCACCAGGTCAACGAAACGGATGCGTTGAAAAGAGAAGACATCACACAAAGCGCGTTAGTCATGAGTTTGACTAAGAACGATCAAGCCTATCGAGCGATTAGTACCAGTAAGCTGCATGCGTCGCCGCACTTCCACACCTGGCCTATCAACGTGGTGGTCTACCACGGCTCTCGGCGAAGCCTTGTTTTGAGGTTAGTTTCCCGCTTAGATGCTTTCAGCGGTTATCTATTCCACACTTAGCTACCCTGCTGCACAGCTGGCGCCATGACAGGTCCACCAGAGGTGTGTCCATCCCGGTCCTCTCGTACTAGGGACAGATCCTCTCAAGCTTCGTACACCCACGGCAGATAGGGACCAAACTGTCTCACGACGTTCTGAACCCAGCTCACGTACCACTTTAATCGGCGAACAGCCGAACCCTTGGGACCTGCTCCAGCCCCAGGATGTGATGAGCCGACATCGAGGTGCCAAACTTTGCCGTCGCTGTGGACGCTTGGGCAAAATCAGCCTGTTATCCCTAGAGTACCTTTTATTCGTTGAGCGATGGCCCTTCCACGCAGAACCACCGGATCACTATGGCCGACTTTCGTCTCTGCTCGACTTGTCAGTCTCGCAGTCAGGCGGGCTTATGCCATTGCACTCGTCGAGCGATTTCCGACCGCTCTGAGCCCACCATCGCGCGCCTCCGTTACACTTTGGGAGGCGACCGCCCCAGTCAAACTGCCCGCCACGCCATGTCCCGGACCCGGATAACGGGCCGCGGTTAGACGTCAGCGACAACAAGGGTGGTATTTCAAGGATGGCTCCACCGGAACTGGCGCCCCGGTTTCATAGCCTCCCACCTATCCTACACATGTTGCCGCTAACGCCAAGGCGAAGCTGCAGTAAAGGTTCATAGGGTCTTTCCGTCTGACCGCGGGAACCCCGCATCTTCACGGGGAATTCAATTTCGCTGAGCCTATGCTGGAGACAGTGGGGAAGTCGTTACGCCATTCGTGCAGGTCGGAACTTACCCGACAAGGAATTTCGCTACCTTAGGACCGTTATAGTTACGGCCGCCGTTTACCGGGGCTTCAATTCGGAGCTTGCACCCCTCCTTTTAACCTTCCGGCACCGGGCAGG